>JAJUJD010000202.1 GCA_029267315.1 Alcaligenaceae bacterium
TAGGAGGAAAATCTGCTATAGTTTCCGTCTTCGCGAAAAGCGGAGAATCGCGGACAGGTGGCAGAGTGGTCGAATGTACCTGACTCGAAATCAGGCGTACGTGCAAGCGTACCGTGGGTTCGAATCCCACCCTGTCCGCCAGTTTTTTTGAATGTTAACGGCAACCGGGCTATGACCTTGTTGCCGTTTTCGTTTGCCCAATCCGTTCAGGCTGAGAATCGGAGCCTGACTGTGTGCGCATCCGCGAGTGCTGCCTGTACGTCGTGGTCAGTATAGGAGGCGTGGCGATGCCACTGTGCACGGAGGGCCTTGCCGGGAGGATTCCAGTAGTCCGGGGGAATGTTTCTTTGGTAACAGCGCTGGCTATATCTCTGCGCATGCCCCATAGTGGCGGTGGGGATATCGTTCCCTTCCAAAACTTAGGACTTACATTGAAAACAGAAATCGGTATCGTAAAGTGGTTCAACAACGACAAGGGCTTCGGCTTCATCATGCCCGAGTCGGGTGGCAAGGACCTCTTTGCGCACTACAGCGAAATTCAAGGCTCCGGTCATAAAAGCTTAGAAGAAAACCAGCGAGTTTCGTTTGTTGCGACGCAAGGGCAGAAAGGCCCGCAGGCGTCAAACATTCAAGTACTCTGATCGTTCCCCTCGCCAGTTCGGCGAGGAAGTAGAGCGTTCAGCGAAGGCCGATCCTTTTGAAACATCAGGGTCGGCCTTTTACTTTGGTAGCCGGGATTCACGCGCTCGCCGTCTGCCTGTTACCGCGTGCGATTGATCCTATTTCGCTTATCCAAACGAAGCGAGCTGTACGACCTCTTCGAACAAATGATAGACCGAGCGATTCGCCTTCAAGGAAACACCATCAACGCTTGGCATTGCCATCCCGGTATAACCGTCGAAGGCGCCATGATCGAGTGGTGCCCGGATACTTGCTTCAATCTCCGGCCATTGGGGCAGGATGTGCGATCTGCCTTGGTGTAAAGCTAGAGCAGCGGCTAACGCATAGGCGCCCCAATTCGACACCGAGCATGGAAAGAGATAATCCACAATGGTGCCGTCCAACAATCCTGTCTCGCAACCGCACTGACACTTGAACCGTTGGGGATGCGCGTGATAGAGCGCTTCGCGGATCACACCAAAGCCAATTTCGTTGCCGCCGTCGCCGACCCCTACCGTCAACACTCCTTGCTGACGCGCGGCATCTGCCAGCATGTGAGCGTGGCCAACCCATTCCGGATCTTTTGGCACACCTGAACTGTTGTGAAAGCAGCCTTCCACGCTGGGACCGGGTTTTTCTATGAAGAAGACACCTGACCATCCGTGAGGGCGGGAGAGCAAAGACTCGATGAACGGTAATGCAGCCTTGGCGCCGGTAGGGAAAGGCTGACACCATGCTCCGTTAGTTCTCTTCAACCAGGACTCTTCTGAGAGGATAGGCATTCCGCCCGCCCGTACGGATGCGAGGACGCCGGGCAGAAAGCGTTCCTCAGCCAGAATGCAACTTGGTATGCCGATGGAGGCAAAGGCGCGTGCCAGGATGGCGACGCCAGAAGGGCCGTCGGTTTCCCCTTCTGGCAGCCAAACGGGATTACCGGTTCCAGTAACGAGTATGACCGGCTTTTTACTCTCCTGCTTCAAAAAGCTCTGGGAGATCAAACCACACAGGGCAGTATCGCCCTGCTGTTCCCGGGCTATCCGGTAGCGGATAGCGGTGCCTCCCTGCTGGGCAGGTTTATTCTTCAGTTCGAGGTTAGCAATCTGATCGAGATAATCAAAGTAGATCGGCGATACCGATGTCTCAGTCGTCATCACCGTACTCCAGGCTGATGCCCAGCCATTGCTCCCAGAGCTTGGAAATGGACGCGTAATCCTGTTGCCCCAGACCGGATGCCTGGGCAATGTCATATACGGTGTGGGAGGCTTGCATGGTGAAGACGGGCACTCCTAACTCATAGGCGAGATCCAGAATGAGTGCGGAGTCTTTCCTTGCATTATCCGTGGGCATCCCACCTTCGAAATTCTGATTGCGGATGCGCTCCCCGAAGCGGTGAGTCAGCGGGCGGGTCAAGCCCGATTCCTTCTTCATCAGTGTATAGAACACATTCAGGGGCACCCCAGCCTTGCGCGCTAGGGCTGCACCTTCGATCAGCATCACCATGGTGGTATGGGCCACGGCATTGTTAACCAGCTTGGCGCGCATGCCGCTACCAATGTCACCCAAGTAGAAAATTTCTTCAGCGGCCAATTCGAGAATTGGGCGCGCGCGCTCATAATCCGAGCTTGATGCGCCCACCAGGAAAGTGGTATTGCCAGCGGCGAGCCGCTGTATTCCGCCAACAATGGCGGAATCAATTAGGCTCGCACCGAGCGGTTGTAAAAAGTTGGCCATCCATTCGATATCAGAAGGTGCGACCGTACTGGTTTCTATGATAAGGCGGTTCTGAAGATCCGCGCTTGCCAATTCCTCTACGACTGCGCGTGAGGCCTGCGGTGTATGGAGAGACAGCAGGATGATTTCGCAGCGCTCGGCAATTTCGCGAACATTGGCAGCCGCCTGGCCACCCATTTGCGTGAAGGCGTCCAACCGCGCAGGGTTACGGTCATAGGCCAGTATGTTGTACTGTTCGAGCAAAGGTGTAGCCAGGGCGCGGCCTGCGTTTCCCAGGCCTATCAGGCCAACAAGCTTATCGTTCTTCATGAGTGTTCAAGGCGTCGTTATAAAGGGTTTCGTCATGCTCCAGCCACCATGTGGGGAAGAATGGGACACGGTTGTAGTCCATACGGGTCCACGTGGAAGAGAGCTTCTTTTCGAGAAGGGCAATATGGCGGTCCGCTCGGGAAAGCACGAAGTGCTTGTGACTGGGCAGTAGCACGTCCACTTTCAAGGCTGCAAGCTTTCTCACTGATTCGAGAAACTGCTTAAAGTCGGTAGCCGCCGAAAGGGTTCCGTGTCCACCCTCCGCGAAGACCGTATCGCCGCTGAATAGCACTTTGCGATCACCGAACTGCGTGAAGAAAGAAATGGAATCGGGGCTATGGCCGGGTGTGTAGACGGTATGCAGCTCCAGCTGTCCTATCTGAATTTGAGAGCCTTCTGCCAGGCGTCGGTGTGTGGCAGCGGGTTCGGACACCGCTCCCCGGCGGGCAATGTGCGAATGGGACCAGTCAGCGCGCTCCACCACGTCGCAGGCAAGCGGATGGCCATGAATTTGCGCGCCGGTTTCTCGTTGCCACCAAGCACATCCGCGCGCATGGTCCCAATGCGAATGGGTGAGAAGGATATGGCGGATCTTCTCAGCGGGAATTCCATCTTCGCGAATGTTATTCAACATCCATTCTGGCTGTATTCCGCTGCCTGCATCGATAAGGGCTGCTTCGGTTCCGCCGTCTACGAGGTAGATGTGGGCATCAGTCGGATGCGACACGCCCATGCCGCCGCCCCCGATCATATAGATGGCGCAATCGCCGTCCTGCAAAATCTTCATCCTGTTCTCCCGGTATTAGACGAAATCAGTCGACGGCGGCACCTGCGGTGCGAATGACTTCCGCCCATTTCTTCAGCTCGCTCTTGATATGCGCGGCGAATTCCTCTGGCGTATTGGCGACAGGTGTGGCGCCATTGTCGATCAGTCGCTGCTTAATTTCCGGGGTATTCACAATCTCTACCACCACCGAGTTCATCCGTTGCACGATGTCTTTGGGAGTGCCTGCAGGGAAGAGCAAGCCGTACCAGGATCCCACTTCGTAGCCGGGAACACCCGCTTCAGCCACGGTGGGCAGGTCCGGCAGGGCAGGGTCGCGCTCTGGGCTGGTTACTGCCAGCGCCCGCACCTTTCCGGATTTCAAATGGGGCATTGCGCCGGGAAGCGTGTCAATCAGCACCTGGATTTCGCCAGCAATCAGGTCGACTTGCGCTGCTGCCGTGCCCTTGTACGGAATGTGCATCATGTCGACGCCGGTCATCGATTTGAACAGTTCTCCTGCCAAGTGATGAGAGCTGCCGTTACCCGATGAGCCGACATTGAGCTTGCCTGGGTTCTTTTTTGCGTAGTCGATCAGCTCTTGTACGGAGTTTGCCGGGACGCTCGGGTGTACCAGCACAACACTTGGTGTGGAAGCGATCAGTGTGACCGGCTCGAAGTCTTTGACTGGGTCGTAGCCGATGTTCTTGTACAGGCTTGCATTAATGCCATGGGTTGCCACGACGCCCATCAGCATGGTGTAGCCATCGGGCTTTGCGCGCGCAACCTGCTCAGTGCCGATATTCCCACCCGCACCAGCACGGTTCTCCACGACGACGGGTACCTTCAGTGCGGATGCCATGCGGTCCGAGAGAAGGCGCGCGATTGTGTCGCTGGTGCCACCCGCGGCATAGGGAACAACCAGACGGATTGCTTGCGAAGGATAAGTGTCTGCTTGGGCAGGGGAGGTAAAGCAAAGCGACGCCATAGCCATCGCGGACAAGATTTTGAACGCTTTCAAGTTTGTCTCCTGGACCTGTGATTTGGCATAATGTGCACAAATAACCCTTGTGCTGTTTGCGAATTCTATTGGTGAGAAGGTCTTAAGCCCAGTAGTTGCGCAAAATTAGAGTGCATAATGTGAACAATTGAAATGACGATGAATGAAAGCCAACAGAACAAACCGACACAAGGAACACAGAGCGTCCAAAGGGTGGTAGCTCTACTACGGGCTTTGGTGCCGCTCAGTAAAAGGGGCGCGTCCGCGGTCGAACTTGCGGCAGCCACGGGTATTGACCGCACGACAGCGCATCGGATCTTGAAGTGTTTGGCGCAGGAACAAGTACTGGCGTTCAACCCGGAAAAGCGGAAGTATCAGTTCGGGCCTCTGGTGTCCGAAATGGGGTCAGCCGCTTCTGAAACCTTGGATCTCCCCGCTTTGTGTCGTCCCACCTTGGTTCGTATTGCGGACGACGTGGGTGATACGGTGTTCCTTATGGTTCGCAGGGGTGATGAAGCCGTCTGTGCAGACCGTCTATCTGGAAATTACCCCGTAAAA
>JAJUJD010000057.1 GCA_029267315.1 Alcaligenaceae bacterium
ACCACATAAGCGTCTTCGCTGCCGAGACGACTGACGCCTTGCACTACCTCGTGGGAAACTGGCGTGTCGGGCAGCGAGCCCGAAGCATCTCGGCGCGATGCTGCAACCACCGCTCCTTCCAAGTCATACAGCACAATCGATGTATAGACGGTATATAGACTATTGATATGCTGCAGTGTCTGCCTGGCGCGTTCAATTGCCGCAGCATTGTTCGTGTGTAGCGCGTCGCGCAAATCAGGCGACAACGCCCACCATCGACAGTCGTTTGCGCGCTCATACAAATTGCGGTCAAGCAGGTCGACCATCAGCCGTGCAATGAATTCGGCGTCCTGCATATTGAAGCCCAGCACAGTGTCGTAAAGTTCTCGCACGGCGTCCTGAAACATGGCGTCGCTACGCGCCCCGGTGTCGCTGATCTGATCCAACACAGCCTGCAGCCGGAGAGCGTCTCCCCCCGATACAGCGGTACCAATGCGGGCATCCCACAATGCCGTTTCCGACGTTTCTGCGACCTGGGAATTCAGTGCGCCGGATATAACTTGCCCATTCCACACCACCCGTCGAATGGTTTCGGCAGCCGTCACAATGTCCTGAAGGGGCGGGCACATTTGTTCCGCTTGCTGCAGCCGTCGGGTGGATCCGGTGGAAGGCAGCTGATGAAAGAAGGAGAACGCTGTGTCCAGCGGAATCATTACCTGACCGCGCCAACCTGCAGGGCCAGGATAGCCCTGGTAGCCGGTGGCTGCGCGAGTGGCAATCAAATATAGGCGCCCCGCATACATTTCCAGGCGGCCGTCAGCCTGCGCATTGGCGGGAACTTTGGCGCCAGGTGGCACCCAGGCCGGGTCTGCGGCGGCAATGCAATGGTCATCTTCGGAAAGAAGCAGCATGTTATAGCGCGAGGAGGGATCGCGATGCGACGCGAAGATTCCGCGCATCTCGTCCTCCAAGTCAAAACACAGGCATAAGGTCCCGACAGCTGTGTCAGATTTCGGGCCCATGATGCGATGACAATAAATCAGGCTTTCACGTTTCCATGGCTGCAGACTGCTGTCTGGAGTGAAGATTTCAACATACCCGTCCTGCTGCAGGGCCTGTTGGATGAAGGCATCGGGGCAGTGTTCGGGCAATGGCCCGGCCGTACTGACACCTGCCCTCAAGGTGCCATCCGGTGCGAACAGGGCAATGCCGTCGTACACGGTGTATTTGCGCTGGTAGGCGCGTAAACGTTCGCGAATGAGCTGGTCCTCGGTATCGGTCGTTTGCGCCCGCTCCATGTAGCGGCTGATTGCTGGATCAGTCGCCAGGAACGCTACGTCGGCAGTTCGCTCGTATAGGTTGCGGACAACCAGGTCAACAATGTAAAGCGCTTTGGCGCTAAGTTCTCTTAGCACGCCGCTGAGCTTTTCCTCGACCAGGCTGCTGATCAGCTTCCTCTCCAGCTCGTCAAAGTGGTGACGGGCGCCTTCAATCGTCGGCAGGATGCAGGTGGCGTCTTTGCCTACACTGATTCGTGTGGTTGCTTCGATGAGGCGCCAGGAAAGCGCCAGGTCATGTAGTGCGCGCTGGTAGCGCGCCACGTCATGCATGTAAGGCAGAAAGGTCTGAATCGGCGGGGCCGATGGGCTGCTCGCTGGCATATGTCGTCCTCTTCTTGTGATGCTTTGTTACACGCAATAAGCATGCCGAAATCAGCTTGATGTTTTAAGCGTCAAGTTCATTGGAAGACGGTGGAAAAGCTGCCTCGCACCATGACAGTGCATCTAGCCTGCGCAGTCTTGGCGCACGAAATTAACAAACGCCTCCGATTACCGCCAATTCTCGGGCTTGACCGCCCTTTTCGCGCCGTGCAGTTTCCCTAAAATTCCTAGCCACAATGCGCTCTCGTTTAATAGATATCCCTCATTGACAGATAGCCGTTGGTTGGACCTAAACCTTTTTGACACGTTGCCGTTAACCCCAGTACACGCAGCGTTTACACCGTTTCCGAACCGCTTTTAGCGAGCCCTCGCGCCCACCCTATCGTCTTTCGCATCACTACAGACATCTAGCGCTCCCCAATGACCCCTGATTACATGCACGCATCCGCGCCTCCGTCGGAGGGCCGCGGCAACCTCTCGGTGTCCGTCTCTTACGAGTCCTCCAACGAGGCGCCGCGCAAAGGCCTGCTCTCCAGGCTGTTCTCCGGCCCCGCTGCGACCGTGGTGGCCGCCTTTGCGGGGGCCGCACTCGCTTTCGCTCCAGGTGAGGACCGGCTCTGGTATGGCGTGGCTGCGGTAGTCGTCGGTGTGCTGTGCATACTGTGGGCAACGCTGCGTCAGCGCAGAAGCGACGAGCATGTGCTGGAACTCGAGAGCAACGACGCTCAGCTCGAGGACCTATGTGTGCAGGTGCTGCCCATCTGGCTCAAACAGGTGGAAACCGGCAGGGTGCAGACTGAGGAAGCGATTGTTTCGCTCACCAGCCGCTTTGCCGACCTGAGCCAGCGTCTGCAGGCTTCAGTTGAGCTTTCGACGGCCGTAACGACCAGCGACGACGGCGAGAACCAGAGCATGGTGGGGCTGCTTGACGCGAGCCAGGGCGCGCTCAACGAGATCGGTTCCTCTCTGAAATCCGCAGTGCAGACCATGGTGGCCATGAAGGAACAGATCGTCACTCTGTCGCAATTCACCGAAGAACTGAAGGAAATGGCCGGCGATGTATCGCGCATCGCAGCACAGACGAACCTGCTGGCGGTCAATGCGGCGATTGAGGCGGCACGCGCCGGGGAGGCCGGCCGTGGCTTTGCAGTGGTGGCGGCGGAAGTGCGCAAACTGTCGAACATGTCGGCCGAAACCGCGCGGCAGATCACGGCCAAGGTCGATGCCTTCAATGAATCAATTTCAGAAGTAGTTGCCCGCACCGATGAAGACGCCCGTCAGGAAGCTACCGTGGCAGAAGGGGCAGAACGCACCATCGCTCACGTGCTCCAGGGATTTGAATCGACAGCCGGCAAGCTTTCCGAATCGGGCAACATTCTGCGCACTGAAAGCGAAGCCATTCGCGCGGAAATCGACAATGTGTTGGTTTCTTTGCAGTTCCAGGATCGTGTTTCTCAGATTCTCACTCATGTGTGCAACGACCTGGACCGCCTGCACACGTATCTAGAGCAGCGCCAATGGCGGGCCGCCGACGGCCTGCCTCTGCCCGAAATCGACACGCAAGCCTGGCTGGAACACCTGAGCACCACTTACACCACCATGGAACAGCGCGACAACCACGCAGGCCGCCAGCTGGCCGTCAGCAACGCCTCGGAAATCACCTTCTTCTAGGAAGCTCAACATGAAAAAGACCATCCTGATCGTGGATGATTCCGCTTCGCTGCGGCAAGTTGTCAGCATTGCCCTGAAAGGCGCAGGTTATGACGTGATCGAAGCCTGTGATGGGCGCGACGCACTCACCAAGCTCGATGGCAAGAAGGTGAACCTGGTCATCAGCGATGTGAACATGCCCAATATGGACGGCATCACATTCGTCAAAGAAATGAAAAAACTGGCGGCGTACCGTTTCACGCCGGTCATCATGCTGACGACGGAATCCCAGGAAGACAAGAAGCGCGAGGGTCAGGCTGCAGGCGCCAAGGCGTGGGTGGTCAAGCCCTTCCAGCCGGCCCAGATGCTGGCGGCGGTGGCAAAGCTGGTCATGCCCTAAGGGTTAGTGATGATCATCAGTCAAACCAAGTACGGCAGCTGCCACGTCAAGGCGGGCGCTGACCTCACCATCTATACCGCCGCCGACAACGCAGGCCACCTTCGCCTGGTGATGCAGGCCGGCACTGACGTTGAGCTGGACCTCTCCGGCGTGGAAGACATCGATACCGCGGGCCTGCAACTGCTGGTGCAGCTCAGGCGCGACGGTGTTCAGGCTGGGCGGGAAGTCCGATTCCTTTCACCCAGCCCCGCCATTCAGGACATCGTGCAGCTTTTAAACCTGCACGATTTTTTTAACCTGCAGCCGGGCCTTCCCGCGGCCGGCACAATGCTGGAGGCCAGCGCATGAGCATGGAACTGGCCCTGCAGACCTATATCGCCGAAAGCCGCGGTCTGCTCGAAGAAATGGAAGCAAGCCTGCTGAATTTGGAGTGCGCGCCCAATGATCAGCAGCAGATTGACGCGCTATTCCGCGCAGCACACACCATCAAGGGCTCGGCCGGCCTGTTCGGGTTGGATGCCATCGTTGAATTCACCCATGTGGTGGAAAACGTGCTGGACCGCTTGCGCGAAGGCGAGCTCGCCACAAGCAAGACGTTGATCGACGTCATGCTGGCCTGTGCTGATCACATGGCTGTCCTCATCGAAAGTGTTGCCGAAGGTGGGGCCGAGCTGAGCCACGCACAGTCTCAGCAGGGATGCCATCTGCTGGAGCAGCTGCAGCCGTTCCTCGAGATTGCTGAGCCGGAAATGGCGACACCGAGTCCGCTTCCCATGACAACGTCTTCCCTGCCCGCATCTGAAGAGGGGGCTGGCGGCGTATGGCAGGTGAGCGTGCAGTTCGGCCAGGACGTACTTCGCAATGGCCTGGACCCGGTGTCTTTTATTCGCTATCTCGGCACTGTTGGTCAGCTTCAGGACGTGTGCATGGACGCTGAGCGCTTGCCCGGCCTGGAACGCATGGATGCAGAAGCCTGCTATCTGGGCTTCAACATGACGGTGTCCGGCGTAAACGACCGTCAGACGATCGAAGACGTGTTCGAGTTCGTGCGCGACGATTGCGCGCTGAGCATTACACCGCTGAACCACGCGCGGCAGTCCAGCAGCTCGCAGGGCGACACGCCCACAGACAGCCAAGTGGCAGTGGCAGTGGCAGAAGACTCCGCTACCGGCTCAGCCGGTCAGGCATTGCCGGCAGCGGAGGCTACCGGCGCCGCAGCGCACGGAGCTCGGGCCAAGGCATCCAGCGGCAAGCCCGCCCGCTTCATTCGCGTTAATGCCGAAAAGCTCGACGAGCTGATCAACCTGGTGGGTGAATTGGTCATCGCCGGCGCCTCGGGTGCTTTGCTTGCCCGACAGTTCGGCAATGCAGCCCTGCAGGAAGCAACTGCCAGTATCAACGGTTATATCGAGCACATCCGCGAGGGCGCCCTGGGCCTTCGTATGGTGGAAATCGGCGAGACGTTCAAGCGCTTCCAGCGCGTAGTGCGTGATGTCAGCGAAGAGCTCGGCAAGGACATTGTCTTGGAGATCCAGGGTGCCGACACCGAGCTGGACAAGACGGTGGTGGAACAAATCGGCGACCCGTTGACCCACCTGGTGCGCAATGCCATCGACCATGGCATTGAGTCTGAAACCACGCGCCTGGCCCGGGGAAAGCCTGCGCAGGGTGTGGTGCGCCTCAATGCTTATCACGACTCCGGCAACATCGTCATTGAAGTCAGTGATGACGGCGGGGGACTGAACGTAGACAAGATTCGCGCCAAGGCTATTGAGCGCGGCGTGATTCGCGCGGGCGACGCGCTTACCGACAGAGAAGTCTGCAACCTGATTTTCGAGCCGGGATTCTCGACCGCAGATAGCGTGACCAACCTGTCGGGACGCGGAGTGGGCATGGACGTGGTGCGCAAGAATATTGAAGCCTTGCGCGGCACGGTCGACCTTGATAGCGAAGAAGGCCTGGGTACCACCGTACGCGTGCGTCTTCCATTGACCCTTGCAATTATCGACGGCTTTCTTGCCTCGGTTGGAGGGTCCTCTTACGTGGTGCCGCTGGATGCAGTCCTTGAGTGCATGGAAATGACGCCCGAAGCGTCCCAAGTGGCAGACGGTCGACGCTATTTCAACCTGCGTGGCGAAGTGCTGCCCTTCATGCGGCTGCGCGACCAGTTCAGTATCGGCGGTACCCCGGGCCGGCGCGAAAACATCATCGTCGTCCATGCGGGTGACCACAAAGTCGGCCTGGTTGTAGACGAGTTGCTGGGCGAATTCCAGACCGTCATCAAACCGCTGGGCAAGCTCTTCTCCAAAGTCAGGGGCATCAGTGGCTCCACCATTCTGGGCAGCGGAGAAGTGGCCCTGATTCTCGACGTACCTTCCCTCGTTGCGCAGGCTATTGATGGCGAACGCCTGCACGACACCTCACACACCGCCGAACGTCATTAACCGTTGCACGGCATTCAATTCTTTCGACAAATCTGAGTCAACACTATGTTCAAGAACATGAAGATCGGTACGCGCCTGGGCCTGGGCTTCGGGCTGATCACCCTGATATTGGTAGGCATTGCCTACGTTGGGCTTACGCGCATGGACGCGCTCAACAGCCGCATAGAAGAGCTGACCCTGAACCGCTATGCCAAAACGGTGATGGCTAATCGAATCGTGGATGCAGTGAATATCCAGGCACGTACCATCCGCAATATTCTGCTTGCCAACCGCGATGAGGAACTCATCAAAGACGAGTACTCAAGGCTGCTTCAACAGCGCGACACCATCACTGAGACACTGGAACAGCTCAACAAGGTAAGCGACACGGTGGAAGACGCTGAGGGCCTGAAGCGTATCGCCGAAACGCGGGAACCCTACGCCGCTTCGATTAGCCGACTCTACCAGCTGGCCACGCATAATCGTGAAGATGAAGCCATGCTGCTGCTGCTCACGGAAACCCGTACAAGGCAGTCAGCCTTCTTCGGAGCAGTAGAAGACTTCCTGCAGTCACAGTCGCGCAAGATGGACGAGCTCGCTGCGCAATCACAACGCGACTATGTTGAAGCGCGTACCCTGGTGCTGTCCCTCTCCGGTGCCGCCGTCGTGCTGGCCCTGCTGATCGCCTTTATCGCCACCCGCAGTGTTACGCGCCCGCTGCACCGTGCAGTGGACGTTGCTCAGTCGATGGCCGCCGGCGACCTGACCGTCCAGGTGGATGTGAAATCCCGTGACGAAACTGGCCAGTTGCTAGCTGCCATGCGCGATTCGCTGGTGAAGATGAACCAGGTCATGGGCGATATTCGCAGCACGGCTGAAACGCTCTCCAGTGCTTCCGAAGAAGTCAGCGCCACCGCGCAAACCATGGCTCAGGCCACTAACGAACAAGCAGCCAGCGTCGAAGAAACCGCTGCCACAGTGGAACAGGCCGCTGCGTCCATCGACCGCAACACGGAAAACGCCCGCGTGACGGACAGCATTGCCTCCAAGGCTGCACAGGACGCCACACAGGGCGGCCAGGCAGTGGAGCAGACCGTGGCTGCCATGAAGAGTATCGCCGACAAGATCGGCATCATTGACGATATCGCCTATCAGACCAATCTGTTGGCGCTCAATGCAGCGATCGAGGCAGCCCGGGCGGGGGAACATGGCAAGGGCTTCGCCGTGGTGGCGGCGGAAGTGCGAAAACTGGCTGAACGCAGCCAGGTGGCAGCACAGGAAATCAGCGAAGTCGCTTCCAGCAGCGTGGAAGTGGCGGAACAGGCCGGTGCGCTGCTGAAGGAAATCGTGCCGTCCATTAACAAGACGTCTGAGCTGGTGCAGGAAATCGCTGCGGCCAGCGTTGAGCAAACCGAAGGGGCAGCGCAAATCAGCACGGCCATGTCCGAGCTCAACCAGATCACTCAGCAGAACGCTTCGTCTTCCGAAGAGCTGGCCTCCACGGCTGAAGAGCTGAGCAGCCAGGCCCAGCAGCTGCAACAGGCCGTCGAGTTCTTCAAACTGCGCACTACAGCATCGGCACAACCGGTTGAAGCCAAGCCAGTAAAGAAAACCGCTGCGTTGGCCAAACTGCGCGCCAAGCCCGGCAGCAGCGACGAGATCGACATCGACGAGTCGGAATTCGTCCGCTTCTGAGGAACAGACATGAAGGCAAACCCTGTTTCCAACAGGCGCCACGGCGCCGCTCAGACTGCGGCTGAAACGCTGGAAAGGCGACAGTTCCTGACTTTCTTGCTGAGCGATGAAACCTTTGCCATGGGCATTCTTGCCATCAAGGAAATCATCGAATTCGGACATGTCACTGTCGTGCCAATGATGCCAAGCTTCGTTCGCGGGGTTATCAATCTGCGGGGATCCGTGGTGCCGGTGGTGGACTTGTCCGCGCGGTTTGGTCGCCAGCCTGTTCAGCGCACACGCCGTACTTGCGTGATCATTGTTGAAGTCGCTGATGAAGACGGGAGCCAGGACATCGGCCTAGTGGTGGACGCCGTCAATGCCGTAGTGGAAATCGAAGAAGATCAGATTGAACCGCCACCCGCTTTCGGTGCAGGCATACGTTCTGATTTCATTGAAGGCATGGGCAAATTCAATGACAGGTTCGTCATCATCTTGAACCCCGACAAAGTGCTTTCCACCTCGGACCTCGCCTTGCTGCGAAACACTGAACACGGCTGGGAAGGCCACAGCAGCGTCGCGGAAGCAGGTTGATGAATATCCGGCGCCAGACCTGGTCGATTTCGGACGCGGAGTTCAGGCAGTTTCAAGAACTGCTGCTGGACATCACCGGCATCAGCCTGGCGCCGACCAAGCGTGCCCTGGTGTCATCCCGTCTGGCCAAGCGTCTGCATTATTGGGAGCTGAACAGCTTTGGCGACTACCTGAAGCTGATCAACAGTGGTGAGCATCCTGAAGAACGTCAGCTGACCATCGATCTGCTCACCACCAACGAAACGTACTTCTTCCGTGAGCCGCGTCATTTCGATTTCGTTCGCAACCATGTCCTGCCCGGCTTGAGTCGGGGCAGGGCGGTGCGCTGCTGGAGCGCTGCCTGTTCGTCGGGGGAAGAGCCGTATAGCCTGGCCATGCTGTTTGCCGATGTGTTGGGCATGGAGGGCGGCTGGGAATTGCTGGGGTCGGACATCAGCCACCGTATGCTGGTGCGTGCTCGCAAAGGCCATTATCTGCTGGATCGCACCCACCACATTCCGCCCGAGTACTTGTCGCGCTTTTGCCTGAAGGGCGTGAACTCGCAAGATGGAACGTTCCTCGTTCGACCGGAATTGCGTAAGCGTTTGATGCTCCGGCAGATCAACCTGAATCAAGCGCTCCCGTCGATTGGTGAATTCGACCTTATCTTTCTGCGCAACGTCCTTATTTATTTCAACCCGGAAACCAAGCGCGAAGTAGTCACGCGCATCATGGGAGCATTGCGACCCGGCGGGTATCTCATTGTCGGGCATTCCGAAAGCCTGAATGGCGTGGTGAACGGCCTGGAAACTGTCAAACCCTCGATATACAGGAGACCGGGGCGTCCTGGGCGCAGCTGACATGCAGAAAAAGATCAACGTGCTCATAGTCGACGATTCCGCCGTGGTGCGTCAGGTCATGACGGCCCTGCTGGAAAAAGAACCTGACATCACGGTTATCGGTGCGGCCGCAGACCCGCTTTTTGCCATGCAGCGCATGAAGCGTCAGTGGCCCGACGTCATCCTGATGGACGTCGAGATGCCGCGCATGGACGGCCTGACCTTTCTGAAGAAGATCATGGCTGAACGCCCCACGCCGGTGGTTATCTGTTCCTCTCTGACTCAGAGAGGGGCGGAAACGTCCATGGCCGCACTGTCGGCGGGTGCGATGGCAGTGGTGGGCAAGCCAGGCAGCGGTGTGAAACGTTTTCTGATGGAAGATGCCGCTGCCGAGATCGCAGGCGCCGTCCGGGCTGCGGCAATGGGCAATGCCCGCAAGATGAGAAGGTCGGCAGGTACACCTTTGCGTGGTGCTGTGGCATCGGCGACCAGTCAACCTGCAGACATGCAGCCTCCGAGTGTCGAGTCGCACGGCATACATGCTCCAAATACCCCGCCAGCGGGCAGCGAGCGTCCTGCCATCCATCCGCAGGCAAGCGGCATGAGGCCCTGGAGCACTGCAAAAGGCATAGTCGCTGTCGGTACCTCCACGGGGGGCACGCAGGCCCTGGAACACTTACTGATCGATCTTCCGCGCACCGCGCCCGGCATCGTGATCGTGCAGCACATGCCGGAAAAGTTCACTGCGTCGTTCGCCAAACGTCTCAATGAGATTTGCCAGATTGAAGTGCGGGAAGCCTGCGATGGCGATCGTCTACGCCCCGGCTTGGCATTGATTGCCCCAGGCGGTCGTCACATGTTGCTCAAGCGTCAGGCTGCTCATTATCAGGTCGTCGTACGCGACGGCCCGCTCGTCAACCGTCACAGGCCGTCGGTGGATGTGCTGTTCCGCTCCGTTGCCCAGTGCGCTGGCTCAAACGCGCTGGGCATCATCATGACCGGGATGGGAGACGACGGCGCGCGTGGCTTGAAACTCATGCTGGAAGCCGGTGCACGAACCCTGGCGCAGGACGAAGCGAGCTGTGTGGTTTACGGCATGCCCAAAGAAGCCGTGAAGCTGGGCGCAGTGCTGGAAAGTGGACCGATTGAGTGGTTGACCCAGGAGATTATCCGGCACAAGGAGATACCCTAATAAATCTACTAAAACTGCTCACAAATGGACAAAAACCGTGCAAAATACGTTTCAATTGAAACGTAAAGTATCTCGCTGGGCGCTGCTTGCCAGTGGGCGAACGGACCATGAACAAAAAACCAATACACACCAGTATGGTCTTTCTGGTTGCAGCGTTGCTTACCGCCTGTAGCGGCAGCGACAGCGATTCTCCAGACCCAGACCCTGACCTCGCCTGCCCCAGCACTGAACCTTACGCTTGCAGTACGGGCGAAACCGAACCGCTTTACACCTTCCAGTGGGCTCTGAACCATGCAGACAGCTGGTTTAAGGATTACCCCGAAGTCCATGCCGGCGGCCTTGATCTGAACGTGGAGCCGGTACATCGGCAAGGCATCAAGGGCCAGGGTGTGAAGGTATTGGTGGTCGATTCCGGTGTAGACCTTCACAACGAAGATCTACAGGCCAATGCTGACTGGAGCCGTTCCTGGAACTTCATCACCGAGACGAACGACCCCATTCCTGTCAAGGAAATGGAAGCACATGGTACAGCTGTGGCTGGCATGATCGGCGCAGCGCAGAACGGGATAGGCGTGATGGGTATCGCGCCGCTGGCCAGTATTGCAGGTGTCAATTACATAGAATCCCAGTTTGCTCCGAATGCGGAATACCTCATTTATGGCAATAGTGAGTGGTCCAGCCAGACTGACGTATTTAACGCTTCTTACGGCAACGATGTGGGTGCACAGCCATACGAGTCGCCCAGCACCGACCCGCAACTTCCGCGTGGCATGAAGAATCTGCGCGATGGCAAGGGCGCCGTCTTCCTCAAGGCAGCGGGTAATTCATTTAGCGAACCGTATTGCGGCATTGGCGTTCCGGCCTATTACGATTGCAGCAACCCGGCGAACGATCCGTTCACGCTTGAACCCAATATTGTGACCATAGCGGCGCTCAACGCGAAGGGAGAAGCCAGCAGCTACAGCAGCGCCGGTCCAGTTGTATGGGTATCGGGCTTCGGCGGGGAAAGAGGCTCGAATGGCAACTATGGCGAAGGCGCTGGCGCCAACGGCCAAGATGGCCCGACCATCTTTTCGACCGATATGCGCGGCTGCATACAGGGCTATAGCAACACTTCCGAAAGGACGCCATTTCTTCGGGGACAAACCGAGCGCAACGGAATACCGGATAACCCGGAGTGCGACTACACCTACATGAACGGTACATCGTCAGCAACGCCGACGATCACCGGGGTAGCCACCCTGATCCTGAGCGCCAATCCGAATCTAACTTGGCGCGATGTGCGCGAGATTCTCCGCTTGTCCGCCCGCAAAGTGGACCCGGACTACCTCGACCGCATTCCGTATCGGGGCGACAAACCTTACAGTTCCATGATGGATCTCACCACCAATCAGGTGGTCGCAATCCAGGGCGGGGCGGGCGATATCACTGATGGCGCAATGCACACGCCGGTCAACTTGGGTTGGCAGGTGAACGCTGCAGGCCTGGAATATTCCGACTGGTATGGTTTTGGTGTGCCCGACGCCGCACGTGCCGTCGCGCTGGCGAAGGAATATGCCGCCAACCCGGTTTTGAGCCGCGGCGGGGATGTCATCATTCCGGAATTTCAACCCGTCGCCTACTGGTATGAAGGCGATGGAGCAGACTCCGTCTTTCCCGTTCCTGCCGACTTTCCGCGCACTGAACGGTCTTTCCCCTATCAACGCATAACGTCCCTTGGCAAGTTCACCGCCGCGGCACAAACGGTGGACCAATTCCAGGTGCGCCTGTCGGGCGCGAACGTATGCCTGGGTGCTGTGGGGATCGCGGTCAAGTCACCTGCAGGTACGACGTCCATACTCAAGATGCCCGACGACCACTTCAGGGCGTTTGGACTTGGAACCTTCGTGGACTACGCGCTTGGCAGTTATGCTTTCTATGGCGAACAAGGTGAAGGGGACTGGGAGATTTTCCTGATCGCATCCAACCCCGATCTCACCAAAGAAGTGGGTGAGCGCAACCGGGACGGGACTGTAAGGCTATTCACAACGCCGCCCTGCCCGGATCCCGATATTTTCGACGATGACGATGACGATGACGATGACGATGACGACGACGATGATGATGACATCGACCTTGATGGATATGGCTTCGTCGCGGCTGCACGTATTATTGCTCAGTAAACGGCGTTCACCTTTTCAGGATATACGGCGATGAAGAAGGTTTTTCTATTTGGTCTGCTTTGCGCTTCACTGGGAATGGTGAACCCGGCGTCCGCTGCTGAAGCGCCTGCTCCGGGCAAACGGCTTAGCAAAGCTGAATTGCAAAAATGGGGCACGCTTCCCAGCTACCGCATAGGCAAGGCGGAATATCGCGTTTTGCCGGTCAGCCTGAACGCCCAGACCACGTTGCTCCTGGACATGCACAATGTGGTCGGGGTGTCGAACAACGACATCAGCATTGGCAAAGTTTCTGAAGACGTTGCGCGCAACGCGCTTCGGCAGTCTGTACCCCAGCCGTTGCATGTAGACCACTTCAAGAACGCAGGTGTAACGGTCGCGCGCTATGCTGATTTCCGGCAGGCGTGGGAAGGATTTCAGGCATTACAGAAGCTCTTGCCTGAAGCCGAGGTGCGGTTGCCTGTAAAATTCCGCAACGTCCCTCGTTGATACCGCCCGGGGTCCGGCCGAATTTCTGCTTATTCCGTAGCAATACGCCAGTCATTTTTCTGTCACAATTCAGCCGTCTCCTGCCTTCACGGGCTTTTACTTTCTAGCAATGGCTGAAATATTCATCGACGGCATCGTCAAGCGCTATGGCGATGTCACCATCATCGATCATCTTTCCCTCAATATCGCGCACGGAGAGTTCTTCACGCTTTTAGGCCCCAGCGGCTGTGGCAAGACCACACTGCTGCGCATGATTGCGGGTTTCATTATTCCGGACGAAGGCCGGTTGATGCTGGATGGCGCGGACATTACCCGCCTGCCCGCACACAAGCGTGAAACAGGCATGGTCTTCCAGGACTACGCGCTCTTCCCCGACAAGACTGTGTACGACAACGTGGCGTATGGCCTGCGCGTTCGTAAACAATCCTCATCCGTCATCGCCGATAAAGTGGCGCGCATTCTTGACCGTGTGGAACTTGGCCATTTGGCGAAGCGCTATCCAGCAGAACTGTCGGGCGGCCAGCGGCAGCGTGTGGCGCTGGCCCGCGCCCTGGTTATCGAACCGCGTGTGTTGCTGATGGATGAACCCCTGTCGAACCTGGATGCCAAGCTGCGTATTCAGATGCGCGACGTGATTCGTCAACTCCAACAGGAATCCAACATCACCGCCATCTTCGTGACACACGACCAGGAAGAGGCGCTTTCCATGTCGGATCGCATTGCACTGCTGCGCAACGGTCGCATCGACCAGCTCGACACGCCTGAAGGCCTGTATGCGCGCCCGCACACGGCCTATGCCGCAGACTTCATCGGCGCCGCTAATCTGCTTAACATTGAAAACGTCAGCAAGGCCGGCGACACCTGTGATGTTCAACTGGCAGGCGCACGCTTTGGAGTCGGCAATACTGCGCCCGAGGGCCAATGCCGCCTGGCAGCTCGGCCGGAGCATATTGCCCTGCATAAGGCCGCGGCCGAAGATACTTCACGGGTGCCGGCCACTGTGCTGCATCGCCGCTACCTGGGCTACAAGGCAACCTATGCCCTGAAGCTGGCGGACGGGCAGAATGTGAATGTGGATGTGCCCGCGGCGCTCGACCCGCAGCTCGGCCCGAATGCTCCGGTGTTCGTGAGCTTTAGCGCGGAATGCCGTCTTGTTCAGGCGTGAGCACCACCATGCGTAACTCTTTTGCCAAAGAACTGGGGTCCCCCTGGTTCATTCCCGCACTGCTTTGTTTGCTGGTGCTGGTGGCCTTCGTCGTATGGCCGCTTGCATCGCTGTTTCATCAAAGCGCCATCGACCCGGAAAGCGGGCGTTTCAGCCTGCAGGGCTTCGAGACGTTCTTTTCCTCGCCCCGCTATGTAGAGGCCTTCTGGAATACGGTCAAACTGGGTGTCGTTGCAACCATCGGCACCCTGACGCTGGGAGCGCCGCTGGCCTATGTTGTTGCCCGCTACGACTTCCCCGGCAAGGGTATCGTCGCCTTGCTGCCGCTTGCCACCATCATCCTGCCTGACATTGTTGTTTCCCAGGCATGGCTCATGTTGCTCGGCAACAATGGCATGGCGCGCCACTTTCTGGAAGGCATAGGAATTGACCTGCCGTCCTTCTACGGCTGGTTCGGAATGATTTACACCCTCATTCTGAACGATTACACCTACGTGTATATCGGCATGCTGGCTGCGTTGAAGGCATTGGACGGCACGATTGAAGAGGCCGCTGTGAACCTGGGCGCCAGCAATATCCGGCGCTTCTTTACCGTGACCTTGCCCGTGCTTGCGCCGGCCATACTCATCAACGCGATGATTGTCTTCACCCTGGCGGTGGACAACTTCTCCATTCCGATGATTCTCGGCGGCAGCGTGGACGTGCTTTCGTCGCTCACCTACCAGACCTTCTTGTCGGAAATGGGCGGCAACCCCATCATGCAGAGCGTGCTGGCCGTTGTGTCTGTGATTTTGGTGGGGGCCGTGCTCTTTGTGCAGAAACGCATTGTCGAGCGCAAGACTTACCAGATGCAGCAGGGCAGGGCGCCACGTGCCGTGCGGGCCAAGGGTCTGTCGGCCGTTCTACTGACCGGCGGCGCCGTGTTGTTTGTCGCTTTCTCCATGATTCCTGCCGTAACCGTCATCATCGGCGCTTTCACCAAAGCGCGCGGGCCGGTCATGCAGTACGGCACGTGGACACTTGAAAACATGGAGCGCGCCCTGCGCAATGCCCCTGAACCCATCATCAATTCATTGATGCTGGCCAGCGTGGCGGCCATCGCCGGCACATGCTTCGCAACTGTGGCCAGTTACCTCATTGTGAAGAAGCGCATGTGGGTGGTGAGCATGCTCGACTACGTGGTGATGCTGCCGCTGGCCATTTCCGGCACCGTACTGGGTATTGCGCTGATCCATACGTACAACAGCGGCTACATCATCCTGACGGGTACCTGGGTCATCATGGCTGCCGCCTATTTCGTGCGGAAAGTGCCGTTCTCCATTCGTTCCGCCTCGGCATCGCTCTACAGCATTCCCGATTCCATCGAAGAAGCATCCATCAATCTTGGCGTATCGCCCGTGAAGAGTTTCTTCAAAGTGGTGCTGCCAGTGATGAAGCCGGCCATTCTGGGCGCGGCCATTCTCATGTGGGTGACATCGCTGGCGGAAATTTCCGCCACCATCGTGCTGTATTACGGTGGCATGGAAACCATGCCCATTCAGATGTTCCGGCAGATCGACGCCGGGTATCTGGCGCGGGCTTCTGCCTATGGCGTCATCCTGATGTTCGTGATTATTGTGCCCGTGTATCTCGCGGTGCGCTTTCTCAAACTTGATCTTTTCTCCAGTCGCTAACTCTACGTTTACGAGGCCACTCACATGAGCCAAACATTTACCCTGAAGACCGGTGCTGCCGCCGTACTGGCCACTGCGGCAATGACTTTCAGCGCCAGCGGTCTTGCTGCTGAAGCGGTCGTATATACCTCCAACAACGTGCAGGTGATCGACGTTGCCCTGGACATCGCCAAGGACAAGGCGCGTGACCTCACCGTACAGCGTGTGACTTCCGGCACCGGCGCTCTGATGAAGCGCATTGAGGCTGAAGCCGCCAACCCTCTGGGCGACGTCGTGTGGGGTGCCGGTTTCGGCACCATGGCTGCATTCCAGCACAACTTCCAAGCTTATGACTCTGCTGAAGCCAAGGGCCTGGACAAGCGCTTCCTGGGTCCCAATAACCTCTGGGCCGGCACCAACGCCCACGTTATGGTGATCATGGTCAATGACAAGCAGCTCAAGGGCGAAGATGCGCCCAAGAGCTGGCAAGATCTGTTCGACCCGAAGTGGAAGGACAAGGTCATCATTGGCGACCCCGCCACATCGGGCAGTGCCTATGACCAGGTTTACGGCATCTACAAGATCTATGGCCAAGAAGGGCTGAACAAGCTGGCTGCGAATGCTGTCATTTCCAAGAGCTCCGGTCAGGTGTACAAGAGCGTGGCCAACGGCGAATACCCCATTGGCGTGACCATGGAATACGCTGCTTACGCTTATGTGGCCGGTGGCCAGAAGGAAATCAAGCTGGTCTACCCGACTGAAGGCGTGTTTGTGGCACCCGAGGCCGTGGCCATCATCAAGAACCCGAAGAATGGCGCGGAAAACGCACAAAAGCTGTACGACATCCTGCTCTCGCGTGAAGTCCAGGAAGCCGAACTGGTTGAGACCTTCCGCCGCCCAACCCGCAGCGATATCGATGTTGCCAAGCTGACCGACCTTCCCAACCTGAGCGACGTCAAAGTGTTCGAAACTGACCCGCTGAGCGCTGCCGACGAATACCAAGTAGTGATCGACGGCTGGAAGAAGGCCGTTGAAGCAGCTGGTAAATAAGCCGCTGTAGCCAACTGTAGGTGCACTAGGGGGGCCATGGGCCCCCCTTTCTTTTCGAAGCACGCCGGCGGCTGGATCGCGCGGTTCCGCCCTGAAGCGCTGGTGCCGGGCTCTCCTGCCGCCTTACGGTTAACG
>JAJUJD010000178.1 GCA_029267315.1 Alcaligenaceae bacterium
CGGGCGGTACCGGTGTGCGTATGCAGACAACCCTAATGGAAGTGGCTCGCCATGGTTTGCCCGCAATGGAGGGCCCCGTAAGTCTGCTGCTTGGCGAGGCGCTAACGTTGGCGCAGGCGGTGCAGGGCAGCGAGCCGGCCACAGCCCTGGAAGGCTGAACGAACAAGACGTTGTTCCGGTGTGCATTTTGACCCGGGCGCTTCGCCAGAATTTCACAGGAAACAGAGACAGATGACGGAAATAGTAGTGTTTGACCGAGATGGGCTGCCTGTGAAGCAGCCTTTGTCTCCGGCCGTAGTGTTGGAACCGGACAGTTTGCTCGGTGACGGGGGAGAGGTATCGACCTCTCAAAAAATCGTGGGGTGGCTGAGCCAGCACGGGCAAGCCCCCGCGGTTGCCATTCATTTTGCCAAGTTCACCGACGGCCGCGGCTTTTCCCTGGCGGCGCGACTGCGAGAGGCGGGTTACGGGGGCGAGTTGCATGCCGTCGGAGCCATTTCACAAGATCTGGTGTTTCAACTACGCCGAGTGGGCTTCACTCATTTTCATCTTGCCGACCCTGGCGTCGCGCGTATTGAGCGTCATATTCTGGAGCCTTTCGGTGGCTATTATCAGGCGGCGCAGGATGGCAGCCGGGCTCCTTGGCAACAGTGGGCGCCCGCCTGAAAGTAAAAGGGCGCCCCCGCAAGAGGGCGCCCCGGAACACCGCAGTAATGGCTGAACCCGATGTGGCGGGTAGTTATTCAGCCGGCAGTTTTGCCAACTGTTCGCGCACCTTCGCGAGCGTCTCACCAAACTGGGCGACGCGTTCCTTTTCCTGCTCCACCACCTTGGCAGGCGCACGCTGCACAAAACTTTCGTTTGACAGCTTGCCTTGCGCCTTGGCAATTTCGCCTTCCAGACGTTCGATTTCCTTGCCCAGCCGGCTGCGTTCCGCCGCCACGTCGATCTCCACGTGCAGCATGAGTTCCGTCGTGCCCACGATTTGAACGGGTGCGCCCAACTGCGGCAGCGCATCAACAATTTCCACGCCTTCCAGGCGCGCCAGCGACTTCAGATATTCACTGTTGCGCTCCAGCACGGCACGGTCTCCGCGGGCGATCAGCGGCACACGTTGACCCGGTGAAAGATTCATTTCGCCGCGTAGCGCGCGAACGGCTTCCACCTGTGCCTTCAGTTCGGCCACTTGCGCGTCAGCTTCATCGTCCATGGCGGCAGGATTGCTGACCGGGTAGGGCTGGACACTGATGCTGGTCTCTTCATTGGGCTTGCGCTTGCCAGCCACCACGGACACTTTCTGCCAGAGTTCTTCGGTAATGAAGGGAATAATGGGGTGTGCCAAACGTAGCACCGCCTCCAGCACACGAATCAGGGTGCGCCGGGTGCCGAGCTGCTGCGCGGGCGTGCCAGATTGCAACTGCACCTTCGCCAGTTCAACGTACCAGTCGCAGTATTCGTCCCACACAAAGTGGTAGATGGCGTTGGCAATATTATCAAAACGGTAATCGGCAAAGCCGCGCGCTACGTCGGCCTCAAGCCGCTGCAGCTGGCTGATGATCCAGCGGTCGGCAAACGAGCTTTCTGCCGTCACGCGAACGCCGTCGACTTCCACCGTTTCATCGTGCAGGGCATGGCCTTCTGTGTTCATCAACACATAGCGGGTGGCATTCCACAGCTTGTTGCAGAAATTGCGGTAGCCCTCGCAGCGCTTCAGGTCGAAGTTGATATTGCGCCCCAAGGTAGCGTAGGCGGCCATGGTGAAGCGCAGGGCATCCGCACCGTAAGCCGGAATGCCCTGAGGGTAGTCCTTGCGCGTCTTCTTGCGGATACTCTCGGCCAGGCGCGGGTTCATCAGCCCTGTTGTGCGCTTCTCCAGCAGGGTATCAAGATCGATACCATCAATGAGGTCCACGGGGTCAATGGTATTGCCCTTGGACTTGCTCATCTTCTTGCCTTCCATGTCGCACACAAGACCGTGCACATACACGTTCTCGAAGGGCACCTTGCCGGTCATGTGCATGCTCATCACGACCATTCTGGCAACCCAGAAGAAAATGATGTCGAAGCCGGTGACCAGCACGCTGGACGGCAAATAGCGTTCAAGGTCAGGTGTGTTTTCCGGCCACCCCAGATCACTGAAAGGAACCATGCCGGAAGAAAACCAGGTGTCTAAGACGTCTTCATCGCGGCGCAATGGGCCAGTCACACCAGCAGTGGTGGCCTTCTCGCGTGCCTCTTCTTCGTTTCGGGCAACGAAAATCTGTCCGTCTTCGGAATACCAGGCCGGGATCTGATGTCCCCACCAGAGCTGGCGGGAAATGCACCAGTCTTGGATATTGTTCAGCCACTGATTGTAGGTGGTGGTCCAGTTCTCCGGGTGGAAGCGAATTCGGCCATCAGCCACGACCTCCAGAGCGACTTCCGTCAGGCTCTTGCCCGGACTCAGCGTACCTTCAGGCGCCGGCTTGCTCATGGCGACAAACCACTGGTCGGTGAGCATGGGCTCAATCACCGTATTGGTGCGATCGCCGCGGGGCACCATCAGTTTGTGGGGTTTAACGCTCTGCAACAGGCCAAGCGCTTCGAGGTCGGCCACAATCTTCTTGCGCGCCTCGAAGCGATCCATGCCCTGATACTGGGCAGGGGCGTTCTCATTGATGCGCGCATCAAGCGTCAGAATGCTGATGCTTTCCAATCCGTGGCGCTGGCCGACCGCGTTGTCATTGAAGTCATGAGCGGGCGTCACTTTAACGACTCCGGTGCCGAATTCGCGATCCACGTAGTCGTCTGCAATGATGGGGATTTCCCGATTCACCAGCGGCAGTATCACCGTCTTGCCGATGAGGTGAGCATAGCGCTCGTCTTCCGGGTGCACCATTACCGCCACGTCGCCCAGCATGGTTTCCGGCCGCGTGGTCGCCACCACCAGTGCGTCGATGCCACCTTGCGGCTGCGCCAAGGGGTAGCGGATCTCCCACATGTGGCCGTCTTCTTCCTCGCTGACGACTTCCAGGTCGGAAACTGCAGTGCCCAGGACGGGATCCCAGTTCACCAGACGCTTGCCCCGGTAGATGAGGCCTTGTTCATACAGCCGAACGAAGGCCTCCACCACGGCGCGGGACATGCGATCGTCCATGGTGAAGTATTCGCGTTCCCAGTCGCACGAAGCGCCCAAACGCCGGAACTGGCTGGTGATGGCTCCGCCGGACTTCGCTTTCCATTCCCAGACCTTTTCAAGGAATTTTTCTCGGCCAAGGTCGTGGCGTGACACCTTTTGCGCGTCCAACTGTCGCTCCACGACGATTTGCGTCGCGATGCCTGCGTGGTCGGTGCCCGGAATCATCGCGGTGTCATCGCCGCGCATGCGGTGGTAGCGTGCCAGACCGTCCATCACCGTTTGGTTGAATGCGTGACCCATGTGCAGCGTGCCGGTAACGTTGGGCGGCGGGAACTGGATGACGAAAGGCTGGCTCTCTACCCCGGGGGCAGGTTCCACATGCTGGCCGGCGCGGAAAACGCCGCTATTCTCCCAGCGGGCATACCAGCGGGATTCGATTTCCTTGGGTTCAAAACTCTTGGAAAGAAGGTCGGAGGAATTCTGATCTGATTGGGTGGTCATGGTTTAATGGTGCGTGGCGTGGGCGAGACTGCCGAACAGGCGCCTTTCGAATGCAGAACGCAGCGAACGCGCTGCGGAATCCTACTATTTTATGATGTAGTGCGGCACCCGGGGCGTGGTAAAATGCTCGGTTAACGTAAGCGACTCAGAAGTGCTTGTTTTACTTCAGATT
The DNA here is from genome assembly GCA_029267315.1 of Alcaligenaceae bacterium. GTDB lineage: Bacteria > Pseudomonadota > Gammaproteobacteria > Burkholderiales > Burkholderiaceae_B > Yanghanlia. Next base: position 3,792 of record JAJUJD010000178.1, read on the forward strand.
TCCGCTTTTAACGTGAACCTGTCGCAGCATGGCTGCCTACTAGTTAAACAGTAACGGAACTTAAATGGCTATTGAACGCACCCTTTCCATCATCAAGCCCGATGCCGTCGCCAAGAACGTGATCGGTCAGATCGTCGCCCGCTTTGAGCAAGCCGGTCTGAAGGTCGTGGCTGCCCGCCTGATGCAGCTCTCGCGCAGCGATGCCGAGCGTTTCTATGCCGTACACAAAGAGCGCCCCTTCTTCAAGGATCTGGTTGAGTTCATGATCTCCGGCCCCGTCTTCGTGCAAGTGCTGGAAGGCGAGAACGCCATCGCAAAGAATCGCGAGCTGATGGGCGCGACCGACCCCAAAAAGGCTGATGCCGGCACCATCCGTGCTGACTTCGCTGACAGCATCGACGCCAACGCCGTACACGGTTCCGACGCTCCGGAAACCGCTGCAGTCGAAATTGCTTTCTTCTTCCCGGAAAGCAACATTCACAGCCGTTAATTTAGGCAAAGCTGGAAACGCTTGCCGCCCAATTGATTATGCCAACTGTCATAACCCGCCCCAATCTGCTGGGAATGGATACCGCCGCGCTGACCGAACTCGTCGCGCAGTGGGGTGGCAAGCCGTTTCGTGCAAAGCAACTGCAGCGCTGGGTCCACCAGCGCGGCGTTGCCGATTTCAATGAAATGACGGATCTCGCCCGAGATTTTCGTCAGACTCTTCAAGAACGCTGTGTAGTGGCGGCGCCACCAGTCAGCACCGAGCATTTGTCGGCAGACGGAACTCGGAAGTGGCTGTTTGACGTCGGCATGGGCAACGCGGTGGAAACGGTCTTCATTCCCGAAGACGACCGTGGAACCCTTTGCATCTCCAGCCAGGCAGGTTGCACGGTTTCCTGCCCATTCTGCTCCACCGGGTATCAGGGTTTCAACCGTAATCTTACAGCTGCTGAAATTGTCGGCCAACTCTGGCATGCGCGGCGTGTGCTGCAGCAGGACATAACCTCCGCCAGGCTACCTGGTGGGGAGGTATCTGCGCCTGAACGGGTAGTCAGCAACGTGGTGATGATGGGCATGGGTGAACCTCTGCTCAATTACGATCAGGTGCTCGCTGCGCTGCGGCTCATGCTGGACGACAACGCCTACGGTCTTTCGCGTCGCCGAGTCACTGTTTCCACCTCGGGTGTGGTTCCCATGATGGACCGTCTTTCCCGAGACTGCCCCGTTGCACTGGCGGTATCGCTGCATGCGCCTAATGATGAGCTGCGCGACCGTCTTGTACCGCTTAACCGTAAACATCCGCTGCGTGAGTTGCTCGATGCCTGTAACCGGTATCTTGAGCACGCGCCGCGCGATTTCATCACTTTCGAATACATCATGCTCGACGGCATCAATGATGCCGACGAACATGCGCGGCAGCTCATCGATATTGCGCGCCAAGTGCGATGCAAGTTCAATCTCATTCCCTTCAATCCCTTCCCTCAGTCGGGTTTGAAGCGCTCTCCTGCGCACCGGGTACGCCTCTTCGCCCAGATTCTCATGGACGCCGGAGTGGTCACGACAGTCCGCAAGACGCGGGGCGATGACATCGCCGCCGCCTGTGGCCAGCTGGCCGGAGACGTCAAAGACAGAACTCGTATCGAGCAGCGCCTGCCTAACCGCGCCGCCATCGAGATCACTCAGGAGCATGGATGACTGAACCCCTGCTGAAAGAAGAACAAGACACCTCGACCAATGCTCAGCTCCCGGAGTCGGTCGGCATCGGGGGCACGCTGCGCGCCATGCGCGTTTCGCGCCGCATCACTGTCAGCGAGGCGTCCCAGCGGCTGAAGTATTCCGTCCGGCAGATCGAAGCGCTTGAAGCTGAGGAATGGGCCAATTTGCCGGAGGGCATGCCGCTGCGGGGCTTTGTCCGCAACTACGCACGCTATCTCGAAGCGGACGTCGATTCCGTCCTCGTGTTATTGGACAACGCGGTGGGTACCACCCGGCCACCCCGCGTGGTGGTGGCGCCGGGCGTTTCAGCCGCGTCGGTTTCCGGAGACGCTGAAGTCCCCATGGCAGCCGAATCTTCCGGTCGCCCTTGGGGCTGGTTCATCATCATATTGGCCATTCTCGTCATTGCCGCATTCTATGCAGTCGATCGAGGGTGGGTTCCGGAGTCCTGGCTGATTTTTGACTGGCTTAAGGACATTGCAA
>JAJUJD010000208.1 GCA_029267315.1 Alcaligenaceae bacterium
GGCTGAAACGGCAGCATTGCTGGCGCTGCGAAAAAAAGTCCAGGCGATCTGGGGGGACGAGGAAAAATGACCAATGCCACAGATCGCCGTCGGATTGTAGAGTTGGTCAACCAAGCCAGAGCGGCCGGTGCGCGCCTGCGTTCGGGACAGGTCTTTATGAATTGCTACGGTGCAGGAGCAGGAATCGAACTTCCCTTCGGCGGCACGGGCAAGAGCGGTCATGGCCGTGAGAAAGGCCTCGTTGCGATGGATGACTACTCAAACCTGAAAACCCTCGTGATGAAGCACGACTGATGGTGGGGCCTTGCACCCCAACGTCCAAAATCTCGAATGAATGATAGGAGCTAAAATGACCTCCACCATGCGCGCCATTCAGGCCCAGAGCTTTTCCATTTCCGGATTGAAACTCGTCGATGTTCCGGTGCCCACCCCCGGTAAAGGAGAGGTTCTGGTCCGTGTCAAGGCAGCGACTTTGAACTACCGGGACCTGGCGGTTCTGGGAGGCGACTATATCAAGGACCTTCCGCTGCCTTATGTCCCCGCTTCTGATGCTTGCGGTGTGGTCGAGGCGGTGGGGCCAGGTGTTACGCGCTTTGCCGTCGGCGACCGGATCGTTCCGATTTACACGCAGGGCTGGCATGACGGCAAGCCAACGCCCGAACAACGCGCTAAGCGCACCATCGGTGCTCCGCTTCCCGGCGTGCTTCAGGAATTCATCGTCATCCCCGAGGAAGACGCTGTCGTGCCGCCGTCGAATCTGTCCGCAGTCGAAGCAGCCGCACTTCCCATCGCTGGCCTGACAGCATGGAACGCGCTGGCCTCGGCCGGGATCAAGTCGGGCGACGACGTGCTGTTGCAGGGTACAGGCGGTGTGTCGCTTTTTGCACTGCAGTTCGCCAAGCTAGCGGGCGCACGGGTCACGATCCTGTCGTCTTCGGATGAAAAGCTGCAACGGGCCAAGGAACTGGGTGCCGACTTCGGCATCAACTACCGCTCGACTCCCGATTGGGAGGTTGAGGTCAAGAAAGTGACCGACGGGCGTGGCGTTGATATCGTGGTTGAAACCATCGGGACGACCCTCAGCAAATCCCTGGGCGCTGTCGCCTTTGGCGGTACGATCAGTGTCGTAGGTTTTGTGGCGGGCTATTCCGCCGACCTGAACATCCGACAATTGATCGGCCCGATGGTCAACATGAAGGGGATCGCTGTTGGCTCGCGCCGCCAGTTCCAGGACATGAACCGCGCGATCGAAACGGGCAAGATTCAGCCGGTCATCGATAGTGTCTTCGATTTGCCCCGCACCGCCGAGGCCTTCGAGCATATGAAGAAAGGCTCGCACTTCGGCAAGATCGCTATCCAACTCTGATCTAACCCGCTTCATTGCCCCTCACGCTCCGATAACCGCAGCCAAGGCAGTGTCTATTACCTTGGCTGGGTTCTTGTTTCTCTCACACAAGTCCTGAATGCTGAATTTTGAGAAGATCGTGATCGCGAACCGTCGCGAGATTACGGCCCGGACGAAAACCATGGTTGTGTTCGCTGAAGGTGGCAAATTTCCAAATCAACCGAGCGGACATCTATTGTGACAGAGGGGGGCGGGAACAGGCCGTCTGCTGCCGGACGGGCATATCGGCCGCATGGCAGTGCGCCGGCCCCAAAGAGGCAGGGGAGTGGGGGCCATGCTGCTGACCCGGCTCATGGAAGAAGCCCGGCGCCGTGGCCACCGGCAGGTCGTACTGGCGGCCCAGCTTCATGCGCAAGCCTTCTATGCCGTCCATGGTTTTGTCGCGGAAGGCCCGGTATTCCTGGACGCGGGCATCGATCACATCAACATGCGTTGCATCCTGGCTGCTTGAGTTCGCGCAGCCGGCCCGGCTTGGGCCAGGCTGACGGGTGATCTGCGACAGACGCATTCTGGCAAACCCGCCACACTTATTCGAACATCTGTTTGAAATGGCTTGCGTTTCAAATTTATTTTGGGTGTAATTCCAAATGCGAATGATTAGCAGTTTCGATTTCATTTTGTGATTCAACTCTAAGTGGCAGAACCCCAGATGCATCGCGCGCAATCGCTATCTCTTCGTCCTCCTTCCTCTTTCCTCCGCCATCCCCTTGCTCTGTTCCTAGCCTCGCTGGCTTCCACCAGCCTTGCGCAGGAGGTCAAGACCCTGGATACGGTGGTGGTCACTGCTTCGGGCTTCGAGCAGAACATCGTTGATGCGCCTGCATCGATTTCCGTTGTCCCTCGGGAAAAGCTGGAGCAGGGCTCTTACAAAGACCTGCACGACGCACTGCGCGACGTGCCCGGTGTCATTCTGACGCCTTCGGACAATAACTCCCGTGACATCAGCCTGCGTGGCATGGGCGCTCAGTACACCTTGATCCTGGTGGATGGCAAGCGCATGAGCACGCGCGAGACTCAGCCCAATGGCAGTACAGGCACGGATCAAAGCTGGATTCCGCCGCTGGAGGCCATCGAACGCATCGAGATCGTGCGCGGCCCGATGTCTTCGCTGTATGGTTCGGATGCCATGGGCGGGGTGGTGAACATCATCACCCGCAAGGTGGCCAAGGAATGGATGGGTGCGGTCCGCCTGGAGACCACGATCCAGCAGCATGATCGCTCCGGTGACCAGCACCAAGGCAACTTCTATCTGAGCGGCCCGCTCAAGGACGACCTGCTGGGGGTGGCACTCTACGGTGTGTATTCACATCGCGACGAAGACCGTGTCTTGCAGGGCTATAACAAGTACGAGAACCGTGCCCTGACGGCGCGTTTCGCGCTTACCCCCAATGCCAATCACGACATTCTTCTGGAAGCCGGCACGGCCCGCCAGAATTACGCCGCACGCGTCAACTGGACACGTGACGAGACGGAAGAAGATTCCTTCCGCAAGTTCGAGCGCGAGCACTTCGCGCTGACCCACAATGGCCGTTGGGGCAACGGGCTGTTGTCTGAGACCTATGTGCAACGCGAAGAGACGAAGAACATCTCGCGCGACATGACTATCACCAACACCACCTTCCGCAGTGCCTGGAACAAGGATTTCGGCAGCCACTTTGCGACGGCGGGCTTCTATTACGAGCTCAATGAGCTCAACGACACCACTACCAATACGATCTCTGACAGATCGGATATCGAACGCTGGCAATATGCTCTCTTCCTGGAGGACGAATGGCAGATGACGGACTCCTTCGCCTTGACCCTGGGTCTGCGCATGGACAAGGAGAAGACCGCCGGCGTTCATTGGTCACCACGTATCTACGGTGTATATCAATTAACGGATAACTGGACAGTGAAGGGCGGGGTGTCTACCGGATTCCGTGCGCCTTCCATGCGTCAGACCATTCCGGATTGGGGCGCAACCAGCCGGGGTGGCAATATGTACGGCAACCCCGACCTGCAGCCGGAGAAGTCGCTCACCAAGGAAATTGGCCTTTATTACCAGGCTGACAGCGGGCTGCAGGCGGGCTTCACTGTCTTCCATAATGAATTCGAGGACAAGATCACCCGCGTGCCTTGCCCCGAGTGCGGGCCACCCAACAGCTTTGGCCGCAGTCCCACCACCTATACCAACGTGGATGATGCTGTCACGCGTGGTGTGGAAGCCAGCCTGAGCGCCAATCTGACCGACACCCTGAGCACTACGGCCAGCTATACCTATACGGATTCCGAACAGAAATCCGGGCAGTACAAGGGGGCGCCGCTCACGCAGCTGCCCAGGCACATGTTCAACCTGAGCTTTGACTGGCAGCCGACGGATCGGCTCAATGGCTGGACCCGCCTGAGCTTCCGCGGCAAGGAGAGCGACCCGACTCAGGGGGCGTCCGCGTCTTCCAGCATTGCGCCTTCGGTCACGCTGGTGGACTTTGGCGGTTCCTACAAGTTCAACAAGACCGTCACCATGCATGCCGGTGTCTACAACGTCTTCGACAAGAGCGTACGTTACGACGACTACGGCTATGTAGAGGACGGCCGGCGATTCTGGCTGGGCATGGACATCAAGTTCTGAGTGTTCTGATCAGGCCATCCTGGCCAGGGTGTGGCGGAAGCGCCTGAGCGAATAGGCGAACAGGGTTACTTCGGAACACGGGTGCGGGTGTTGAACAACAGCATAACGGCGACTTGGTAAAAAAATCGGTTTGCACAAACCGGGGGTAAAGGCAAGAAGTCCGTTTTTTCTAGGCACTTACCGAAGGGCCAGGGGTGAGGTATGCAGCAAAAAGTTTCAAGGGAGCAAAAGAATGGGAACTTGAAGCGATTGAGGTGACGGAAGACAGGTATGCGCTGTTGCGTCAAAGGTCGACCGCACTGACCCGGTGCGCGGCAAGCCTCGGCCTTCAGGCCGGGGAAGGATAGCTGCCTGCGAAGTAGGAGGGCGACCAAAGCGCACCGCGCCACAGCTTCTTGCGGATGCTCGGGTAGTTCCTTTTGCGGATCATCCGGCTGGA
>JAJUJD010000095.1 GCA_029267315.1 Alcaligenaceae bacterium
TCCGGACAGCAACCCCGCCAAAAAAGTGGCGCTTGAGTACATCAATGCCTACAAGGAAATGCACGGCAATGAGCCCGCCACCTTTGGCGGCAATATGTACGATGCCGGCCTGCTGCTCGAGCAAGCCATTCCCGAAGCCCTGAAAACGGCCAAGCCCGGTACCGAAGAGTTCCGTGTAGCGCTTCGTGACGCCCTCGAAAAAGTCAAGGACCTTCCGGGTACCCAGGGCATCTACAACATGACACCCGAAGACCACAGCGGCTTCGACGAGCGCGGTGTCGAGTTGCTGACCGTCAAAGACGGCGCCTGGCAACTGATCCAGTAAATCGGCATTCGCCGTTCCTTCTTCGCCATGGCCTTCGGGCCATGGCAAATTACCAGCAGCATTACATGAACACCTCAGCAACCGTTGCGGGCGAGGGCTACGCCCTTGTGTGCCGCGAATATGGCAATCCTCCTGACATCGAGCCACAACCCATCGGACACGAGCCGACTCTTGGCGCCCATGACGTCCATATCGACGTTCTGTGCGCGGCCTTCAACTTCACCGACCACCTGATGGTGCAGGGGCGGTATCAGGAAAAGCCTGCATTGCCTTTCGTCCCCGGGCTGGATGCGGCCGGCATCGTACGGGCCGCCGGCTCATCGGTACAGCGCTTCAAGCCGGGCGATAGGGTAATTTCAAGCGGTGTGGCAGGGGCGTGGTCCTGCCGGCTGATTGCCCCGGAGCATCGCCTGGTGCGTGTTCCCGACGGACTGGATCCGGCTGACGCGGTGGCATCAATCAATTCACATCTCACCGCCTATCACGCTCTGATCGACCGCGCGAGCCTTGCACGTGGAGAACGTGTGCTTGTCCTGGGCGCCAATGGCGCAGTCGGCAACGCCAGCATCCAGATTGCCCGATATATGGGCGCCGAAGTCTTTACTGTGGTCCGCCATACCGATGGCAAATTCCTGCTCGCTGCCGACGCGGATCCCTCTGCGCAAAGCGTGGTCGCAGGCGAAGACCTGAAAGCAGGACTACGTGAACTGCTTGGCAAGCGCGGCGCGGATGTAATCGTTGACCCGGTGGGCGACCACTTTACAGAAGCCGCCGTGCGGAACCTCGCGTGGCGTGGTCGCCTTCTGGTGGTCGGCTTTGCGGCCGGAGATATCCCGCAGATTCGCACCAATTTATTGCTTCTTAAAGGCGCCGGCATACTCGGCGTTTACTGCGGTGCCCTGCTGATTCAGGAAACCGATGCATTTACGGGACAAATGGAAGCCATGCTTGCCTTGATGAGTGAAGGTGTATTGACGCCGGCTCCGCGTGAGATCGTGCCGGCCACCCGCTTCGCTGAGGCGTGGAAGCGTTTTTCGACTGCACCGCGAGGCAGCAAACTTGTCCTGGGATTTGCCTGAAACCCGGTTAAACGATAGTTGAGGTTGCACATGAGTACCACTGTTCAAGCCAAGCCCGTCTCCCTACCCCAGCACAGAAGCGATGCACCCTTCCGGGACGTTCATTTCGCACCGGTTGAAATCAACGTCGCGTCCAGGCCAGACGGCTCGGTCATTGTTTCGAACTGCATTCCCCTGGCCCCGTTGCCTGTCCGGCAGCTAAGCGACTACCTGCGGCGGCACGCCGCACAACGGCCCGACCATATCTTTCTGGCCGAGCCGGATGCGCAGACCGGCTGGCGCCGCATCAGCTACGGGGAAGCTCGCCGGCAGGTCGATGCATTGTCACAATGGATGCTTGATTTGAATTTACCGGATGACCGGCCGATCATGGTGCTTAGCGAGAACAGCATTCGCCACGCGCTGCTGCAGTTGGCTGCCATGCAGATAGGCATCCCCGTCATGCCTGTTTCTACGGCCTACAGCTTGATGTCCCGTACCTGCGGCAAGATCGGAGACCTGGTTCAGCGGTTTCAGCCTTCGCTCATTTACGCCAGCGACCCAGTGAGATACGGCACGGCCTTGCGGCTGGCCCGCTCGCTGGGCGACGCCTTGTTGCTGTCAGACCAGGTACACGACGATCTGATCGACCTGGTTTTCGACGATGGCCTGGTAATCACTCCCACGCAAGCACTCGAGGACATCTATCGTCGCATCGGGCCGGATGACACCGCCCGCCTGCTTTTGACCTCGGGCTCCACCGGCAATCCAAAAGCCGTGATCATGACTCAGCGCAACATCCTGAGCTCCGGAGTCTTGTGGGATCAGGTCTGGCCGTTTCTGGCTGAAAAGCCCCTTACCATGGTCGATTGGTTGCCCTGGAACCATACGGCAGGTGCGCACGGAGCCTTCAGCATGGCCTTGAGACACGGTGGCACCCTGTACATCGATGACGGGAAACCGGTTCCACAACTGGTCGACCGCACGATTGCCCATCTGCGCGAGATCCGCCCCAATGTCATGACCAACGTGCCACGAGGCCTCGAGATGCTGGTCAGCTGCATGGAAGCCGACCCATCAATAGCAGACGATCTGTTCGCCAATCTCGAGGTCATCGTTTACGGCGGTGCTGCGGTTTCCCCGGCCCTCTTGCAGAAGCTGGAGCACTTCAGTGTGCAGGCTACCGGGCGCCGCATTCCGCTCAGCTCGTCGCTCGGGTCGACTGAAACCACCATGCCGGCCACACTCATCTGGTGGTCGCCCCGTACCCTGGGTACCCTCGGCCTGCCCGCCCCCGGTGTCGAGGCCAAGCTCATTCCCGACGGAGACCGGTACGAAGTCCGCTTCCGCGGCGACAATATTACGCCCGGTTACTACCAAGACCCGAAAGCCAACCAGGACGCCTTTGACGAAGAAGGCTTCCTGAAGACTGGTGACGCCGTGGCCTGGGCCGTTCCTGATGAGCCCGAGCAAGGGTTCATCTACGCCGGTCGGCTGGCCGAGAACTTCAAGCTTTCGACGGGCACCTGGGTATCTGTGGCCAAGGTACGCGGTGAACTGCTCGATTACCTGCGGCCGTGGATACAGGATGCGGTGCTGGCTGCGCCCAATCAGCAAGAGCTGGGTGCTATGCTGTTTGTCGATTTCAATCGCGTGCGCAAGCAGTTGCCTGAGTGTGCCGACCTGACTGAAAGCGACATCGCTCTTAACGCCGCATTGCAGCGTGAAGTCGCCAAGGGCATCGAACAATACAACATGCGCTTTCCAGCGAGCAGCACCCGCATTGCGCGCGCAGTATTGCTTGACAGCCCGCCCAATATCGACATCGGCGAGATCACCGACAAAGGACACATCAATCAACGCGGTGTCCTGGCGCAGCGCAGCGCCGCCATGCAACGCATGTACGACGCATCGACAAGTGCCGGCGACTGCCTGGTGTTCGCCAAAGATCATTGATCCCAACGGTATAAAGGCTTGCCATGACAGCTACGCTTGGTTTATTCGGATCTCCTATCAGCACGTACTACAACAAGGTAAAAATCGCCTTGCTCGAGTTCGGCCTGCCGTTCGAAGAAATCGAACTCGCACCCGGTGCCGGCCAATGGCCGGGCACGGGCAGTCCCAGCGGCAAGATTCCTTTCCTACGCCATGGCGACCAGGGCATATATGAATCCCAGGCCATCATCGAGTATCTCGAAGATATCCGCAACGCGACCACTCCTTCACTTTTTCCGGCCGACCCGGTTGATCGCGCCCGCTGCCGCGAGCTGATTCTGTATCTGGAGCTTTACCTGGATACCCCCATGCGTCCCGTTTATCAGTCGGTGTTCTGGGGCAAGGACCTGGCGGCAGACAGCCTGCAGCACGCCATTGAAGCCGTTGAGGCCGGTCTTGCCCTTCTGATGCGACGCGCCAGCCTTGACCCCTGGTTGTGCGGCACCCAGTTCACTCATGCTGATTGTGCAGCCTGGGTACACCTGACCACGATTCAATGGGCGCTGGCCCTTGCTGGCCACAAAGGCTTTGTGCAGGAGCGCGCTGCTGCGCTGACCGACTATCTGGAGCGCCTGGCCGAACGCCCCAGCATCGCACGCGTCGAGGCGGATCGCCGCGAAGCCTCGCGCCGGATCAAGGCCGAGCGAGCCGCCGCACAGGGCCGCTGACGTGGCACGCCCAAAAGCTCTCGATTACGAGGACCGCAAGCTGGACATACTGCGTGCGGCAGCTGTGATGTTCGCCCGCAAGGGGTATAACGAAACGCTGCTGGATGACATCGCCGAGCAATGCGGGATAGGCAAATCGTCGCTGTATCACTACCATCGCTCCAAACACGCCATCCTGTACGGCCTGATCAAATGGAAGATCGAAGATCTGGCCTGGAAGGTCGACGCAGCGGTGGAGGCCGCTGAATCGCCCGAAGCCAAGCTGCACGCCATGACCTCAACCCTGGTCAACGAGTACCTACGCGTGCCCGAAGAAATCACGGTCTTGCTGACAATGCCCAGGCACCTCAATGCGGCGGCCAAGCGCTCGATCTCGGAGATTCAACATCGCATCATCAATCGAATGGTGCTGCTGACCCAGGCCTTGCGACCGGACGTAGAAATCTCGCGCAAGAAACTCACGGCCATGGCCATGCTGTACTTTGGCATGACCAACTGGATACATGTCTGGTACCGCCCCACCGGCTCGATCAAGGCGGCCGAACTCACCGACATGATCGTGCGCATGTTTCTGGACGGCGTCAACGGCATGGACGAACCGCAGCTCAAATAGCGCCGCGCACATTCAGGCGCACGGCAGCTGCCCGGAAACCGATTCTTCTCAGCCCTTGGCTGCGACACCGGCGCGCATGCGCGCGCCCAGGCGGCTTGCCATGGCGATGCCCAACAGGCCGGCCAGGCCTGTCACGACCCACGTCAGTTGCCACCCCCCAGCCAGCGTAGCCACCCAAGCCACCAGCGGCGGACCGGCAAACTGGCCGGCTGCCGAAACTTGCTGCAACCACCCGATCGAGGTGGACGTGGTTTCGGGTGTGGGCGCCAGCCTGATCACCAATAGAAACAGCGTGGTGGGTACCAGGCCGCCGACCGTAGAGAACAGCAGCACCATCAGAAACTGCACCCAGACCGGAGCCCCGATGCCGAACGCAATGAACGTGGTGGCGATCATGGTGGCGTAGCCGATGGTCATCAGCTTTCGCGGAGACACCCCCCGATGTAGCAAACGGCCCGCAGCAAAGCACCCGGCTGCATTGCTGCCGGCCACCAGCGCTGTAAGCACTCCGGCAACAGGCCCCGATATTCCCGCCAACGCATAAATGGTGGGCAGAAAGCCGATAACCGCGATCCACTGACCGGCGTAAACACAAAAGCATAATGCCAGGAGCCAGTTACTTTCCGACGCCAGTGTCGTGCGTACGATGCTCAGGGCAGACGAACGCTCTGCACGCGCAAGCCGGGCCGGATCCCGCGGCAACAGTCTCCATGCAACCAGCGCAGTGAGCAAGGTAGCCAGTGAGAGCAGCAGCCAAAGAACTTTCCAGTTCAACATGCTCAATAACCATGAGCCGCCCAACAATGACAGGACAGCGCCGATGGGAATATAGGTTCCCCACACACCCATCAGCCGTGCAAGCTGGCCAGGTGCAACGAGTCGACGGATCAGGGCGGGGCCCGGCATGACGACCATCAGGAATCCGCAGCCTTCAACGGCGCGAAAAACCAGCAACAACGTTTTATCCACGAACACAGCCCCCGCCGCGGAAGCCACGCTCAACACCAGCAAACCCAACAACAGGCACCGACGCAACCCAATCTTTTCGGCGAACAGCCCCATCACCAGCCCCAGCGTCATGCCGGCCATTTGAACAAGTGAGAGCAGAAAGCCCGACTCCACCAGGGTCAAGCCAAGTTCAGCCTGCAATGCGGGCAGGGCGGGAGGCAACTTCCAGATGTGCAGCGCGGTGGCAATGCCTGCAAGAACAACCAGATAGGCCAGCGCGGTCGTGTCGACAGACCCGCGCTTACGGGAAGACGAAATAGACATAGAAGATCCCACACAACGGCGATTGCTGCGACACACAGCCCCTGCAGCCACCGTCCGTTTATAGAAGTACGATATTGTGGCACACTGACACGCAATGTATTTTTAGTGTCTACTCAATTCGCATGCGCGAACACACCTCCCATCCATCTCACGCTGGTCGCGATCCGACCGAAAAAATGGCCAGAGACCGCTCGCGAGTCGGGTTCATCATCGCTCTGACACTGATATCCATCAATCTGCGGCCCATGCTGATCGGGCTGGGGCCGGTACTGGATTCGATTCGCGACAGCCTGTCCCTTTCCGCCGGGGCCATCGGCACCCTCATCACACTGCCCATTCTTTGTTTTGGGGTGTTTGCTCCTTTCATACCCCGACTCCTGCGATACATGTCGTCCGAGAAGCTCATACTGCTTTCACTCGGGATCTTGGTGATAGGAATCGGCGTGCGCAGCCTGTTCGGCGTGACAGGACTGTTCCTGGGCACCCTTATTGGGGGAGCCAGCATTAGCGTGGTCATGGTGCTTTTGCCCAGCATCATCAAGCAACGCTACCCCACTCGGGCAGGCGGATTGATGGTGGTGTATTCCACCGGTCTTTGTGTGGGTGCAACAATTGCCGCCGGTGCGGCGGTACCGCTTGAAACGTGGCTGGGCGGATGGCGCTGGTCATTGGCCTTCTGGCTGCTTCCCGTATTAGCGACGATGCTCGTATGGCTCAGGCACACCCCCAAGAGCCAGCCTGGCAGCGTTGAGGAAAGCCCGCCGTTGCCGCGCCTGCGCAACAATCGCCTCGCCTGGCAGGTAACCCTGCTGATGGGATTGCAGTCGTCCATCGCCTATTGCGTGTTTGGCTGGCTTCCTGTCATTTTGGTTGACCGCGGGATGGCCCCCCTGGCAGCCGGCTTCGCACTTTCGATCGCCATGGCCGTGCAAATGTTCTCGTCACCCTTGGCGCCCTGGCTGGCGACACGTGGAAAAGATCAGCGCGCAACCTTGATATCGATGCTCAGCTTCACGTTCCTGGGCTTGGTCGGCACCTTCTACGGTCCGATTTCCTGGATCTGGGTCTCTGCCACGAGTCTGGGAATCGGCCTGGGAGGCTGCTTCAGCGTAGCGTTGTCTTTGCTGGTGCTGCGCTCTCCGAATGCGCAGATCGCAGCTGCCCTTTCGGGCATGGTGCAGGGCATCGGCTACACCATTGCCGCCATCGCTCCGCTGGCCATGGGCGTCCTGCACGAAATTACCGGCGACTGGAACGCCGTTGCCGGCCTCTTCTTGTTGCTGGTATTGGGCTCCGGGTACTTTGCCCTGCATGCCGGCCAAGCACGCTACGTCCAGGTTGATTCACAGGCTTCCTAGGCCGGCCAAACGTTGCGCTCGAGCAACTTGTTCCGCGGCGTGCAAGGCCGGCCTTACGGGCGACACAAAGCGTCTGACGCGTCCACACACTTTTTGATACCAACTTTCCATCCGCATGCTGGACGGCTATTTATGCGCCCCCTATCATTAGGTCGCCTGTCCGAGGAACAGGTGCCGCCTGCAAAAGCCGGGCTCGCCTTCAAAACTACATCAAGGAGTCGTCGCCATGGGTATCATCAGCATGATCATCGTTGGGCTTATCGTCGGACTGATTGCCAGGGCCATCATGCCGGGGGAACAGAAGATGGGCATTGTCATGACCATCATCCTGGGCATTGTCGGTGCGTTGGTTGCCGGGTATCTGGGTGTTGCAGTGGGATGGTATGAAGCCGGTGAAAGCGCAGGCTGGATCGCTTCGATTATTGGCGCGATCATCGTATTGTTCATATACGGGCTGATCGTCAAGAAAACATAAGCCTTGGCTGTGGCGGGCGCTGCGCCCCATCGCGGCCGCCCGCAACGCAGAATCTTCGTGTGCCGTGTACCCCGGCAGCGGAAAACCCGTGCAGGGGTCAAGGGCCACGTTTGACCCGTCAGGTAGGTGCCTGGGTCGTGCGCGCGAAAAATGCCTGGCCTCGCTACAATGATGTGTGGATCCCGGCGTGTACGGAGGCACCGTGACAACAACCCGATACCAACATCTTTATACAGCATCGCGGTTCTGGAAGAAGCTGGCCAAACAGGCTGCCGCCGTTGGCCGGGGAACGCTCGAAAAGGCCTTGTACCTGTACTACGCTGCACAAAGCCCCAGCACGCCGGCCTGGGCTAAGCGGGTCATCTATGGCGCGCTTGGATACTTCATCCTGCCCCTGGACGCCATTCCCGATCTGGCACCTTTCATTGGCTATACAGACGATCTCAGCGTCATGGCGGCCGCACTTGCAACAGTCGCTTTTTACGTCACACCCGAAGTCAAGGCACAGGCGCACGATAAGCTCGAGCAGTGGTTCGGCGCACCGGCAGCACCCACAGTGACACAGGCCAAATCCTAAGAAATGTGTGAGGGCGGTTCGTTCAAGCAAGCCTGGCTTACAGAGACCTTGCGAGTGCGCGAAGCCCACTGGGGCCAATTGCAAGACGGCACCGAGGTCAGAAGAGCACGGGCCGAGGGCGGAACATTTGCGCAGCGTCTTGTGCGTCGCGCCCAATACCTGGGCCAGCGCGAAAAGTTGACTGAGGCCCTTGGGCAGTGGACCACGCTTTCGCAGTGGTCTCTGGCCATCATGTTGCTCGTGGCAATCCTGGCCGGCGCGGGCACGGCGCTGGGCGCGCTTGGAGACGGCGTCCGGTCAGTGAACCTGCTTCTTGCACTTGCAGCCATGCTGGGTCTGCATTCATTGACCCTGATTTTGTGGCTGATCGGCATCGCGGTGCCGGCTCCCCAGAACGGCCCCTGGCTGGGGCGCATATGGCTGGGCGTCACCCGCAAACTGGCCAGAGGTCCGGATGCGGGCCTGGCACCCAGGGCATTGGTCGGCCTGCTCGGCCGCAGCGGGGCGTTGCGCTGGGTATTAAGTGCAATCAGTCATCTGCTGTGGCTGGCCGCACTGATCAGTCTTTTGGCCACCCTGCTGGTATTGCTTTCGGCGCGGCGGTACACATTCAACTGGGAAACCACCCTGCTTTCACCCGATGCGTTTGTCTCCCTGACCAACGCACTGGGCTGGTTGCCCCGACAGTTTGGATTCGCCATGCCTTCGGACGGCATCATACGCATCAGCGACGGCCTGAACGCTCTGCCGCCGGAGGCTCACGCATTGTGGTCGGGCTGGCTGATCGGCTGCGTCGTCGTATACGGCATTGTCCCCCGCCTCATTGCGGCGGTTTTCAGTGTGGTGCTTGCGCGCCGTGGGCTCCGCAGGGCTGCAGTGCTGGACACCGCCTTGCCGGGCTACGCCAACTTGCGGCCACGGCTGATGCCTCCCAGTGAAACCATCGCCCCCGATGCCCGCCCCGGACCTAAGGTCCACTACACGACGGCTCCCCAGGCGAATTTGAGCTTTACCAGCCCGGGCCTGCTGCTTGGCCTTGAACTGGCACCGGCCTCGACATGGCCGCCCCTTCCTTTGCCCGAAGGCGTTCACAACGGCGGCATAATTGACAGCAGAGCTCAACGCCACGCCCTGCTGGATCAGCTTCACAAACAGCCGGTCGAGCGATTGCTGGTTGTCTGCGACGCGTTTCAGACCCCTGACAGAGGAATATCGGCGTTTATATCTGAGCTGGCCGCGTATGCGAAAGAGCTTCGAGTCGTTCTGGTCACCGAGCCACACGCGACCCCTGTCGAAGCCGCACGTCACACTGCCTGGCGCGCACAGCTTGCTGAAATCGGCATAAGCGCCCAACAACTTTTCACGGCACCAGGGCCGGCGTTGCGCTGGCTGTCAGGAGCTTCCCATGACGAACATGAAGCGTCCTGAGTTTCCGGAAACTTTGCGGCTTGCCGTGGTCGGCCACACCAATACCGGCAAGACTTCGCTCTTGCGAACGCTCACCCGTAATCCGGACTTCGGCCAGGTGCAGGACAATCCCGGCACGACGCGGCATGTCGAGGGTGCGCGGCTTGTAATCAATGGACGGCAGGCGGTCGAGCTATACGACACGCCCGGACTGGAAGACGGAATGGGTTTGCTGGACTATCTCGACCAGCTCAGCCCGCCCTCCCAGCGTCGTGATGGTCCTGACCGCCTGGCCATCTTTCTGGACTCCCCCGAGAGCCAGGGGCGATTCGAGCAGGAAGCCCGGGTGGTTCGGGCACTGATGGATTGCGACGCAGGGCTTTACGTTATCGACGTCCGCGACCCTGTATTGGGAAAGCACCGCGACGAACTTGCCATACTGGCACTGTGCGGGCGACCCATTCTTCCGGTACTCAACTTTCTGCATAGCCCTCGCGCGCGCGCCGAGGAATGGCGCACAGCCTTGTCCCGCCTGGGGCTGCACGCTGCGGTGGAGTTCGACTCCATTGCCCCGCCCCTGGACGGGGAAACCCAGCTATATGACAAGCTCGCCCTGCTGCTGGACACCCATGCGGGCTTGCTTGGCGCGCTGAAAGAAAACATTCTGGAACAAAGAGATCTGCGTCGTCGGGACGCCTTGCGCAGCATCGCCGAACTGCTGGTTGACGTTGCGGCGCTGAGACTTTCCTGCAAGCCTGACGAAACCAGCGTGCAGGCAACCAGCGAGAAGCTGCGTGATCAGGTGCGCGTACGCGAGACGGCCTGCGTGCGCGATCTGCTTGAGCGCTACAACTTCCGACCCGAAGATTTCGCCCAGCACAGCCTTCCCCTGCAGGGCGAGCGCTGGGGCATGGACCTCTTTCACCCCCAGGCATTGAAAGACATGGGAATTCATGTCGGAAAAGGGATGGCGGCCGGCGCTGCGGCAGGAGTCACTGTTGATCTGTTCACCGCAGGGCTCAGCTTGGGCGCGGCGGCACTGACCGGCGCCATCGCTGGCGGTCTATGGCAAAGTGCCAACCGGCTGGGTAAACGAGTAATAGGGCGCGTACAAGGCTACCGCGAAGTCACGGTGGACGACGCAGTCCTGCGCCTGCTTGCCGTGCGCCAACTTGCCTTGCTGGAAGCTTTACAGCGCCGGGGGCATGCGGCGCTGGCGCCCATTGTCATTGACCCATTGGAACCGGCCGCGGACTTACCGGCTTTGCGCCCAGCCGACGACTCGGACGAACCGCGCGTCGACATCCCTTATCGCATCGAAGGCGCTGCGGGCAAAAAGCTGCGCTCGGGCAAGCTTCCAGACGCACTGGTCGAGGCCCGCAGCCAACCCGGCTGGTCAAGCCTGTCGGCCGAATTTATCGAGGACAGCCCCCGACGCGACGAGGTGGTGCGCACCCTGGCCAACTGGCTGGACTATTGATTTATCTAGCACTCACTACGCAGATGTGTAATATATGCCTATGAGCACGAAAGACGACACCAGCCCAGTCTCTGATTTCCAAACTGAAGCCCGCGAGCGCAATGCGCCGGCGCGGCGCGTAACGCGCTCCCGCTCGGCAAAAACCACGCGCGAAAACATATTGCGAGCAGCAAAGAAAATTTTTTCCAAAGATGGATACGACGGTGCCCGCGTAGAAAAAATATCCAAGGCGGCCAAATCGTACGACAGTCTTATCTACTATTACTTTGGAAGCAAGGAAAAGCTGTTTGTCGAGGTTCTGGAAGGCGCCTATAAAGACATGTTCGAGGCCGAAAAAAACCTTGAACTTGACCACGACGACCCGGTGGGTTCGTTGCGCAAGATCATCGAGTTTCCGTTCAGATACTATCTTGCCAACCCCGAAATCATCACCCTGCTTGGCACCGAGAACCTGCA
>JAJUJD010000163.1 GCA_029267315.1 Alcaligenaceae bacterium
ATGCCCCGAAGGAAAGGGCGGGCCGATCCACCACCTGGTCGGCATATCCGTGAACAATCTAGGCCAGTTGCAGGGATTCTTCACCGTCGGCCAGCATGTGGTCGATGACGTGGAGATTTCTGCGGAAGACCGTATCGCACTGATTGAACGGTTCGATGTGCAGCTGGCGCGGCCGGATTATCTGGTAAACCGCTGGCTGACCGCCCTGGTAGCCTTGTTCCAGGAGGAAATCGCCGGACTGATACGGGAGGGCAGCAGCCAGGCCCAGCTGGACCCCAGTCTGGACGTCACCGCAAGCCTGGAAACGACACTGGCGGAAAAACTGCAGCGCCTGTCTGGTGCGTAAGTTTTCCGGCTCAGAGTAGCTTCATGCGCTGGGGCTTACCTTTGATCAGAATATTGCGCAGCCGTGGAAACGCACGGCGCGCAACGTCTCGGTCAAGGGCAACATAAGAAACCTGGTCGGTGATGTGAATCTTGCCCACCTGCTCACGGGTGAGCCCACCATCGTTGGTCAGGGCGCCGAGCAGGTCACCCGCCCGCAGTTTGGCCTTTTTTCCGCCCAGCACCAAGAGTGTGACCATGGGCGCCTTGCGTGGGCGGCCGTCAGGCCGGCCGCGGGGCAGGGCATACCATTCCAGCGCCTGACCCTGCTGCTTTTCAACGCGGGCGGCAATGTGTTTTTCTTCGCGGCTACATAAGCTCAAAGCCAGGCCACGTTCCTGCATGCGGCCCGTGCGACCAATGCGGTGGGTATGCACTGCCGCTTCCCGAGCCAATTCCACGTTGATCACCATGGGCAAGGAAGGAATGTCGAGGCCACGGGCAGCGACATCAGTTGCCACCAGAACATTGCAGCTCTGGTTTGCAAACTGGGCCAGCACATCGTCGCGGTCGCGCTGGTCTTTGTCGCCATGCAGCGCGAGCGCGCTGAATCCCTGCTGCGCCAGATACGCTGCTACTTCAGTGCAGGCGGCCTTGGTGTTGCAGAAGAGCAAGGCCGATTCCGGTTGGAAGTGTTGTAACAGCAGGGCGGCGGCTTCGTGCCGGCGGTCTTCTTCCACTTCGAAGAACTGCTGCTCAATCTGGCCCTCTACGTGTTCGACATCGACTTGCACCATGGTGGGCTGGTTCAGCAGCCTGTCGGCGTCCTTGCGGATGGTATCGGGGTAGGTGGCCGAAAAGAGAAGCGTCTGTCGAGTTGGCGGGCAGGCTTCTGCAATCTCTACGACGTCCGCGAAGAAACCCATGTCCACCATTCGGTCTGCTTCGTCCAGCACGAGGGTATGCACGGAGGAAAGCGACAGGACTTCACGCCCCATGAGGTCCAGCAGACGCCCCGGCGTGCCGACCACGATATGCGCACCGTGAGCCAGTGATTCGACTTGCGGCCGAGCGCTTGCTCCGCCGGTTAGCGTCAATACCTTGATATTGCCGTCGGAGCGCGCCAGTCGGCGCAGCTCGGTAGCCACTTGCTCAGAAAGCTCACGGGTCGGGCAGACGACCAGAGCCTGTATCTCCCAGCGCCGCGGGTTGAGCCGATGCAGGATGCCCAACCCGAAGGCGGCAGTCTTCCCGCTACCCGTTCTGGCCTGGGCGATGAGGTCGCCGCCCTCCAGGATACGGGGCAGGCTCTGCGCCTGGATGGGCGTCATGGCGGTGTAGCCGAGCTGCGCCAAGTTTTCGAGCTGGGATGAGCTGAGCGGGAGGGAAGAAAAGTCGGTTGCGGTCACGGTGGCTGGGGGAGTTGTGTTTAATGAAAGAGTCTAGCGCATTGCGCGATCTGCTTTTTCGATTGGACGAATGACCCGGCAAGGGTTGCCAGCCGCAAATACGTCGTCCGGAATGTCGCGCGTCACCACACTTCCTGCACCAATCACCGTGCGCGAACCGATGCGCACGCCCGGCAGAATGATGGCTCCGCCGCCTACCCAGACGTCTTCACCAATCTCGACCGGCTTGCCGTATTCCGCGAGCCGCCGTTCTTGCGCATTCAATGGGTGCATGGGGGTATAGATCTGCACGGCGGGACCAAACAGTGAATAGCTGCCGATGCGCACCTTGCAGACATCCAGCACCACGCAGTTGAAGTTGAAGAAAACCCGTTCCCCCAGTTCGATGTTGCTGCCATAGTCGCAGTAAAAAGGGGGCTGCAGAATGACAGATTCACCGCCTCGGCCAAACAGTTCGGTGGTAATACGGCGCCGCTCTTCCTCGGCGGCATCCGGGCAGGCGTTCAGTGCCTGGCATAGGTCACGGGCGCGCCGCCGTGCAAGTGTCAGCTCTGCATCTGTAGGGTGATACAGTTTCCCCGCCACCATTTTTTCAAACTCCGAGGTCATTGCATGCTCCTGTTTCTGGCAATGCTGACAAGCCGTCGCCCCGTACCCCACTGCTTGGCGGCTTATGCGATGATCATACAGGGCCTGCCCCCGGGGTTCACTGCCGATCAGCTTTTGATGGAAGCGCAAATATGTCAACAAACCTAGAGGTAAGCGGAGAGAAACCGCATGAGAATTGCATTTTCTGCCGCATCGCTGCGGGAGAGATCCCGGCTCATGTCGTCTACGAAGATGATGAGGTGAAGGCGTTTCTCGACATTCACCCGATACGCCCGGGCCACGCGCTCATTATTCCCAAGGCCCATTACGATTATTTCGACGATCTGCCGGCCGAACAGGCGTCTGCCATCCTCCATATGGGCCAGCGTTTGGGCAAGGCGATGAAGGCGGCTTATGGGGTGGAGCGGGTGGCCTTCATCTTCACTGGCACGGATGTCGCGCACGTCCATGCCCATGTTGTGCCGATGCACGAGAAAACTGATATCACCTCCCCGGCCTATATCCAGCAACAAGACCTTTCCTATCGCCTCGCGCCGCGGGCGCAGGATGAAGACCTCAAGGCCACCGTGGAACTGTTGAACGACCACATGAGTCATGCCATTGCCGAAAAGTGAAGCACCGCTGACTCCGCGGCGGGTGGCTCACCTGGACATGGACGCTTTTTATGCGTCGGTGGAGCTGCTGCGTTACCCGGAGCTTAAAGGTCTGCCGGTGGTGATCGGCGGCAGCAGTGCTGCCCAGCCTTCCGTAGCCCCTGATGGCACCCGCCTGTATTCGCGAGTAGGTGACTATGTCGGCAGAGGCGTGGTGACCACCGCCACCTACGAGGCGCGCGCGTTGGGAGTGCATTCGGCCATGGGCATGATGAAGGCAGCCAAGCTGGCGCCGGAGGCCATTCTTCTTCCTGCGGATTTCACCCGCTACCGGGAGTATTCCCGCCGGTTCAAGCAGGCAGTGGTGGAAATCGCGCCCCATATGGAAGACCGCGGTATTGACGAAATCTATCTTGATTTGAGCGCGATTCCTCGGGACAGCCTCACATTGGCCCAAAAGCTGAAACAGGCCGTTCGCGAGGCGACCGGTCTGAGCTGCTCCATAGGCATTGCGGCGAACAAGCTGTTAGCAAAGATTGCCTCTGACTTGGATAAGCCGGACGGCATTACCCTGATTGAAAAGGGTGATCTTGAACGGCGTATCTGGCCCCTGCCGGTGGGGCGTATCAATGGAATTGGCCCCAAGGCGCAGCAACGGCTCAACGCCATGGGAATTGCAACCATAGGCGAGCTCGCACTTGCTCCGTTCGAACGCCTGATGGAGCAGTTCAGTGAACGTTATGCCCTGTGGCTGCTGGATGCGGCACATGGGCGTGATGAGCGCCCTGTCGTGATGGAATCAACCCCAAAATCGGTGAGCCGTGAAACCACGTTTGAGCGTGATCTGCACGTGCGACGCGACCGCGCCACCTTGAGCCGGGTGCTGGATGCACTCTGCGAGCGGGTGGCCGGCGATCTGGCTCGCAAGGGGGTTGCGGGTCGTACCATTGGGGTGAAAGTGCGCTTTCATGATTTCCGCACGGTAACTCGCGATGTCACCCTGCCAAATGTCGTCAGCAATGCAGCGGCGATTCGTCAGGCGGCGGGCATCGGGCTTTCGCGTGTGCCAATGGAGGGTCGCATCCGCCTGTTGGGGGTGAGGGTGGGCGCGCTGGCGGTACCAGGTGCGTCAGGCTCCTGTGAGCCGAACACTGAAGCGCTCCAGTTGGACCTCTTCTCTTCCGGCGCGGCCTGAGCTTTAGCGGCAAGGATTGCGGCCGCTGGCTCGCTCAGCTCAGACCGCGGAAGCCGTGATCAAATATCCAGTTCAGCAACGAGCCGGTCACCGACGCTCAGGACAGAGGCGGGCTGAGTTCCTGCAATCACCGCATTCACTCCGAACAGGACACCGCTTTCGAAGCTGCGATAACTTTGCAGCGTGGCCATGGGTTCCGCGCCCACTTCACCCGTCTGCGGGTCGACATTCGGGACAGGGCAGCGTGGGCAGCGCTTGACCAAAGCAAGGGTAAGCGGGCCCACTTGCAAGCTGCTGACATAGTCTTCCTCGTAGGCCTCTAAGCCTTGTATGACGATATTGGGCCGAAACCTTGCCATGTTGACCGCTTCCTGACCACGTGCGAGCAGGCGTGCGTTGAGGTCGTCCAGAGAGGCCTGGTTCGCGATGAGAAAAGGAAAGCCATCAGCGAAGCCCACAAGGTGTTCTTCCGGGAAAATTTCCGGCACGGCATTGCGTGCGCGCCATTCGGTCACCCGGCGCGGGTCCACGATGCGCCGCGCCTCGGGGTGAGTGCGGTAGAGCCGGCAAGGCAGGCCCAGGTAGTCGCTGAACCAGCGGCCAGCCAGTTCCCCTTCGTCCTGTCCCAATGTCGGGCTGTTCCAGATCTTTAGCGGCACTGCCGGCCTTTGCGCTTCGGGGGAACGTAGGCTAATACGCAGCGTGGGCATTTCCGGTGCATTGAGGAAGAGCGCCGTAGCGTCCAGCGCTGGCTGAATCAGCGCCATGCGAGGATGCACCCGCTGCGTGAGGAAATGGCCATCCGCATCGATGACCACCCATTCACGGTCGTGAGCGAGGCCCGTTGCAGAAACGCCGATCTGTGTGTGGGTGATGCTGCCGCAGGACTTGACAGGATAAGTATGCAGGGAGAGGATGCTTATGGTCATCGGGGTCTCTTGAAGGCCTGGTGGCTCTGTTCCGGCATGATAGCGCGCCCGCTCAAGCTCCAACGCTTACTCGTGCAGGGCGCGCTAAACTTTTATCTGCATTTTCTGGCGTCACACTGGCGGCCACTTTCATCTTTACAGGGAATTGTTATGGAATTTGATAGGGCGGGGATGAACGCGCTGATGGATATCGTCGCGCGTCCGGAACTGGTGTTTGTACGTGGTGAGGGCTCCTGGATTGAGGACCACAACGGCAAGCGCTACATGGACTTCATCCAGGGCTGGGCCGTCAACAGCCTGGGGCATTGCCCGCCTGCAGTCCGACGAGCGCTGGAAGAGCAGGCCGGGCTGATGATCAACCCATCGCCCGCCTATTTCAACCGCCCCGCCATGGAGCTGGCCAAGCGTATTACCGGCGCATCGTGCTTCGACCGGGTGTTCTTTGCCAACAGCGGTGCAGAGGCCAATGAGGGCGCCATCAAGCTGGCACGAAAATGGGGGCAGCTGAATCGCAACGGCGCCTTCAAGATCATCACCATGGTGAACGGCTTCCATGGCCGTACGCTGGCTACCATGTCGGCTTCCGGCAAGGCAGGCTGGGACACGCTGTTCGCGCCGCAAGTGCCCGGCTTCCCCAAGGCAGTGCTGAATGACCTGGAATCGGTCAAGGCACAAATCAACGACGAAACCGTGGCGATCATGCTGGAGCCCGTTCAGGGCGAAGGCGGCGTCATGCCGGCAACCCGCGAGTTCATGCAGGGGCTGCGGGCCTTGGCCGACGAGCACGGCTTGCTGTTGATCGTTGATGAAGTCCAGACGGGCTACGGCCGCACCGGCACCATGTTCGCCTACGAGCAGTACGACATCCAGCCGGATATCATGACGCTGGGTAAAGGCATTGGCGGCGGCGTTCCGCTGGCCGCCCTGTGTGCCCGTGAGTCGGTGTCCTGCTTCGCGTATGGTGACCAGGGCGGTACTTACAATGGCAACCCGCTCATGACTGCCGTGGGCGTCGCGGTCTTCGACGAGCTGATGGCCGACGGCTTCCTCGAGGGCGTCCGGGCCCGCGCTACCCAGCTTTCCGAAGGCTTGCAGGCCCTGAGCGCGAAATGGGGCTTGCAGGGTGAACGCGGCACTGGCTTGCTGCGCGCCCTGGTACTGGATCGCGACGATGGCCCTGCTATTGTGAAGGCGGCCATGGCGCGCGACCCTGAAGGACTGCTGTTGAACGCCCCGCGTCCTAACTTGCTGCGCTTCATGCCGGCACTGAACGTGACGGAAGAAGAGGTTGCCTGGACGCTGGCACGGCTTGATGAACTGCTCGCCGAAGTTCGCAAGTAAGCGCATCTGAGTGCAATTCGGGGTGGGGGCAGGCCGTTCAACAAACTGGACGACCTGCCCCCACCCCTTTTTCATGACTGCGCGCTCAATCAGGCAGCGGCCTTGGCCTTAACCACCTGGCGCCACTTGTGCAGCAACGGCTCGGTATAGCCGTTGGGCTGCTCCAGGCCCTTGAAAACCAGGTCGCAGGCCGCCTGGAAGGCGATGGAGCCTTCAAAGTCGTCGGCCATATTTTTGTAAAGCGGGTCGCCGGCATTTTGACGGTCGACGACGGCCGCCATGCGCTTCATGGTTTCCATGACCTGCTCACGCGAGACAACGCCGTGTCGCAGCCAGTTGGCCATGTGCTGGCTGGAAATGCGCAGGGTGGCGCGGTCTTCC
>JAJUJD010000217.1 GCA_029267315.1 Alcaligenaceae bacterium
GTAGCGCCCACCAGCGGGGGGCTTCACGCCAAGATCCGCCAGCCAACGATGGCCAGTGTCGGTCAGCACCAAGCCGTCAGGCTGGTCGCTTAGAAAGCCGCGGCGCAGCAAACCCTCGAAATGCGCCACACCCAACTCGCCTGCAAGGTGGCCATAGCACCGCCTGGCGTGTTTCAAAGGCTGGTAAGCCGGAGTCCGCCAGCGATCAGACACTGCGTCCCGCTCAGCCACCAGCGACAAGGCCTCTAGCGCATGCGCAATATCCGCGTCGGCAAGCGCATAGTACTTATGACGCCCTTGTGGGTGCATGACCAGCAGGCCACCCTCAACCAGTCGGGCCAGCTGCGTCGTGGCGGCTTGGGGCGTCACATCCGCGGCGCTTGCCAGCTCGCCGGCCGTCCGGTACTCCCCGCTCAGCAGTACGGCGAGCATGCGGGCACGTGTAGGATCGGCCATCAAGGCGGCGATGCGGGCAAAGCGAGGCTCGGGCTGAAACATGAAGGTCAATGCACCGGTACCGTGCCTTCAACCGGCGCCAGAAAGGTGCGAGCTTCTTTAAGAATGAATTGATGATGCCGGGCAAACATGATAGTGTCCATGGCTTCTTGGTCGGTGCTCAACCGCCGGCGATAGGTCTCGTAAGCCGCGAGGTCATGGAACGTGACCAGTCCCCAGGCCTCAAAGTTGGTGCCTTCCCACGGCAACCAGTATCCGACCAGCCTTCCGCCGCAACGAGGAATGATTCGCCCCCAGTTCTCAGCGTAAGTCTGAAAGGCCTCTCGCTGCAATGGATCGATTTCGTAGCGTATGAAGCAGGTGATCGTCATGTTGCGGCTCCCAGTACATGATTGGAATCGGCGGGCGCTTCCTTACGCTCCTGCATGCCGTAGTCACGGATGACTTGGCTCACGCGCAGCCGATAGTCTGCAAAGACGGTATCCCTTCCCGATTTTTGGGCATTGCGGTGCATGGTCTGAGTACGCCACTGCTTCACCGACTCTTCATCGCGCCAAAATGACAGTGAAAGGAATTTCCCCGGCTCGCTCTTGCTTTCGAATCGTTCGACGGAAACGAAGCCATCCACCTGTTTAAGCGAGTCGGCCAATCTAGCGGCAGTGTCGAAGTAGCGTTGCTGGGCGCCGGGACGGGGCCAAAGCTCGAATATCACAACAATCATTGTCTCTCTCTCCAGAATGCAGGAAGTTCCATTCTAGGGAGGCCCGCCCGGCAATTGTTTCGGCCCGGACAGTAGTATCGATGCGCAGTCGTACCAGGACTGCGCGACGCTATGCGGCGAATCGGGAAGGGTCCGGGTGCCTGGTTCTTCAGGGACGGCACCGTATTGATCCGGAGGCATGGGAGGTGTCGTGGAACACTCAGGTGCGCAATGATCAGCCGCTTGAGCGTCTGCTGACGACGGCCGTGTCTCGCATGCCGGACTTTCGCACAGGTTCTGCCAGCTTAACGGCGAGGGTACCGCGATGCGGGGAAGCTGAAGACTGTTTGGTGGGCGGTACTGGGTTCGAACCAGTGACCCCTGCCGTGTGAAGGCAGTGCTCTACCACTGAGCTAACCGCCCCGATGCTGGAAGCGGCAAACGGAAAACTGTGTTCCGAAAACGCCCGCCTCAGATGGGAAGACAGCGATTATACAATAAAGTTTTTTGCCGGCAAGCGGGGTCGATACCGGCTAACACCCCGCCAGGAGCGTGTGGGCCAATGCCGTAACGCGGAGTCGCTTCTTAATCCGCCGTCGCGACTGCCTCGCTGGCTTCCAGCGTGCGCCAGACACATTCGCCCTTCACTGCCTTGTCCAATAATTCGAGATATGCGCGGTGCTCAGCCAGCTCTTCTTCAGAAGGGCGCACCACCCGCAACACGCTGGTATCCACAGCGGGCAGGCCCCTGGCGCCAGAAGACACTGATTGCGTGTCTTCCTGGAAATCCATCAACAGGGCGTCTTGGCCACGGGTCATGGCCAGCCAGACCTCGGCCAGCAGCTCCGAGTCGAGCAAAGCGCCGTGCAGCACACGGTGGGCGTTGGATATGCCGTAGCGTTCGCACAGCGCGTCCAGCGAATTGCGCTTGCCCGGGTGAATTTCCCGCGCGTAGAGGAGCGAATCGGTAATTTTCGTGCACAGCTCACGCACAGGTGGCTGGCCTACACGCCGCAGTTCGGCGTCCAGGAACTTGCAGTCAAAGGCGGCGTTATGGATGATGAGTTCCGCGCCGTCGATGAAGTTGATGAATTCTTGATAAACCTGCTCGAAGCGAGGGTGCTGCGACAGAAACTCTGTGGTTAACCCGTGCACAGCCAGTGCTTCTGGGTCACTGTCGCGGTCGGGGTTCAGGTAAATGTGCAAATTTCTGCCTGTGAGCTGGCGGTTGACCATCTCTACACAGGCGAGTTCAACAATACGGTGGCCCAATTCGGGTTCGAGGCCAGTAGTTTCCGTATCGAGAATGACCATGCGGCCGCTGGAAGTCTGCATATTCTGAAAGTCCGAAAGCGAGGCCCTCATTGTACGGCCCCGCCGCCGAGCTGACTAACGCCGTTTCAGTTGAGCTTGTCATTCCTCGGAGCGCTAGGAACCGGCGCAGCTGTTCCCCCGCTACCCGCTTCGCTGGCGGCTATCATGGCTTCGGCCTCTTCAACCGTAACAACCTTGCGTCGCTTGCCACCGATCAATGTGTAGGCCACAGGCACAACGAACAGGGTGAGCAAGGTACCCAGCGTGAGGCCCCCCACCAGTACCCAGCCGATCTGCTGGCGCGATTCCGCGCCCGCACCCGTCGCGTAGGCCAGTGGCAGCACGCCCAGCACCATGGCGCCCGTCGTCATCAGAATCGGTCGCAGACGCAACTCGCAGGCTTCCATAACGGCGTCCATCATCTCTCGGCCTTCGTCGCGCAATTGGTTGGTGAACTCGACGATCAGAATGCCGTGCTTGGTGATCAGGCCGACAAGGGTAATGAGGCCGATCTGGCTGTAGATGGACAGCGTTCCTCCGGTCAGCCACAACGCCAGCAAGGCGCCTGTCATTGAGAGTGGCACCGAAAACATGATGATGAGCGGACTGCGCCAGCTTTCAAACTGGGCGGCCAGCACGAGATAGATGAAGGCCAGGGCCATCATGAATATGAGGTAGATATTCCCAGAAGAATCGCGGAACTCCCGGGATTGCCCGTCCAGGTCGGTCTGCACAGTGGGCGGAAGCAGGTCGCGCGCCACCTGGTTCATATGTTCCAGCACCTCTCCCATGGCGTATCCCGGGGCGATCGCCGCCTCAATCTTGACCGCACGCAGACGGTTGAAGTGATTCAGCGACTGTGGTGCCACCGACTCTTCGACTTCCACGAAGTTAGCCAGCTGCACCATGCTGCCATCCCGCGCGCGCACATAGATATCCCGAATATCGGAGGGTGTGGAGCGGTCCTGACGCTTGACCTGAACAATGACGTCGTATTGCTCGCCACTGTCGCGGAAACGGGTCACCTGGCGGCCGCCCAGCATGGTTTCGAGCGTGCGGCCCACCTCGTCAACATCGACACCGACGTCAGCCAACTTGTCACGATTCACCCTAACCTTGAGTTCGGGGGTGTTCAATCGCAAATCGGTATCTACGTTCTGCAAGCCGGGGTAGTCGGCGAGCTTGTCCATGAGCATTTCAACCATGGCCGCCATTTCTGGGTAGGAAGCCTGGCTCATCACCACGAAGTTGACGGGCTTGGATGTAGCACGCTGGCCGAAAGATGGCGGGTTGGAGGGGAACGCGCGTACACCGGGAATTGCGGCAAACTTGGGCTGCAGCTCTTGGGCGATTTCCTGTTGCGTGCGCTCGCGGTCTTCCCAAGGTTTCAGGCGCAGAATTGCAAACCCGTCCGTAACGGTGGGAAAACCGATGACCGACTGAACGCCACCCGTTTCCGGCACATCGTCGTAGAGCGCCTAGATTTGAAAGAGGATGAGCTGAGTGGCCTCCAATGAGGAACCCTCGGGAGCCGTAACCACAACAA
>JAJUJD010000200.1 GCA_029267315.1 Alcaligenaceae bacterium
GTCTGCGCACCCACATTGTATTGGGAAAGGATGCGGCCCGTGGTCAACAGCAGCGGGAAGCGGCGCGTGACCTTTTCTTCGGTGGGAACATACTGGGTAATGAGGAAACGGCCCTTGCCCCGCACGAAAGCGTCGACGTGCATGATCTCCAGCCCTTGTTCCGGCGTGTTTTCGTTACAGGGCCACTGTACGCTGCCCAGGCGATCGATTTTTTCAAACGATACTCCCCGGAAAGTCGGCGTGAGTGCAGCGATTTCATCCATGATTTGCGAGGGGTGCTCGTACCGCATGGGCAAACCCAGCGCATTGGCCAGCATCTGCGTAACTTCCCAGTCTGCGTAGCCCGCCAATGGGGCCATGACACGCCTGACCCTGGAAAGGCGGCGCTCCGCATTGGTAAAGGTGCCGTCTTTTTCCAGAAAGGATGAACCGGGCAGAAACACATGGGCGTAGCGTGCCGTTTCGTTCAGAAAAATATCCTGCACGATGATGCACTCCATGGCCTCCAGCGCCTTGGCCACATGTTGTGAGTTGGGGTCGGACTGGACAATGTCCTCGCCTTGGCAATACAGACCACGGAAACTGCCGGCTATAGCCGCATCAAACATATTGGGCAGACGCAGACCCGGTTCAGGATCGAGCTTCACTCCCCAGGCATGCTCGAAGTCTGCCCGCACCGTGCTGTCCGAAATATGGCGGTACCCCGGTAGCTCGTGCGGGAAGGAGCCCATGTCACAGGATCCCTGCACATTGTTCTGACCCCGGAGCGGGTTCACCCCGACCCCTTCCCTCCCCACGTTGCCCGTGACCATGGCCAGGTTCGCAATCGCCATGACAGCTGTGGAGCCCTGGGCGTGTTCGGTAACACCCAAGCCGTAGTAAATGGCGGAATTTGGGCGGCGATCCCGGATATGCGCAGAGGTACCATCGCTGCGCCCCGTCGCATACAAACGGGCGGCGGCGCGGATTTCGGCAGGGTCAACGCCAGAGTGGGCGGCGGTGGCTTCCGGCGAATTTTCTGGCCGCCGGATGAACTCCAGCCAATCCGAGAAACTGCGGTCGTCACAACGCTCGGCTACAAAATTCGAGTCGTGCAGCGACTCCGTCACGATGACATGCGCCAGAGCGTTGAGTACCGCCACATTGGTGCCGGGCCGCAGCTTCAGATGATGGTCGGCACGCACGTGCGGCGACCTCACAAGGTCGATGCTGCGCGGGTCAATGACGATCAGACGAGCGCCCTCCCGAAGGCGGCGCTTCATGCGCGAAGCGAAAACTGGGTGTGCGTCTGTGGGATTGGCGCCAATGACCAGCACCACATCGGATTGTTCTACGGACTTGAAAGTCTGCGTCCCTGCAGATGTTCCGTAAGCCTGCCCCAGCCCATAGCCTGTAGGCGAATGGCAGACCCGCGCGCAGGTGTCGACATTGTTATTGCCAAAGGCGGCACGCACCATCTTTTGCACGAGATAGGTTTCTTCGTTGGTGCAGCGAGACGAGGTAATACCGCCCACCGAACCGACTCCATGCCTGGCCTGAATTCGGCGGATCTCCGAAGCCGCGTAGTCGATCGCCTCTTCCCAGCTCACCACCTGCCAAGGGTCGTGGATGGACTTGCGTATCATCGGAGTCGTGATGCGGTCCTTGTGGGTGGCGTATCCCCAGGCAAAGCGCCCCTTCACACAGGAATGCCCCTCATTGGCCTTGCCGTCCTTCCACGGCACCATGCGCACAACCTGGTCGCCCTTCATTTCCGCCTTGAAACCGCATCCCACCCCGCAGTAGGCGCAGGTAGTGATCACGGCATGCTCGGGCTGACCCATTTGAATGACCGTTTTTTCCTGCAGAGAGGTAGTTGGACAGGCCTGCACGCATGCTCCACAGGAGACGCAATCGCTTTCCAGGAAAGCCTGCGCCTGGCCGGCCACTACCCGGGTAGAGAACCCCTTACCTTCCAGCGTGAGGGCAAATGTGCCCTGCACTTCTTCGCAGGCCCGTACACACCGGCTGCATACAATGCACTTGGAAGGATCGTAAGTGAAGTAAGGGTTGGATTCGTCGGCAGGTTCACTCAGATGGTTGGCGCCGTCGTAGCCATAGCGCACGTTTCTCAGGCCCACCACCCCGGCGACATCTTGCAACTGGCAGTCGCCATTGGCCGGACATGTCAGACACTCCAGCGGGTGGTCGGACAAATAGAGTTCCATAACCCCACGCCGGAGTTTGCGCAACTTGTCGGTCTCCGTTTTCACCACCATGCCCTCTTCCACGGGCGTGGTACAGGAGGCGGGATAGCCGCGGCGCCCTTCCACTTCGACCAGGCACACCCGGCAGGAGCCATAGGGTTCCAGGGAGTCGCTGGCACACAGCTTGGGAATGTTGATGCCGGCCTCGGCGGCTGCGCGCATCACCGAACTTCCTTCCGGAACGCTGACCGCAATGCCGTCTATGCTGAGCGTGACGCGCTTCGCGGCAATGCGGGCGGGTGTGCCGAGATCACGCTCGCGGGTAATGACAGTTTCCAGCATGATGCTTCCTCAATTCAGGCCGCGGGCTCCACGGCACCGGCCGTCAGGCCGAAATCCTCGGGAAAGTGCTTCAACGCCGAAAGCACGGGATACGGTGCCATGCCACCCAGCGCGCACAGCGAGCCACCCAACATGGTTTCACACAGGTCTTGAAGCAGTTCAATATGTTCGGCGTGCTGCGTGCTACCAATAGCAAGCTTGTCCAGCGTTTCGACCCCACGCACAGAGCCGATACGACAAGGAGTGCACTTGCCACAGGATTCGATAGCACAGAACTCCATGGCATAGCGAGCCATACGCAGCATGTTCACCGAATCGTCGAAAGCCACCACACCGCCATGGCCCACCATGGCTGATACAGCTGCGTACGATTCATAATCAAGGGGGATATCCCATTGTGATTCTGGCAGCCAGGCGCCCAATGGCCCCCCCACCTGCACCGCGCGCAAGGGGCGGTCGCTGGCACTTCCCCCACCGAATTCAAACAGCAGCTGGCGCAGGGTGACCCCAAACGCTTTTTCGACCAAGCCGCCCCGCTTCAGATTGCCCGCCAGCTGGAACGGCTGTGTCCCGCGCGACCGGCCCATGCCAAATTCGCGGTAGAAGGATGCGCCGCGCGCCAGAATGATGGGCACGGTGGCGAGCGTGAGAACGTTATTCACGACGGTAGGTTGCCCGAATAAGCCGGCGATCGCCGGCAATGGCGGTTTGGCCCGTACCATGCCACGCTTGCCTTCCAGACTTTCAAGCAGGGATGTTTCCTCGCCGCAAATATAGGCACCCGCCCCTTTTCGCACTTCCAGCGTGAAGCGGCGGCCACTGCCCTGAATGTTTTCACCGAGCCAGTCGGCCGCAACAGCACGCTTGATGGCTTCATTCAGCGTGGCGATGGACTGGGGATATTCCGAGCGTACGTAGATATAGCCGTGATCAGCGCCCACAGCGAGGCCGGCAATGACCATGCCTTCTATCAAGGCATAGGGGTCGCCTTCCATGAGCAAACGATCGGCGAAGGTGCCGGAGTCGCCTTCGTCAGCATTGCAAACAATGTATTTTTGCCCGCCTGCTGCCTGTAGGACAGTGCGCCATTTCACTCCGGCTGGAAAGGCGGCACCACCGCGACCCCGCAGGCCGGATTCGGCGACTTCGTCCACGATATGCTCAGGTCGTAGACTGAGAGCGCGTTCAAGGCCGTTCCAACCGCCATGATGGGCGTAATCATTGAGGCAGAGAGGATCGGTAATACCTGTTCGGGAAAAGGTCAGCCGTTCCTGATTCTTTAAGTAGGGAATGGCATCGGTCAGCCCGTGGCACAGCGGATGCGATGCCCCTTGCAGAAAGCCCGCCTCAAAAAGGCCGGCAACGTCTTCTTCATAAACAGGGCCGTAAGCCACGCGGCCTGCTTCAGTGGCGACCTCCACCAGGGTTTCCAGCCACAGCAGACCGCGCGAACCATTACGCACGATTGTTACAGGACAGTCGCGTGCCGCGGCGTGGGCCGCGATAGCGTCGGCGACGGCGTCAGCACCGACTGCCAGCGCGGCGGTATCACGCGGAACAAAGACGGTAATAGCTTTCATGACTGCCCCTCCGTCTCGGCCAACTGCCCTGCATGCTGAGACGCCGCGGACTTCAGCAGTTGTTCCAGCCGTTGAGGTGTTACCCGGGCATAGGGGCGGTCGTCGAGAGTGACAGCGGGCGATTGGGCACACAGCCCCAGACAGTAAACCGGCTCTAGTGTGAAGCGGCCATCAGGCGTGGTGGAATGAAACCCACAACCCAGCGAACGCACAGCGTGACTGGCGAGTTCTTCGCCGCCCATGGACTGACAGGCCTCCGCCCTGCAGATACGCAGCACGTGGGTACCGGCCGGATCAGTTCGAAAGTCCGGGTAAAAGCTGATGACGCCATGAACTTCGGCCCGGGAGATATTGAATGCCTGAGCAATGGAATCAACCAGCGCGGCAGGCAGATAGCCGAAGGTTTCTTGCAATTCATGTAGTGCAGGCAACAGCCCACCTGCCTGCGCTGCATGCCGTTCGATTATTTCCAGTGCTGACGCCGGCATTGACACGACCGAGCCCCCCTTTCTTGCTGCCACACACGGTGCGCGACCCTGCACCGACTTTTTCTGAGTTTACCCCCCTGGCCCCTCGCGGGCATAGCGATTGCCGAATCAGCCCGTAGAACGACTCAACTCGACTGGAGATAGCAATGGAACACGACAGGACTGTGGCTCGAGAGCATTTACTGGATTGGCTGCGCGACGCACACGCGATGGAAGAGCAGGCAGAGACCATGCTGAAAGGCATGGAGGGCCGACTGGAACATTACCCGGAACTTCGCACGCGCATTGCCCAGCACATTCAGGAGACCCAGCACCAAGCTGAGAGGCTGCGCTTTTGCATTCAAGACCTGGGGGGAGACATCTCTCTTCTGAAAGATTGGACGGGCAAGTTCATGGCTACCATGCAGGGGTTCAGCGGTGCCATGGCATCAGACGAAGTCGTTAAGGGCAGCATGTTCAGCTATGCCTTTGA
>JAJUJD010000020.1 GCA_029267315.1 Alcaligenaceae bacterium
CCGGGCTGACCTCCCGTCTACCGCTCATTTCGGCTTGACTGGTGCTTCGCGCGGCCCCACGCGCCAGAAGAACAAGGTGCCCAGCAAATACATCACTCCCGTCAGCACCAGGGCTGCTGCCATTCCCACGCCAGCAAACAGCGCACCGACGACCAGCGGCCCGAGCATCTGCCCGAACTTGTCTGCTCCGCGCATAAGGCCGGTCGCACTGGCTGCCCCGTACGCCTGCACCGATTCGCGCGCCAGCATATAGGGCGCTTGCGCCGCACCTGCCAAACAACTGGCAACGGCCAGCAATAGAACCGCCGCGCTGACACCCCACAAGCCCGGCACCCATTGCAACATAAGTAGACCGCCCGCTCCCACCAGGCCACCAGCTGCAATCCAGTGCTTCCAGTTCTGCGAGCCATCCGTCAGCCGGCCCAATAAGGGGCCGATATAGATGACGCAGAACCCATAGAGCATAATGACCCGACCGACATCGGCCGTGCTGGCCCCCAACGCATCGAAATACAGAGGCAGGGCGTAACTGAGCAAGCCCACCTGCGCAATTGAAAATGGCACAACGCTGCCCAACAGCAAGGCGACATAGCCTTTGTCACTGAGCAGCGCTTTGAGCGAGGCCCCTGACACCCGGCCTGCGGCCGGCATGGCCACCGGCCCGCTCTGGCCCCGATAGGGCCACAGCAAGGTACGTAAAGCCAACGCTGCCACCAGCACCATTAGCGCACCGACCAGAAAAACCGGCCGGGGGCCCAGTTGGTTGGCAAGCATGCCACCCACCGCCGCCCCAGTCATGTGACCGGCGAACAGCCCTGCAATCAGGGCTGTCATATTGCGGCCGCGATAGCGCGCATGGCCAAGCGTCACGACAAAGCCCTGCAGTGCCATCCATACCAAGCCGTAGCCCAGGCCAGCCAGCGCGCGAGCCAGGGCCAGCGTGAATAGCGTGTCGGCCCAGGCGCAAGCCAGATTGCCCAGGACGGCCAGAAACATGCCCCAGGCGCAAGGTTTGACCCAACCCCGACGGTCAATCAGCCGACCAGCCAACAGGGCCGTCACCAACCCTGCTGCCATCTCGGCGGCCGTGGGTAGGGCCACCAGCATTGCAGCCGCGCCATCATCCCAGCCCGTCAGCAACAAGCTGCGCGCGTAAAGCGGCAGAAACCCCAGCGGCAAGGCCATGGCAAACAAAAAAGCGAACATCACAGGCCGGCCCACCATGCCCAGCCGGGAAGGATCATCCAGTGGGGCTCCACCGGCTCGCGGCGCACCACTGAAAGCGCGGTCCATCAGAACCTGAAGCATCAGCATGAGCTCGATGGCCGCCACCATCGCCACCACCGCAATGGTGGCGGCATCCAGGGCACGGGCCCGGACAGCGGCACGCATGGCGGCGTCATCCGCATGGAGCACCAGTTTGCCCACCACCGGGCCACCCGAGACCCTTTCCAGGGGGAAATCAAGGGTATCCCCAAGGTGGCTCACTGAGCCTACACGCGCCAGCTCGCGGCCATCTGCCATCTGCAGGCTCATGCCACCCAAAAGGGGGAAAGCATGCAGCGCACGCTCCATGGGTTTCTCCACACCACGCAAGCGCTCCAGCTCGATTCCATAGCCCAGTACTTTTTCAAGATCTTTCTCCAGGCCCTCGCCGATAACGCGCGCATTCTCTTCAATGACGGCCTGCCAGATCGCGCGGAAGTCTTTAACCGTGTGAACGGTATAAATGGCCTGGGCTGCGAGCATCACCACCAATGGCACAGCCATGCGCATCCAGCCGGCCATGGCCAGGCTGTGCACAGGCATGCGGCGGATGACCAGCGCCATCAATAGCGCCGCCCCGGCCGTCGTGGCAGCCAGAAAACCCAGGTTGTCCCAGAACGTGGCTCCTTCAGGCAGACCGGGTTTCTCGACCTGGATGATGAGCGCGCCTTTGCGCCCGCCTTGGGGTTCGGCCAGCGGTAAGGCCAGCCGCAGGCTCTGTGCCGTGCTCTCACTGGCGCGGGCGCCACCCTGCCGCAGCTCGCGCAACAGACGCGCTGGTGCAATATCCAGCCCATCGGACGCGAGCACCGTACCGTCATCCAGCACCACTGCCGCCGCCTGAAGCTCGGGAATATCCTGGTGCAGACGGTCGAATACCAGAGAAAGCCCAAAATACTGGCCTAGCGGCTTGCCTAATTGCAGCCCTGCCTGAATCTGCCCCGCCGTGCGCCCGGCAATCAGCGATAGCCTGTCCACGACGCTGTCTGTCCCCAGCCGCAAGAGCGCCGCCAGGCTGAGAGCGGCGATAAGTAGCTGACCCACCACCAGCACTGCCACACACGAAAGTATGACGTTACGGATGGCGCGCCGCTGCCGCAGCTTTGTATCCACGCGATTCACCAAAGCCTGCTGCATTGCGAGGGTATTTCCCGGAGTTCATCGGACAGCCTCAATGGTAAATTAAACTCACTCTCCTTAAATGAAGTTACAGTCGGCCCGACATGCGCTTGACCTCGCTGCGCAGCAAAATTTTCCTGCTGGTTGGCTTATCTCTGCTGTTCAGTGCCGCGCTGGTGATGGTCCTCACGCAGCGCAGCGTGACGCAGACCGTATCTTCCATGGAAGAGCACGCCGTCTATAACGTGCTCAACCTGTTAGTGCAAGATAGCGAAGCGCGCTGGGGCGGTTTTCTGAACGATAAGATCGCCACGGTGCGCAGCAACCGCGCCCGCCTGGTGCAACAGGGCAACACAATCTACTCCGTGTTGCAAGCCTGGCAGAACCAGGCACGGAGGGGAGAGCTAAGCGATGCCCGCGCTCGCGAACTCGCCCTGGAATGGCTCTCCGGCCTGAACACCGACGACATGGAAAACGGCAGCAAGGTTTGGGTGTTCGACCCTGCCCGCAAAGTGCTTGCCACGGGTTATCGCCTGTCCCGCAATCTCGATATTTCCACGCTGCTCGATTACAAGGGGCGCCCACTGGCCGCTTCCGTCTACCAGGAAGTGCGTGTCAGTGGCTCGGCCTTTGCCATCTACCGGCTGCCGGATCTGGGCGCCGACACCTATACCCTGCGTTACGCCTATTTCGTCTACCTCCCTGAATGGGAGTGGGTGGTCGGCGTCAGCGATGATGCGGAAGGTATCGTTCACCAGTTCGAGAGTCAGCGCCAGGAAACCGAAGCCGCCATTGCAGAAGTGTTGCACGACCTGCGCCTGGCCGAATCGGGCTTCGCCTTCATCATTGGGGACGACGGCAATTTGGTGGCACCACCTCCTTCTCGCCATGTGGGTTTGCTCGGGGCTACAGATAACGATAGCGGCCACACCTTGCAAGGCATTTTGCATAGCCTGCCCCCCGCGGCGGAAATCGAGCAATTTTCCTTTCGTCCGCTGGGCGAAAAAGACAGCTGGCGTATTTATTCCACCCACTTCAAGCCGCTGGGCTGGACCATCGTCGCCGCCGTACCTGAAGCCGACTTCACCCGGGCTGCTACCGAGTTGCGCAACCAACTGGGCTTGCTTCTGCTCCTGGTGCTGGCAGCCGGCCTGGTGGTGTCAGGCATTGTCTCGCTACGGCTGACCCGCCCCCTCCACCAGCTGAGCGAGTTCGCGCGTGCCCTGCCTGAACACGACCTGGCTGGCGGCAGCATGTTGCCCGCCCATATTGCCGAACTGCCCCACCGCCGTCCGGACGAAGTGGGGCGGCTAGCGTCTGCCTTCGCTTACATGGACGCTCAGCTGCGCGAAAAAGTCGCCCGCCTCCTGGAAGAGACCTCCAGCCGCGAGCGGCTGGAAAGCGAACTGAACATCGCTCAGGAAATCCAGCTTGGCTTGCTGCGGTCGCCAAGCGCACCCGAGCTGCGCCAGCATGTGGACTTACGCGCCTCCATGGATTCGGCCAAGGAAGTCGGTGGGGATCTTTACGACTATCTGCTACTGCCCGACGGCCGCCTGCTATTTGCCATTGGCGATGTCTCTGACAAAGGCATGCCCGCAGCTCTGTTCATGGCCGGTACCTGTACCCTGATTCGCGCCCTGGCGGAAACCGAGACTGACCCGGCGGACATCATGACGCGCATCAACAACCTTCTGTCGTCAAACAACCCCAACCTGATGTTCGTCACCCTGATCGTCGGCACTCTGGACCTTCAAACCGGCGAGCTGCAGTGGGCAAATGCCGGCCATTCGCCGCTGTGTGTGCTGCGCCCGGATGGCGATCTTCGCTTGCTCGAAGGGCGCTCCGGCCCCGCCTGCGGTGTGCAGGACGGGCTGCCTTACCGTCTGTTTGCCGACCGCCTGGACACCGGCGAAGTGGTGATCGGGTATACCGATGGCGTGACCGAAGCCGTGGGCCCGGAGGATGCCCAATACGGCGAGAACCGCCTGTATGCCGCGCTTGCCCCGCTGGCCGGCAGCGAGTCAACGCATGTGGTCGATGCGGTCCTGGCCGATGTGCGCCAGTTCGTGCAAGATACCCCCCAATCCGACGACATCACCCTCATAGCCATCAAACGACACCAGACATGATTCTTCGCTTCGCCCTCGTACTGCTTGCAGCCCTGACTCTGGGTGGCGCCACGGTATCGAAAGCTGATACCTGGCCAACCACTCCGGTTGCGCCTGCCACGCACGAACGCTGGCGCATCGGCTATGTTGAAAGCGGAGATTACGTCGATTACGCGCTGACCTTGGGCGAGACAGTGGACGGGCTCGAACTGCTGGGTTGGCTGAAGTATGCCCAGCCCCGACCGGAAGACCTGAGTGGGCCCGAGCTCTGGAAATGGCTGTCCGAAAACACCACCAGTTCCTATCTGGAATTCGTCGCCGACGCCTACTGGCGGCCAGGCAATTTCGACGCCAGTCAGCGTGACCCCATGCGCAAGGCGATTTCCGAACGCCTGAACTCCCAGAAGGACATCGATCTCATCATTGCCATGGGTACCTGGGCTGGCCAGGACATGCGCGAGCTGGGCCCACCCGTTCCCACCATCGTCGGCTCCGTCAGCGACGCCGTCGCCTCCGGCTTGGCCGACAGCGCTCAGGACAGTGGCCGCGACAACCTGCATACCCGCATCGAACCGGAGCGCTATCAGCGCCAGCTGCGGCTGTTTCACGAAATTGTGGGGTTCGACAATCTGGGCATCGTTTATGAGGACTCCGAGGAAGGCCGCAGCTATGCAGCCGTGGGAGCCGCTGAACAGGTGGCAAAGGAACGGAACTTCAGGCTGGAGCACTGTCACGCGCCATCCGCCAGCATTCCGATTGAAGAGGCCGTCACGAACGCGGTGGCTTGCTACGAGAAACTGGCCAAGCGCCATGTCGATGCGGTTTATGTCACGACGCACCGCGGCGTGACCGCAACTTCCGTTGAGCAGATCGCCTCCACCTTGCTGCAAGCCCGCGTTCCCAGCTTCTCCATGGCGGGTTCACGCGAAGTCGAAAAAGGCCTGCTGATGAGTGTTGCCCAGGCCGACCTCTCTCATGTTGGTCTTTTCCATGCCGAGACCATCGCGCGTACCTTGAATGGCGCCAAGCCGCGGCAGCTGAGTCAGCTATGGGTGGCACCACCGAAGGTGGCGTTGAATCTTTCTACAGCCCGACGTATCGGCTTCGACCCGCCGGTGGACATTTTGCTGGCGGCCGACGAAGTCTACGACTAGTCCTCAACTATTTCCGAGGGCCGCAACGCCCGGTGGCGCTCGGCAAGGCAGGCAAGGCGAGATTGGGAACATTCTGCAGCGCCCGCACGCCAAGTGGCCAGCATTCGATCCGCCCCGGTACGGCCGCTTTCCAGCACATATTCGGCGTAAGCCAGGTACCGTTGCTCCTGCGGCCCCAGCCCGCAGCGGGCAATGCCCAGCACCTCGCGACACAGGGCCCGCAGCTCGGCGTCTTCCACCCCATATTGCAACGCGCGGTCGCGCAGCGCTCGCAGGCGAGACCAACCGTAGCGGCTGATCAATTCCCCGGCATCGTCCAGGCGCTGCAGCACACCCCACTGTAGCGCCATCGGGCACATCACCATGCCTGCCGCCACCGCAGGGCCAGCCTCCTGCAAAAGTGCCTGGTCCGCGAAGCCGGCCCCCGGTGAACGCCCTTCTACATAGATCTCCGCCCCATGCGCTTCGAACAGCGTTTCCAGCCCACCAGGCGTCCGCCAGGCTCGCAGCAGGTCGTCCAGCTCAGGCAAAGTGCCCAGTTGATAGCGCAGGCGTGCGTCGAAAAAATTGGCGATTTGGGAGTGTTCAAAATGCGCAGCATCGGGAACCAGCCAAACCGGCTCGGCTGTATCGCTACGCCGCCCCTGCCAGCCCTTGGAAACAAGAAAGGCCGACAGACTGGGGTCGCCTTCCAGAAGGACGGTGGGTGCGGATTTGTAGTCGTGACGTCGCGCCATTGGCAGGCTGC
The DNA here is from genome assembly GCA_029267315.1 of Alcaligenaceae bacterium. Lineage (GTDB taxonomy): Bacteria > Pseudomonadota > Gammaproteobacteria > Burkholderiales > Burkholderiaceae_B > Yanghanlia. The sequence goes on from JAJUJD010000020.1 coordinate 6,399, forward strand.
GGCTCACGGTTCCCGGCCGGAACATCCAGCGGAAGTAGTCGCCCAGGTCAAGAAAGGGCCGGGGCGGAAAGCAGGTCAACATGGCATCGCCCGGAAATCGCGAACCATGAAACACGCGTGGCCAGACAGTGAGACGTGTTTCTTTCAGGCCTGTCTCGCGCCCTGATTCCAGCGGGCTATTGGCAAAGAGTGCCGTGTGCACGGCAGAAAGCCCAATCATCACGTTCACTGCATGTACGGCGTCGGCCACCTTCACCTGCACATTGGCACCGTTCTGGGCCTTGGCGTCGACGCCCTCCCAATGACGCCAGCCCCGGTAACCCACGAGTTCCCGATAAATGGGCCGCGGTACGCACACACTGCGATACCACTCCATATCGCGCGGGCAATCAGGGTGTTGTGAAGCGTTCAACACCATGGCGTGGTCGGCTTCCAAGGCATGGAAAACATCTTCCAGCCCCCGATTCACCAGCGCGGCCAGAGCAGACAAACCGCCCTCACTGCTTCGCACAGGTCGGGTCGAAGTCTCGAGCAGGTTGAAGCCGTTATCCAGGCCGTATTCCGCCTCGGCGCAGCTTAGGGCTACACAGCGCCCTTCCAGCTCCTGCGCACGCGGACCATCACCAGCCGGCAACCGTGCCGTCAGGCGTTCATGCAGTGCGGAGAAATAATGGCGGACGGGAAGGCTGCGGCCGGTCGCGGCATCTGCCACGACCATTTCCAGTTCCAGCCCGCAGGCGGGGTCAAAGGAAGAGGGGGTAAGCCGGGTTGTCCGTCTCATTCCAGTAAGGATAGCCCAGCCCGTCGAGGAAGGCCTTGAACACCTTCTTGTCAGACGGCGGAACCTGAATGCCCACCAGAATGCGACCGTAGTCGTCGCCTTGATTGCGATAGTGGAACAGGCTGATGTTCCATTCCGGGTTCATGGCGCCAAGGAAAGTCATCAGCGCGCCCGGGCGTTCGGGGAACTCGAAGCGGAACAGCATTTCGTTCTCGGCCAGTGCGGACTTGCCGCCCACCATGTAGCGCAAGTGGGTCTTGGCCATCTCGTTGCCGGAGAGGTCGAGTGTGTCGAAGCCCTTGCGCCGGAAGCCTGCGGCCAGTTTCTCGATCTCGGCCTCTGAGCGGATTTGCAAGCCGACGAACACATGTGCTTTCTCCGCATCGGAAATGCGGTAGTTGAATTCCGTGACGTTGCGCCGCCCTACTGCTTCGCACAAACGCCTGAAGCTGCCACGCTGTTCAGGGATGGTCAGCGCAAACACGGCCTCGCGCGCTTCGCCGACATCGGCCCGTTCCGCCACCAGACGCAGGCGGTCGAAATTCATATTCGCGCCGCTGGTCACCGCCACCAGGGTCTTGTTCTTCAGCTTGTGAAGTGCGGCATATCGCTTGGCGCCGGCCAGAGCCAGCGCACCAGACGGTTCCACCACACTGCGGGTATCCTGGAAGACGTCCTTGATGGCCGCGCAGATGGCGTCCGTATCGAGCAGCACGAAGTCATCCACATACTGTTTGGTCAGCCGGAAGGTTTCCGCGCCCACGTATTTCACCGCCGTGCCGTCCGCAAACAGACCCACGTCGTTCAAGCGCAGGCGCCTTCCGGCCTGCACACTGCGAGCCATGGCGCAGGAGTCCACGCTTTGCACCCCGATCACCTTCACTTCCGGGCGCAGCTGCTTCACATAGGCAGCCAAGCCCGCGATCAGGCCACCACCGCCTACCGGCACGAAAATGGCCTCAATGGGGTCGGGATGCTGACGCAGAATTTCCATGCCGATGGTGCCCTGGCCGGCGATTACATCCGGGTCATCGAAGGGGTGCACAAAGGTGAGCTTTTCCTTCTTCTGCAGCTCCATGGCGTGCTCGAAGGCATCGGTATAGCTGTCACCGGCCAACACCACTTCGCCGCCCAGCGCGCGCACCGCGTCAATTTTCACCTGAGGGGAAGTTTCCGGCATGACGATGATGGCGCGGCAACCCATGCGGGTGGCGGCTAGTGCCACACCCTGTGCGTGGTTGCCGGCGGAAGCGGCAATGACACCGCGCTTGCGCTCAGCGGGGCTGAGGTTGGCCATCTTGTTATATGCGCCACGCAGTTTGAAGCTGAAGACCGGCTGTGTGTCTTCGCGCTTGAGCAGCACCCTGTTGCCAATTCGTTCCGACACCTGCGGCGCAAAGTCGAGGTCAGATTCGATGGCAACGTCGTACACCCTGGCTGTCAGGATGCGCTTCAGGTAATCGGTGGACATATCAAAGAGTGGCGCAGGCGCAAACAAGCCAGAAAGAATAGCATGCGGAAACGAGAAATTTCCATTTCTCTCCGCTACACTAGCCACCCTCACCTTGCTTTATCCATTCCCATGGAAGCCTGGCTGTACTCATCGATTCAATGGCTGCTCGATACGCTGGCCTTGCCCAGCGTGGGGCTCAGTGCAATCTTCACTGTGGCATTGGTGTCAGCCACCCTGCTTCCTCTAGGCTCTGAGCCGGCTGTCTTCGGCTATCTGCAAATTGCAGAAAACATGTTCTGGCCGGCCGTTCTGGTCGCTACGCTGGGCAATACCGTTGGCGGAACAATCAGCTACGGCATGGGCTTTGGCGCGCATCGTGCCGTCGAACGCTATCGCGAGAAACGCCCCTACCAGCCGCGCACGCCGAGTACCGGCCGCTGGCATGACTATGTGAGCTGGTGGTTGCACCGGCTCGGTCCACCCGCCCTCCTGTTTTCCTGGTTGCCCATCGTGGGCGACCCGCTGTGCTCCGTCGCCGGCTGGCTGAAGATGCCTCTAATTCCCAGTGTCATCTATATGGCCATCGGCAAATTCCTGCGCTACTTCACCATGACTAGCGCCCTGCTGTGGTTTTTCCCCGGCAAGATCTGAAGCCGCAGCCCCATTCGATTAAACTCAGGGTATCCGTATCCGCACCTTTGCCCCTGACAGGGTCAGCCACACTCATGAACGCCCCCCTTGCCAGTCAAATGCTTGCCGCGCAAGCACCTCAGCATGTTTCTTCGCGTCTGCGTGAGATCCCCTATAACTACACCTCGTATTCAGACCGGGAAATCGTCTGTCGCCTGCTGGGCGAAGACTCCTGGCGGCTGATTTCCGATTTGCGTGGGGAACGAGTGACAGGCCGCTCTGCGCGCATGCTGTTCGAAGTCCTGGGCGACATCTGGGTTGTGCGCCGCAATCCCTATCTGCAGGACGACCTGCTGCACAACCCCAAGCGGCGCCGCATGCTGATCGAAGCGCTGGACCACCGCCTGAACGAAATCGACCGGCGCCGCGACCCGCGCCAGGCAGAGCGCGACGCCAAGGTTGCCGCCCTGCTGTCGGCAGCGCGCGTGGCCGTGCGCGACTTCGACAACGACTTCACCCTGGCGCACGAACTTCGCAAGCAGGTGGTGCGCAAACTGTCGCGCTACACCGATAAAGACAACATCAAATTTGATGGCCTCTCGCGTGTCTCCCATGTAACGGACGCCACGGACTGGCGGGTGGAATACCCCTTCGTAGTGCTCACGCCCGATACCGAAGAGGAAATCGCACCGCTGGTGCGCGCCTGTATTGATCTTGAGCTGACCATCATCCCGCGCGGTGGTGGCACCGGTTACACCGGGGGGGCCATTCCGCTCACCTGGCGCTCGGCCGTCATCAACACTGAGAAGCTGGACCGCCTCACTGCCGTTGAGCACGTGGCCTTGCCCGGGCTTGATGAGCCTGTTCCCACCATTCATACCGGGGCGGGCGTCGTTACTCGGCGCATTGCCGAGGCCGCCGAAGCCTCTGGCTTCGTCTTCGCTGTTGACCCCACCTCGGCTGACGCCTCCTGTGCAGGCGGCAACATCGCCATGAACGCCGGTGGCAAAAAGGCCGTGCTTTGGGGCACCGCGCTGGACAACCTCGCCTCGTGGCGCATGGTCGACCCTGACGGCAACTGGCTCGATGTTACCCGGGTGGCTCATAACCTGGGCAAGATCCACGACGCACCGGAAGCCCGTTTCGAGCTGGTCTGGTCGGACGGCAAGAGCGCGCCGGGCACCATCGTACTGCGCAAGGAAACCCTGGTCATCGAAGGCAGCCGCTTCCGCAAAGTGGGCCTTGGCAAAGACGTAACCGACAAATTTCTGTCCGGTCTGCCTGGCGTGCAAAAGGAAGGCTGCGATGGCCTGATCACCTCCGCGCGCTGGATTGTCCACCGCATGCCGGCCCACACCCGGACCGTCTGTATGGAGTTCTTCGGCCAGGCTCGCCATGCCGTGCCTTCCATCGTCGAGGTCAAGAAGTACCTGGATGGCCCAGGGCGTGAGCGCGGAGCAGTGCTGGCCGGCCTTGAGCACTTGGACGAACGCTATCTGCGTGCCGTTGGCTACTCAACCAAGAGCAAGCGCGGCGTGCTGCCCAAAATGGTGCTGATCGGTGACATCGTGGGTGACGACGAAGACGCCGTAGCCATTGCCGCCAGCGAAGTAGTCCGCATTGCCAACAGCCGCCACGGGGAAGGCTTTGTCGCCGTCACACCGGAAGCGCGCAAGAAGTTTTGGCTGGACCGCGCCCGCACAGCCGCCATTGCGCGACATACCAACGCCTTCAAGATCAACGAGGATGTCGTCATCCCGCTGGATCGCATGGGCGAATACACCGACGCCATCGAGCGCATCAACATCGAGCTCTCCACCCGCAACAAGCTGCGCCTGCTGGATGAACTCGAAACCTATTTGCAAGGTGAACTCCCGGTTGGCAAGGTAGATATCGACGACGTCGAACACACCCGCGAGGAAATCCTCGCTCGCCGCCGCGAAGACGCCATATCCGCCCTGCACGGCGTGCGTGGCCGCTGGCGCTGGCTGCTGGAAAACCTGGACGCACCACTGTCTCAGAGCCTGGAGGCATTGGAAAGCATTGGCCTGGGCCATCTGCTGGATGGCCTCAAGGCGAGGCTGGTTGAGCAGCCCGACGCCACCGTTTTTGATGTCGTGCAGGATCACACCATCCGGGTCTCCTGGAAGACGGAAGTTCGCGCGTTGATGGAGCGCTTGTTTGCCGGTGCAGATTGTGCGGCCGTTCTGGCCGGCATCCAGGCCGTGCACGACCGCGTGCTGAAGAGCCGCGTGTTCGTCGCCCTGCACATGCATGCCGGTGACGGCAACGTGCACACCAACATCCCGGTCAACTCCGACGACTACGGCATGCTGCAGGAGGCCAACGAGACCGTGGCCCGCATCATGCAGATTGCCCGGGGGCTGAACGGGGTGATTTCCGGCGAGCACGGTATCGGACTGACCAAATACGAATTCCTCACGGAAGAAGAGCTGCGGCCCTTCCACGAATACAAGCAGCGCATTGACCCCAACGGCCGCTTCAATGCCGGCAAGCTGATGCCCGGCGCCGACCTGCGTAACGCCTGGACGCCCAGCTTCAATCTGCTTGGCCATGAATCGCTCATCATGCAGCGCAGCGAGATTGGCGACATTTCACACGCTATCAAGGACTGCCTGCGTTGCGGCAAGTGCAAGCCGGTGTGTGCCACTCACGTACCTCGCGCCAACCTGCTCTATTCCCCGCGCAACAAGATCCTGGCCACGTCGCTGCTGATCGAGGCCTTCCTGTACGAAGAACAGACGCGCCGCGGCGTCAGCATCAAGCACTGGTCTGAATTTGAAGACGTGGCCGACCACTGCACGGTCTGCCACAAGTGCTACAACCCCTGTCCGGTAGACATCGACTTCGGTGACGTTTCCATGTCCATGCGCTCATTGCTGCGTGACATGGGGAAGAAGTCCTTCAACCCCGGCACTACGGCCGCCATGTTCTTCCTCAACGCCAAGGACCCGCGCGTCATCAAGGCCACTCGCAAGGCCATGATCGACCTCGGCTACAAGGCGCAGCGCATGGCGCACGACATGCTGGCTCCCACCGCACGCAAACAGGTGTCAGCACCGCCGGCCACGGTGGGCAAAGCCCCCATACGCGAACAGGTGGTCCACTTCGTGAACAAACGCATGCCCGGCGGGCTGCCCACGCAGACCGCGCGCAAGCTGCTGGATATCGAAGACGCCCGCTATATTCCCATCATCCGCGACCCGCAAACAACCACGGCTGAAACAGAGTCTGTCTTCTATTTCCCGGGCTGCGGTTCCGAGCGGCTGTTTTCCCAGGTGGGCCTGGCCACCCAGGCCATGCTGTGGCACGCCGGCGTTCAGACGGTGTTGCCCCCCGGTTACCTGTGCTGCGGCTATCCCCAGCGCGGCAACGGCATGCAGGACAAGGCCGAGAAAATCATCACCGACAACCGGGTGCTGTTCCATCGGCTCTCAACCACGCTGAACTACCTTGACATCAAGACGGTGGTGGTCAGCTGCGGCACCTGCTACGACCAGCTCGCTGGCTATGAGTTCGAGCGCATCTTCCCCGGATGCCGACTCATCGACATCCATGAATACTTGCTGGAAAAAGGCATAGACATTCATGGGGTGGAAGGCGTGCGCTACGTCTATCACGACCCCTGCCACACACCCATGAAGCAGCAGGACCCGATGAAGACGGTGAAGGCGCTGGTGGGCGACACCACCATCAAGACCGACCGCTGCTGCGGGGAGTCCGGTACGCTCGCCGTCACCCGGCCCGATATCTCCACCCAGGTGCGCTTCCGCAAGCAGGAAGAACTGGCCAAGAACAGCTTGCAGATCCGCGCCGATGGCTACACCGGCGAGGTAAAAATGCTGACTTCCTGCCCGTCCTGCCTGCAAGGCATGTCGCGCTACCAGGAAGACACAGGCATGCAAGCCGACTACATTGTGGTTGAAATGGCCAAGCACATTCTGGGCGAGGACTGGCTGCAGGAATACGTGCGCCGTGCCAACAACGGCGGCATTGAGCGCGTCCTTCTGTAAAGTATGCCGGGGTGCGGGTTTGAACCGCGCACAGATATAAATCGGGGCGGCCAGTGCCGCCCCATTTCTTTACCGGCCCTGGGGGCCGGGCGGGCCAGCCCGGCTCAGGGGTCGGTATTGCTGAAAGAGCAGACGGTGTAGACATCCAGGCCACTGTCACGCATGGCCTGCACACCGCCGAGATCAGGCAAACCGATGATCGCCGCGGCCTCGTGCACATTGGCACCCAAGCGCTGCAGCAGCTTGGAAGCCGCAATCATGGTGCCGCCGGTGGCGACCAAGTCGTCGATGAGCAGTACGCGTTGTCCCGGACGCACGGAATCTGTATGCATTTCCACGGCGGCATTGCCGTATTCCAAGGTGTATTCCTCGGCCACCGTGCGGTACGGCAGCTTGCCCTTCTTGCGCACGGGCACGAAGCCGAGATTGAGCTCGTAGGCCAGCACCGCACCCAGGATAAACCCGCGCGCATCGACACCGGCAACGAGATCAAGGCGGTGACGCATGTAGCGATAGACAAAGATGTCGATCAGGACACGGAAAGCACGTGGGTCCTGCAGAACCGGCGTAATGTCGCGAAAGGTCACGCCGGGCTTGGGCCAGTCCGGAACGCTGCGAATTGCGTTGCGGATGTACTCGGCAGGATCGATATTCATGGAAGAAGCAGGCCTGACGGCACAGAGAGAAGACAACCGTGGAAGTTTACACAATGCCGATTAAAATTCAGGCATGGATCAAACTCCCAATGTCGGGCAAGGCCAACATCTGGCCTCAGCCCACCGTACCTTCTCAATAGAAATCGAGGCGCTGCAGGCGCTGTGCGACCGTCTGGACGCGCAGTTCGAACAGGCGGTCGAGCTGCTGCTCGCCTGCTCGGGCCGAGTCGTGGTCACCGGGATAGGGAAATCCGGGCACATCGCGCGCAAAGTGGCCGCCACCCTCGCATCAACCGGCACGCCGGCGTTTTTCATGCATGGTGCTGAAGCGATACACGGCGACCTGGGCATGATTACCGGCCAGGATATCGTCATTGCCATTTCCTATTCCGGGGCGGCTTCCGAACTCATGACCGTGCTCAACACTGCCAAACGCATGGGCGCGCACATCATCACAATCACCGGTAACCCGCGTTCCGAACTTGCTCGCAATGCCGACATCCACCTCGACGGCGGCGTGCAACAGGAAGCCTGCCCGCTGAATCTGGCACCCACTGCCAGCACCACGGCGGCATTGGTACTGGGTGACGCCTTGGCAGTCGCCTGCCTGGAGGCCCGCAAGTTCAGCGCCGAAGATTTCGCCCGTTCTCACCCGGGCGGCGCGCTCGGTCGCCGCCTGCTTACCTACGTGCGCGACGTCATGCGCTCCGGCGATGCGCTGCCTTTGGTGCACGAAGACACCACCATCCAGGATGCTCTTAAGGAAATGTCCGCCAAGCGAATGGGCATGACCATCGTCGTCGATACAGAGCACCACCCCATCGGCATCTTCACTGACGGCGACCTGCGCCGCCTGATCGAACGCTGCGGCGACGTCCGCCAGCTCAAGGTGAAGGATGGCATGACGCGCAACCCGCGCAGCCTGCCCGCCGACACCCTGGCCATAGAGGCCGCCGCGCGCATGGATGAAGGCCGGCTGAATCAGATTCTCATCGTGGACGAGGCCGGGCTATTATTGGGAGCCCTGCATATGCACGACCTCATGGCCGCAAAGGTGATCTGAACATGTCCGCGAACCGAATTCCCCATCCCGCTGAAGCCATGATTCTCGCCAAGGTCAACCCGGTCGTAATCGAGCGCGTCCGTCCCTTGCGCCTTATGGCTTTCGACGTAGACGGCGTGCTGACCGATGGCCGCCTCTGGTACAGCCCGCAGGGTGAACAGCTGAAAAGTTTCCATGTGCTCGACGGACACGGCCTGAAGCTGCTGATGGAAAGCGGCATCACCGTGGCGCTCATAACGGGGCGCGACGGCGCGGTAGTAGGTCGCCGTGCAGCCGAACTGGGCATTGCCATCGTGCAGCACGGAGTTCGCGACAAAGCCGCAGCGGTGCAGGCCTTGGCCCAGGAAAAAGGCCTGGATCTCAGCGAGATCGGCTACATGGGAGACGACATCATCGACGTGCCCGCCATGCAGCGCACCGGCTTTTCTGCCAGCGTGCCGCATGCTCCGGTTTATGTCACTCAGGCCGCCCATTGGGTCGCCAGCGCCCCCGGTGGGGCCGGAGCGGTGCGTGAGTGCTGCGACCTCATCCTGGCCGCCCAGGGCAAGCTGGGTGCGTTCTTCTCGCCTCAATCCCTGCGCCTTGGGGGCACCATACAGTGAACTGCGCCACGCCTGCGGCGCCATGGCGCTAAGCGGGGCTAGCCATGAGAGACCGCCTACCCTCGCTTGTAGCCGTATTCCTGCTGACTGCGCTCGTCATCGGCACATGGTGGGCGGCTGACTACGCCCAGCGCGCCGTTCCCATCGACCCACCGCGCCGCATCACGCACGAGCCGGACCACTGGGCGAAAGACTTCGTTCTGATACGCAGCGATGAATCCGGCATGCCGATCAACCGGCTGGAAGGCATCTACCTGGAACACTTCCCCGACACCGATTCCTACGAAGTGCAGCAGGCCCGCGCTGTGGGACAACACCCCGGCTCGCCGTTGACGGTGGCGTCGTCTGACGTCGCGGTGATGGACCAGGACGGCGCGCGCGTGGTGATGACGGGTAATGCGCATGTTCAGCGGCGCGCCGATGCTGAGAACCGGCCGCTCGACGTAAAAAGCGAAGTGCTCACCATTCTGCCGGATGAAGACGTGGTTTACACCGACCAACCCGCCCTGGTTGTCCACGGGAATTCCACTATGAATGGAACCGGCATGCGTTACGATAATAAGACCCGCCAACTGGAGGTGTATTCCTCCACGGACGTCAAGATTTCCGGCCAGGATACCCAGCAGCGCCGCCAGCGCCCTTCCGATAGGACAACACAAAAACCATGATGACGCCACCACGCTTTCTTCTTGCTGCAGTCCTGGCCTCTGGTCTGGTCTGCTCGCCCTTGGCCTTGGCTCAGCAAGGCGGTAACCAGGAAGAGCCCGACACGCTCGTCGTTTCCGACACCCTCATTTACGACGACAACGCCAAGGAAAGCGTATTCACGGGCAATGTGGTGCTCACCCGGGGCAACATGACCCTGCATTCCGACCGCCTGGCCATGCGTGAAGACGCCGAAGGGTTCCAGTTCGGCACGGCCACCGTCGAAGGCGGAAAGCTAGTGTTGCTGCGGCAGGAAAACCCGGAAAAATATGAAGTGCTGGAAGCTAAGGGTTTGCGCGCCGAATATAACGGCAAGACGGAAGAAATCGAGATGATCGGCAAAGCGGTCATCACCCGCTTCATCTGCGGAAAACCCTTTGACAATATCCAGGGCGAACGCGTCATTTATCGCCAAAAAACCGAAACCTATCAGGCGTTCGGCGGCCCCAATTCGGCTGCCCCGGGCGGGCGTGTACGTTCATTGGCCACGCCGCGCGCACGCGCCGATGCGGCCGTAGCGGCCTGCCGCAAGCAGAAGGGTTAGGCAGCAGAGGATACGTTTTGCGTAGCAAGAACCCCTTCTCGAAAAGTAATCGCACTGGGAATTCCCGGCGTGCGGCCAGCGATGCTCCCGGCAGCCTGAAAGCGACCGGGCTGCGGAAAGTCTATGGCAAGCGCACGGTGGTGGAGGACGTCTCCCTTTCCGTGGACAGCGGTGAAGTCGTCGGTTTGCTCGGCCCCAACGGTGCCGGTAAAACAACCAGTTTCTACATGATTGTCCGCATTGTGCCGGCGGATTCCGGCCGCATAGAAATCGACAGCGTGCCCATCACCAATATGCCCATGCATCGCCGCGCGCGGCTTGGGCTTTCATACCTGCCGCAGGATGCATCCGTATTCCGGCGCCTGACCGTCGAAGAGAACATACGGGCTGTGCTTGAGCTGCAGGTAGACGACGCCAACCGGCCACTGACAAGCGCGCAGGTGGGCGCCGAGCTGGAATCCTTGATCGACGAGCTGCAGATCAACCATATCCGCCGCAACACGGCCATCTCACTCTCCGGGGGAGAACGCCGCCGCGTGGAAATTGCGCGCGCGCTGGCAACCAACCCGCGCTTCATCCTGCTTGATGAACCCTTTGCCGGTGTAGACCCGATCGCGGTGATTGAAATTCAGCGCATCGTGCAGTTCCTGAAAAACCGCAATATCGGTGTGCTCATCACCGACCACAACGTGCGCGAAACTTTGGGTATTTGCGACCGCGCCTACATCATCAGTGAAGGGCGGGTACTGACCAGCGGCCACCCGAACGAGATCATCGACAACGAGGCCGTACGCAAGGTCTACCTGGGCAAGAATTTCCGCATGTGAAGTTGGGGGCTGGGGCCCGCCGGTCGCGTGGTCCACCCACCAGAATAGCCCATTTTCTTACCGTTTGAATCCCTCTTTTACCCCCCCTTTGACGCGGGTCATTTCCTGCCGCGTTGCGACTTGATTTCGCTCGCCGAAGCGATACACTGGACTCATCGAATCACCGAAAACAGGGAGGACTCCACCACGCAACACTGGCGCAACGCGCCCTCAACCTCATAACCGTAGGAGCGTTTTTTATGAACCTGAGCATTACTGGTCGTCATCTCGAAATCACCCCCGCCATCCGAGAATACGCAACGCAAAAGGTGGCGCGCATAGGTCGACACTTCGACCATGTCACCGACATACAGGTCACGCTCTCGGTCGAGAAGCTGCAGCACATCGCTGAAGTGACTGTCCGCCTACCCGGCAAGGACGTTCACTGCGAAGCGAGGGACGAAAACCTTTACGCTTCCATCGACCTCCTGGCAGATAAAATCGATCGCCAGGTCATCAAGTACAAGACCAAAACCCAAAACCATGCTCACGAACCCGTGAAGCGACAGGAAGTGCCCGCCGAATAATTCCATTACGGCGTTGTCGCACACCAAGCCAAGCAAAGGCCTCGAACTGAATTCGGTTCGGGGCCCGGGTTTTTCTGGGGGCCGTGCAACGCTACCGGTTCATTTTGTATGTTGCGGAGCAATAAACATATAATGAGCAACATGAACTTAATGTCGCGCATCCTTCCGCCTTCGAATGTGGTCCTCGACCTCGCGGTCACGAGCAAAAAACGCGCATTCGAACAGGCTGGCCTGCTATTCGAAAACCACAACGGCATCGCGCGCACGGCGGTCTTTCATAGCCTCATCACCCGTGAACGCCTGGGCTCTACCGCGCTGGGGCATCAAGTTGCCGTACCTCACGGCCGAATCAAAGACCTCAAGGAACCGGTTGCCGCCTTCATACGGCTGGCAGAGCCCGTTCGCTTTGACGCCACCGACGGCCGGGCAGCCAACCTTCTGTTCATTCTGCTGGTTCCGGAAACTGCCACGCAAACCCACCTTGAGCTGCTGGCAGAAATCGCCCGCCTCATGTCCGACGCCGAAATTCGCCATACGCTGGCTACCGAAACCGACCCGGCTGTCGTGCACCGCATACTGACCAGCCCCGCCACACAGGAATAGGGCCATGCTGACGCTGCAAGAGCTCGTACGCGACAACGCAGGCGCCATCAACTTTATCTGGCTCGCGGGCGAGCAGTCAGCAGATCAGAACCTCACCAATAAGCTGGGCCGTGCCAGTGCCGACCTCGTCGGCCACCTTAACCTCACCCACCCCTCGCGTATTCAGGTCTTGGGCGCCGAGGAACTGGCCTACTACACGCATTTCGACACGCAGCGCCGTCTGCGACTGCTGGAAGAGCTCCTGACCGGCGGCGTGCCCGCCATCATGGTGGCCGAAGGCCTGGAAGCCCCCGACGGCATGCGGGCCTTCTGCGAATCAAACAGTATTCCGCTGCTCTCCACCCACATTGATGCCGCCCAGCTCATCGACTTGCTGCGCATCTATCTGGGCAAGCGCCTCGCGCCCAAAACCCTCCTGCACGGCGTGTTTCTGGATGTCCTTGGCGTGGGCGTGCTGATCACCGGCGAATCCGGGCTGGGTAAGAGTGAACTCGCGCTTGAACTGATTTCCCGCGGTCACGGCCTGGTGGCCGACGACGCTGTCGAACTTTCCCGCATTGCCCCCAGCATCATTGAGGGCCATTGCCCGCCCTTACTTCAGAACCTGCTGGAAGTACGTGGCCTCGGGCTGCTGGATATCCGCACCATCTTCGGCGAAACCTCAGTGCGCCGCAAAATGAAGCTCAGCCTCATGGTGCATCTGATCCGCTCGACACCCGAGAACTTCGAACGCCTGCCTGTGCAAGACCAGACCGAAGAAGTGCTGGGCGTGCCCATCCGCCGGGTCATGCTGCAGGTGGCTGCAGGTCGCAACCTGGCCGTGCTGGTTGAAGCCGCCGTGCGCAACACCATTCTTTCGCTGCGCGGCATCGACACCATGAGCGAATTTATTGAGCGCCAGGCCCTGGCCATCATGGAAAACAGCCGCAAAGATTAACGGGCGCGGCTGTCCCCCTAACAACACCCGCTCGAAGCAGGGCAATGACCTTTGGTACCATTGTGGCGTCATTTGTCCGCGTGGCGCGGGCTTTGGCCTACTTCGAGACTCTTCATGCAAAACATCGTTCTCATCACCGGCATATCAGGTTCGGGCAAGTCCGTAGCGCTCAACTTGCTGGAAGATGCAGGTTATATCTGCGTCGACAACCTGCCGGTGCGCTTTCTGCGGGAATTCATCAGCACAACGCGGGAACAGGGTGTGGAGCGGGTGGCCGTGGCCATCGACGTACGCACCGTGGGCCATCTGGACGAACTGCCTGCCACCATTCAGGAACTGCGCGCCCAAGGCACCACTTTCCGGGTGATTTTTCTCGATGCCAACGATCACACCCTACGGCAGCGTTATTCCGAGTCGCGGCGGCGCCATCCGCTGACTGACCGACTTGCCCAGGAAGAAGGCCGGGTACCTTCCCTGCAGGAATGCATAGACACGGAACGGGAAATGTTGGCCCCCCTGCGCGAGCAGGAACACACTATCGATACCTCCGACCTCACCCCGGGCCAGCTGCGCGCCTGGGTTCGCGACCTGGTCCGGGCCGACCGAGCTCCCGTCGTACTGACCTTTGCCTCGTTCGCCTACAAACGGGGGGTGCCGGGCGATGCCGACCTGGTATTCGACGTACGTTGTCTGCCCAACCCCCATTACGACCAAGCCTTGCGGCCCCTTACCGGCAAGGATGAACCTGTGGCCAAATGGCTCGCACAGTTCGGCAGCGTGGAGGCGATGATCAACGACATCGCCGGCTATATCGAACGCTGGCTGCCACTGTACATGCAGGACACGCGCAATTACCTAACCGTGGCCATAGGCTGCACAGGCGGCAAACATCGTTCAGTCTATGTCACGGAAGAGCTGGCCCGCCGCTTTGCGGCACATGCGCCCCTGGTGCGACATCGCAACCAACCGCCACCGGAGCTCCCATGAACCAGACAGGCTGAGCCATGACATCGACGCCTTCCCTGATCTTCCCCAACAGGATTCTTCCTGTCCTGCTTATCATCGGCGCCATGATCGCGGGCTGTAGTTCGCCGCCCAAGCATCCTCAAGCGCGTGGCGGCGGTTACTACATGGATGACGGCCCGGGAGACAACATCCCGGCCAACATCGCCCGCATTCCCGATGCTGTACCGCGCATCGAACCGCACAACCCCGCCAATTTCCGCCCCTATAACGTGCTGGGCCAGCGTTTTGTACCGGTCAGCGCCAACGCGCAGCTCAGGCAGCGTGGCGTGGCATCGTGGTACGGGCGCAAGTTTCATGGTCAGAAGACGGCCAATGGCGAAACCTACGACATGTACGCCATGACGGCGGCTCATCCCACCCTGCCGCTGCCCAGTTACGCGCGTGTCACCCATGAACGCAGCGGGCGCAGCGTCATTGTGCGTGTCAATGACCGGGGCCCCTTCCTGCGCGGCCGGGTCATCGACCTCTCATACGCGGCGGCAGCCAAGCTTGGCATCATCGGTAAGGGCAGCGACACCGTCGTGGTGGAACATATCACCCACGCCGACATTCGGCAGGGCCTGAACATGGCTGCCAACAGCCAGCCTGCTCCCATCCAGACGGCGAACGCTACGGCGCCGGGCGCCGCGGCGAGCCCCGCTGAAAGCGTGCGCCAAGCCTCTGCGCCGCCCAGCGTAACTGCAGCGGCCGGCGCAAGTTCGGCTGCCGGTGCAGCTTCAAGCGCAACGGTTGCCAGCGGTACCACCGCCGCCAACAGCGCGCCCACTCCAGATGCACTGGCCGTACTCGACCCACAAGCAATCGTCGCCATGCATGACGCAGCCGACACTGCCCCCACGAACCTTACCGCTGCGGCAGGGCCTGCAGACACAAGCACTGCAACGGCAGGGTCTGCCGGCGAAAGCTCAGCACCATCGCAGCCGCCAGTCGCAAGCGTTTCTTCAACAGTGGCAGAAGCCGCCCCGGCGCCCAGGGCTCCCAACGCCAGGCCGGGCCCAACGCTCACGGCTGACAGCAGCGGCGGCATCTATCTGCAGTTCGGTGCCTTCGGCAGCTATATCTCCGCAGATCGGCTGGCCAATCAGCTGAGTGCTGATATTGAGGTGATCGAAGGCCGTAGGGCACAGGTCTATAGCGGCAGCGACCTGCATCGCGTGCGGGTTGGCCCTTATCCTGATCGCACCAGTGCTGTGAACGCGGCGGTACGTATTCAGGAAATCACCGGCATGCAGCCCACGCTGGCGCAGCGCTAAGCCTATTCGTTTACATATAAAGGGTTTTCTCGAATTGGTGCGGGCATAAAGTGCTTATTAATATGACTTTATGTCTATAGCACCAAACATTTTCCATAAAAGCCGCATGCCGCTCTATCTGCAAGTGGCCAAACTGATGCGGCACAAGATCGAGAGCCAGGAATGGCCCTATGGCGCGCAAATCCCCACGCTGGACCAACTGGCCAAGGAATATGACGTGTCACGCATCACCTTGCGCGCTGCACTCACACAGCTTGAGAACGAAGGCATCGTGCGGCGCACACGCGGGCTGGGCACTTTTGTGGCCAAGGATCTCTCCGCCCAGCGCTGGTTCAAGCTACCGAACAATTTCGATGAACTCGTCGACCGGGTACAGAACCTCAAGATTCGCCTGCTTTCCATCCAGCATGAAGATGGCCCGCTAGTACCAGAGCTGGCATTCGGCACGGTTGGCCCCGCATATGAGCGCATGCGACGCGTGCACTACTACAGCGACGAACCGTACTGCGTCATCGACCTCTATATCGCCAAGGACATCTTCGACATCGACCCTGAAGGCTTCCGGCTCAAGCCCGCCATTCAGCAGCTGGTCTCGCTGCCGGATGTTTACGTGGCACAGGGCCGTCAGGTCATGCGCATTACGGTGTGCGATGAAGAAACAGCGCCCTATCTGAACATCGGCATTGGCGACCCGGTCGCTGACGTCTGCCGCAGCCTGCTGGATGAACAGGGACGCATCATCTATTACGCGCAGATCAAGTACCCCGCGCAGATGATTCAGATCGATGTCGATCTGATGAAGGGCGCCGAGTTCAGCACCCAAAAAAACAGCCGCCAGCGTAGCGGCTGTCCGGACACCCTTTCCACGGAGACCTGAATGAAAAAGAGCAGTAGCGCCATGGCCAATTTCGGCTGGGCGATCCTCCCCTTCCTCTTTCTGCTGCTTTTCTGGTCGGCACTGCGCATGACGGGGCTGATCAACCCTGTGCTCCTGCCCTCGCCCATGGAAGTTGCTCAAGCATTGTGGGCGCAGCTGAATGAAGGCAACTTCGCCCTCAACGTGTACATGTCCGTGCAAAGGGTCGTGCTCGGGTTATTGCTGGGAATGCTGCTGGCAGTGCCCATTGGCTTCATGATCGGCTGGTACCGGCCCGTGCGTCGCTTTGTCGACCCCCTCATCAACTTCTTCCGCGCCCTGCCGCCCATAGCCCTGATTCCGCTGGCCATCGTCTATTTGGGCATTGGCGAAGTGGCGAAGGTCGCCATTCTCTTCTACGCCTCATTCTTCGCCGCCGTCATCGTCATGTACGAAGGCATGAGTCAGATCAGCCCGGTGTATATCCGCGTGGCGCGCACCCTGGGTGCCACCGACTTCGAGATCTTCCGCAAGGTCATGGTGCCCATGACGGTGCCGCACATGCTCACTGCCCTGCGTGTGGCCCTGGGCGTCGCCTGGGCCACATTGGTCGCATCAGAACTCGTCGCTGCTCAGGAAGGCCTGGGCGCCATGATTCAGAACGCGTCGGCCTTCTTTGACCTGCGCACCATTTATCTGGGCATCATCAGTATCGGCACGCTGGCACTGCTCATGGACCTCGCCCTGCGCCGCATTTCGACCCGCCTGGTGAGCTGGCAGGACAAGACGGAGAACTGACATGGAACAGCAGCAAGCGCGCATCGGCTTTCACAATGTCTCGAAGAGCTTCCAGACCGACCATGGCTCATTGGAAGTCGTGCGCGACATTTCCTTCAACATCAACCAGGGGGATTTCATCTCTCTGGTGGGGCCCTCCGGCTGCGGCAAGACCACTCTGCTGAATATGGCTGCCGGCTTCATTCGGCCCACTGATGGCTCAGTCACACTGGACGGCCGTGAAATTGAGGGCCCAGGGCCGGACCGCGGCGTGATGTTTCAGGAATACGGCGTCTTTCCCTGGCTCACCGTAGAACAGAATATTGCCTTCGGCCTGGAGCTGAAGAACAAAAGCCATATTTCGGCCGCTGAGAAGAAAGAGACCGTGGAACGCTATATGGCCCTCATGGGGCTGAGTGACTTTCGCAAGGCCTTTCCCAAAACGCTCTCCGGCGGCATGCGGCAACGTCTTGCCCTGGCCCGCACTTATGCCGTCCACCCGGAATTCATTCTGATGGATGAGCCCTTCGGCGCGCTGGATGCGCAAACGCGCAGTGCCATGCACGATCTGCTTCTGGACATTCTGAACGCCGAAGGCAAGACCGTGATGCTGATCACCCATTCGGTCGAAGAAGCGGTCTACCTGTCCAACAAAGTGCTGGTGATCTCCGCCCGCCCTTCCCGCATACGGGAAGTGGTCGACATTCCCTTCCCCTACCCCCGGCATCGCTCGCTCCAGGAAACGCCGGAATTCAACTCACTGCGTTCGCACATCCATGATTCTGTCATGCGTGAATACGCTGCGCAGGAAGCCCAGGCAACGTCCCGCTTCACCGCCTGACCGCGGATTCTTCCTACAACAAAGGAGACAACCCCATGAAACGTCGCAACTTTCTAGAGCTTGCAGCGGTATCCGCCGCGGCCCTCGCGGCTCCGGCAATCGTTCGGGCACAACCCCGAAAGCTCAAGGTCGGCTATCTGCACACGCTGGCCGTGGACGGCCAGATCTGGCTGGCGGATTCCATGGGCCTTTGGGAGAAAAACGGCCTGAGTCCGGAATTCATCCAGTTCCAGACCGGCCTGGAATTGTTTCAGGCCATGAGCGGCGGCTCCATTGATGTGCTGTCCACCGGGGCAGTGCTTTCCAACTTCCCGGCGCGCGGCCAGGGCAAGGCGTTTCTCATCAATAACGTCGAATTCGCCACCGCCCAACTGTGGGTTCACCCCGACATGGGCGTGAACAGCTTTGAAGACTTGAAAGGCAAAAAGATCTCCACCACCGCCGGCACCACGGCACACGTGTTTCTGGACCGTGCCCTGCGCGCCAACGGCCTGGACCCGCGCAAAGACATTCAAATCGTCAACCAGCGCATGCAGGACGCCGTCACAGCATTCATCTCCAAGGCAGTTCCCGCCGTAGCGCTATGGGTGCCCTTCAATATTTCTGTGCGCCAGCACGTGCCCAACGCGAAAATGCTGGTCGACGCCTCGAAGTACTACCCGGAAGCGGCCATTGTTGGGGGTTGGGCGGCCGGAAATCGCTTTTACGAACAGAACCCGGATGTCCTGAAGCGCATCATCTCCACCTGGGTGGTGGCAAACGACCACCTCATCAGCAATACCGAAGAATCGCTGACCACCATCCAGCAGAAGTATTACCCCAATGTTCCCCTGGCCGACATCAAGGAACAGTATCAGGCGCAGAAGATGTTCACCTCCAAGGACTGGGCCAAGATGTATCAGGACGGCACGGTCGGCCAATGGTTGCAGCAGGTCACCGATTTCTTCGTCGACTTCGCCAACATTCCCAACGCCGTGCCGGCCTCACAGTACTTCGATCCCAAACTGTATCTCGAGACCGTCAAGGCATGAGTAAACCTGACATCGCCCGGCGGGCCTACGACTACATCATCGTCGGGGCCGGTTCGGCCGGGTGCATACTTGCCAACCGTCTGTCTGCAGACCCTGCCGTGAAGGTGCTGCTGCTGGAAGCCGGCAAAAAGGATCGCAACCTCTGGCTGCACCTGCCGGTCGGCTATTTCCGCACCATCTACGATGAGCGGTTCTCACGCCTGTACGACACCGTCGGGTGCGAAGGAACCGCTGGGCGCAACGTCGTGTGGCCGCGCGGCCGCGTGCTCGGCGGCTCCAGCTCCATCAATGGCCTGCTCTACATACGTGGCCAGCATGCCGACTACGACGACTGGAGTGATCGGGGAGCCCATGGTTGGGACTACCGTTCCGTTCTGCCCTACTTCAAGCGCTCAGAATGCTTTGAGGGTGGCGAAAACGAATACCACGGAGCCAGTGGCGAGCTGGGGGTGTCCTCACTGAAAAACGATCATGCCTACTGCCGCGCCTGGGTAGAAGCGGGCAAGGAACTCGGGTTGCCGTACAACCCCGACTTCAACGGTGCGAGCGAATTCGGAGTCGGGCCCTACCAACTGACCATCAAAAATGGCTGGCGTAGCAGCGCCTCGGTCGCCTTCCTGCGACCCGCACTGAAGCGGCCCAATCTAACGGTGCTTACCGAGGCCTTCAGCACGCGCATTCTTTTTGAAGGAAGCGCGGCCACAGGGGTGGAGTGGCTGCACCACGGCAAACTGCATAGCGCCCGAGCCGAGCGGGAAGTGATTCTCTCGGCCGGCGCCATTCAGTCGCCGCAGCTGCTGCAACTTTCAGGCATAGGGCCGGCCTCACTGCTTGAACGCCATGGCATTCCCGTCCTGCTGGATTCCCCTGAGGTCGGTGAGAACCTCAAGGACCATTATCAGGCCCGCACCATTGTGCGCCTGAAGCAGAAGCTCTCGCTCAATACCGATGTCCGCAACCCCCTGAAGCTGGCCTCCATGGGACTGGAGTGGTATTTCAAGCGCAGTGGGCCCCTCACTGTGGGGGCGGGCCAGGTCGGCGGCTTCGCCCGCACGGAGTACGCACGCGATGGCCGCAGTGACATGCAATTCAACGTCATGCCCCTGTCAGTCGATAAGCCGGGCACACCCTTGCACGATTATCCAGGCTTCACGGCATCGGCCTGCCAGTGTCGCCCGGCCTCACGGGGCAGGCTGCAGATCAGCAGCGCCGACCCCATGGCTGCGCCCCGAATCGAAACTAATTATCTGTCCGAGGAAATCGACCGCAATACGCTGGCTGCCGGCATCGAGATGCTGCGCGAGATCTACAACCAGCCAGCATTTCGGGGCTTGGTCGAAGCCGAAGTGCTGCCCGGCGACCACCGTAAAACTCGCGCAGACCTTATCGATTTCGCCCGCGAATGCGGCGGCACCGTCTTTCACGCCGTCGGTACCTGCCGCATGGGTTCCGATGCCCAGGCCGTGGTCGACCCGACACTGAAAGTGAACGGCGTTTCCCGCCTGCGCGTGATTGATGCCTCCGTCATGCCCGACATGGTCTCTGCCAACACCAATGCTACGGCGCTGATGATAGGCGAGAAGGGTGCGCACCACGTGCTCAACGACCCCTTTTGATGTGGATTTTGACATGATCCCCCTGCCCGATCTCGCCCCCATCCGCATCATCAAGGTGGAAGCGCATGTGTTTCGCGCACCCATTCTTGAACCCGTGGAAACTTCCTTCGGCATCATGCATGATCGCCCCGCCGTCCTCGTGAATCTTCAGGACGATCAAGGCGCCAGCGGGTGGGGAGAAATCTGGTGCAATTTCCCCGCTGTCGGGGCCGAGCACCGCGCCCGTCTGCTGGAATCCTGCGTCGGCCCGCTTCTGAAGTCCCAGGCTTGGGCGCATCCCGCAGAAGCCTTCGATGCCCTTAGCGCCCGCTTGCATGTGCTGGCACTACAAACTGGTGAACCCGGCCCTATCGCGCAAACAATCGCTGGTGTGGACATTGCCATGTGGGATCTCGCTGCCCGGCAACTGGGTCAGCCCTTGTGGAAGCTCCTGGGCGGTAAACCGGAGGTTCAAGTGTATGCCTCGGGGCTCAGCCCCACTCGCCCGGAGCAACTCGCCCTGCAGAAACGAGATGAAGGCTATCGGGCGTTCAAACTAAAAGTCGGTTTCGGTGCTGAACGCGACCTTGAGAACCTGCGAACGCTGCGGCGCCTGCTGGGGCCGGACACCCCCCTCATGGTCGACGCCAACCAGGGCTGGGACTTGTCCACGGCAGCGACCATGAGCGAACTACTGGCTGAATGCCGGCCCATCTGGATGGAAGAGCCCATCACCGCAGACCACCCGCTGAGCCAGTGGCAGCAACTCGCCCAGCAGTCGAGAATACCGTTGGCTGCCGGCGAGAACATGCGCGGCCAAGCGGAATTCACCGCTGCGCTGGAATCGCGCGCTTTTGCGGTAATGCAGCCCGATCTCGGCAAATGGGGCGGGTTCAGCCAGTGTGTCGCGGTCGGCAAGGCTGCCCTACAACACGGCTGCCTGTTTTGCCCCCACTGGCTGGGAGGGGGGCTGGGGTTGGTAGCTAGCATGCACCTGAAGGCGGCAGTCGGCGGGGAGGGTTTTGTGGAGGTGGATTCCAACCCCAACCCCTTGCGCGACCTTCTGGCTGGCCAGGTGCTGCGCCCGGCTGAAGGTCGTATCCGTCTGCCGGAAGCGCCGGGCCTGGGCATTACACCTGATCTGGACGCGCTTGCGCAGTTCAAGGTTAGCCATCGTTAACCGCTGCGTTCCAACGCACGGGCGTAGAGCGCGTCGCGCGGCGCCCCGCTGACCTTCGCTGCCACCTTTACCGCGTCCCGCACCGAAAGCGTTTCCAGCAAAGCATCCAGCAAGGTGGCAGCCGCCGGGTCGAGGCCGTCAGACACCACCGCTTCGGCTTCATGAACGATAAGGACAAACTCCCCTTGGTCGCGATGGGCCTCCGCCTCGAACCATGCAGCAGCATCCTGCAAGGGGAAAGTCTCAATCTGCTCAAACCGCTTGGTCAGCTCTCTGGCCACGCTGAGCCGCCTTTCTGGGCCACACACAGCCAGCATATCCTGCACCGTGGCGCGAACCCGGTGCGGTGATTCAAACAGCACGACCGGCGCCTCCACACTGCACCACTTCTGCAGCCACTTGCGGCGAGCGCCTTGTTTGGAAGGCGGAAAACCGGCAAAGACGAAGGCC
>JAJUJD010000028.1 GCA_029267315.1 Alcaligenaceae bacterium
ACAGTAGCGGACGGATGGTTGTTATTGGGATTATGCATGTCACCTGAAATGATCGTAGCCGGCGTAATCATCTTGGCCCATCGGCAGGGGGCTGTCCATAACCTGAATGCCTGAGCCTTCCGCGATGCGCCCCACTACACTCACCTCCACGCCATGCTGCCTGGCAAGCTCGACAATACGACCTTTCGCCTCTGGTGCGGCGGTAAAGCACAGCTGATAGACATCGCCACCATTCAATACCGCACGCTGCACAAGTTCCGGCCCAAGCCCCTGCAAGGCGCCATGGACTGGCAGTGCGGGGTAGTCGATATGCGCAGCACAGGCGCTGGCCTTCAAGATATGGTTCAAATCCTGCAGCAGCCCGTCGGAGATATCGATGGCGGCATGCGCGTGCCCCGCAAGTGCAGTGCCAAATGACACTGGCGGCAATGGCCGCTCCAGACTGACACGCACCTCCTCTAGCACGGTGGTGTGCTCCGGGTGCCGCCCCTGAAGCAGTTCAAGCGCCACATGTGGGCCGCCAAGCGTTCCCGTTACCCATATGTCGTCTCCCGGCTTTGCGGCAGACCGCAGTAAGGCGCCTTCGAGCGGAACTTCGCCCATGGCCGTCACGCTGATCACAACCCCGGCGCTGCTGCGCGTGGTGTCGCCCCCTACCAAAGGGCAGCCGCTGAGCTCGGCCATGGAGCGGAAGCCACGGGCAAAGGCAGCAAGCCAAGCGTCATCAACGTGTGGGAGAGAGAGCCCGAGCACGCAGCCCAGGGGCCGAGCGCCCATGGCGCCGAGGTCGGAAACGTTTACCGCCAAGGCCTTATGACCCAAAGCTTCTGGGTCGACATCGGGGAAAAAGTGCTGACCTTCCACCAGAAGATCGGTGGTGACGGCGAGCCGATGGCCCGCCGAGACCGGCAGCAGCGCGCAGTCGTCGCCCACGCCCAGAAAACCCTGCGGCGCAGGCCAATTGAAATGCCGGCCAATTAGTTCAAATTCACCGGCCATGTCGACGCCCCGGCCTCAGCGGCGGTTGGCCGCCTGGACCTCAATGGGCCGGAGATCGGCCGCGAGCTTATCGAGCACCCCGTTGACGAACTTGAAGCCATCGGTGCCACCAAACGATTTGGCCAGTTCAACGGCCTCGTTGATGACTACCTTGTAGGGCACTTCAATATGATTGAGCAGCTCGTAGCTGCCGATAAGCAAAATACCGTGCTCCACAGGCGACAGTTCCGCCAGCGGACGGTCAACATGTGGCAGAAAGCTTTCACGCAGGGAAGGCGCGTCGCGCATTACCCCGTGCAGCAGCGTCTTGTACCATTCCGCGTCGGCGTCACTGAAGTCTTCGCTATCGCGGATATGTGCGTCAATATCGCCGGCTTCCTGGAGGCTGTCGGTGCCTCTCAGAAGCCAGGCGTACACCCCTTGCAGGGCAAACTCGCGGGCCCGCCGGCGGGCGCTGCGAGCGCTGCTACGCGAGGCGCCTCCTGCGGCGCCCCGTGACTTACTCGTCGTCAAGATCGTCTTCCTCGTCGTCGTAATCGTCGTCCTCGTCATCGTCCGACTCGGGCTCGAGCGCAGCGACTAGATTGGCCATTTCTACTGCGGCACGTGCGCAGTCGCGACCCTTTTCTTCAGCACGCACTTGGGCCTGTTCCTCGTCTTCCGTGGTCAGCACGCCGTTGGCGACGGGAATACCCGTTTCCAGGGCAACGCGACTAATGGCCGAAGCACTTTCGTTGCTGACGATCTCGAAGTGATAGGTTTCACCTCGGATGACCGCGCCCAGTGCGATAAGTGCATCAAATTCGAAGGTTTCAGCCATCTGGGCCAGGGCAACCCCCAGTTCCAGAGCGCCGGGAACCGTCACAACCATGACGTCGCGTTCATCGACGCCGAGCTCGGCAAGTTCCGCCAGGCACGCGGCCAGTTCAGCTTGGCCGATTTCCTCGTTAAAACGGGCACGCACAATACCGATATGCAGGCCTTCGCCATTTAAGTCGGGCGACAGAGTGTAGGGATTCATAACCGGCTTCCTGTTTAGCTGTTTTGGGGAGGTTCGCTAATGTAACCCGTAATGGTAAGCGCAAACCCGGCCATGCTGGGCATCTTGCGCGGGCGGGCCAGCAGACGCGCCTTGCCCACACCGAGATCGCGCATGATCTGCGCCCCGATTCCGTAGGTGCGCAGACCATGGCGGTTTTCACGGTTGGACAGGACTTCTGTGGCGTCGCCGTCCGTCTTCCAGGATTGAAAATGGTCGAAAACCTTTTCAGAATCGCCCTGGCAGTTCATCAGGATGAGAACACCCGAAGGCGCAGCCGCAATGGCACGCAGAGCCTGGCCGACGCCCCAACTGTGCTCGCCTTCGCCTTCAAAGAGGGCATCCAGCACAGTGGTCGGCTCGTGCACGCGCACCAGGGTTTCGACTTCCCGCGAGATCGTGCCATGGACAAGGGCCAGGTGTGCCGCGCCTGAGGAAAGATCTCGATAGGCCACGGCTTCGTATTCACCCCAGGGGGTTTGCACCGTACGAGCGGCCAGGCGTTCCACCATGGACTCATGTTCGCTGCGGTACTGGATGAGATCAGCAATGGTGCCGATTTTCAAACCATGCTTTTTGGCGAAGATGAGGAGGTCCGGCAGACGCGCCATGGTGCCGTCCGGGTTGAGGATTTCACAAATCACAGCAGCCGGTGTCAGGCCCGCCATGGCGGTGAGGTCACAGCCTGCCTCGGTATGACCCGCGCGCACTAGCACCCCTCCGCGCGCAGCCTGCAAGGGGAAGATGTGGCCCGGCTGAACGAGATCGGACGGTTTGGCATCACGTGCTACGGCGGTGCGAATGGTGTGCGCCCGGTCGGCCGCAGAAATACCGGTTTCGACCCCTTCCGCCGCTTCGATGGACATTGTGAAATTGGTGCCATACCGGGTGCCGTTGCGGCTGGCCATCAGGGGAAGGTCCAACTGGCGGCAGCGTTCTTCGGTGAGCGTCAGGCACACCAGACCGCGCGCGTGCGTGACCATGAAGTTGATGGCCTCGGGCGTGACGAACTCAGCGGCGAGAACGAGGTCACCCTCGTTTTCCCGATCTTCTTCATCAACCAGGATGACCATGCGCCCCGCGCGAAGTTCGGCCACGATCTCCGCAACGGGAGAGATGCCGGCGCCGAGTTCAGCGTCGGCTTCCAATTCAGTTTGAGTGCTCATGCCATTCGTATTCAGGAAAGTTGGCTCATTTTAACCCTGTGCCTGAGGAATACCCGCATTGTGGTAACCGGGCATGCCACCGGCTAGACAAAAGCGCTACGATTCCACCCATGCACAGCTCCAGGATCAGGACATCAGGCGTCGCAGAAGGCCAACGCGGCATCCAGTCGGTTGAGACCGGGTTCCCGCTCTTGGCCGTGCTTGTCGACCTTGCAAGGCCACTTTCTCTGCGAGAACTCGCCAGCCGTGCCGGCATGACCTCGGCCAAAGCTCACCCTTACCTAGTAAGTTTCATCCGGGTTGGGCTGGTTCAGCAGGACCCCCACACCGGGCATTACGAACTGGGGCCCTTTGCCCTGCAGATGGGACTGGTCGGGCTGCAAAGCAGCAACCCTGTGCGGGTTGCGCTGCCTCACGTTAACGGGCTGGCCGAATCGGTCGGCCACACTACCGGCATTGCCGTGCTTGGCTCCCATGGCCCGACTATGGTCTACATACGCGAAGCCAATTACCCTGTTCACGTGAACATGCGCAATGGCACCGTAATGTCCATGTTGCATACTGCCACGGGCAGAGTGTTCGTAGCTTGGCTGGAGCCGGGGGTCGCGCGTCACTACATTGAACGAGAACGTGGCGACGCCTCGGTAGTGACAAGTATCAGTGAACCAATTAGTTCACCCGAAACCATTACGCGGATCAGCCAGGAAATTCAACGACTGGGCATGGCGCAGGCCTTGGGCAACCCCTTGCCCGGCATTGACGCCCTGTCCGTGCCGGTCTTCGATCACTCTGACCGTCTGGTCATGGCGCTCACCTGTCTGGGCCCATCGAGTCTGTTCGACGCAGACCCGGAAGGTCCCATCGCGCGGGCGCTACTGGCCTGCGCTGCCGGCATTTCGCGGCAGCTGGGCCATAGGAATTAATGCCGGCTCCCCCGACGGAAACGGTTTGTGTACTCTAAATATATCTGTTCATATATGATGCACCCCGAAGATCACCCAACAACGGAGACGAGATCATGAAAAAAACCTCACGCGCCTTTGCGTATGCCAGCATTTTTGCCAGCCTGTTCTTGGCGCACGGCGCGGCCAATGCCCAGGACAATTGCCCCAACCGTGGCGATCTTGACACCATGTACTGCGACGCCGACGGCGATCTGGTTGCGGATACGCCCACTGACGCCTCCAAGCTGCGCAATCCATCCACACTGGTATTCACTTACACGCCCGTCGAAGACCCGGCTGTGTACGCCGACATCTTCTCGCCCTTCACCAAGTACCTGTCCGAATGTGTAGACCGCAAGGTCGTGTTCTATCAGGTCCAAAGCAACGCGGCAGAAATCGAAGCGATGCGTTCCGGGCGTCTGCATGTGGGTGGCTTCTCCACCGGCCCGACCAACTTCGCTGTGAACCTGGCCGGCGCAGTGCCGTTCGCCGTCAAGGGCGACGAAAGCGGCTACCAGGGCTATCACCTGATTCTGATCGTTCGCAAGGACAGCCCCTTCCAGACGATGGCCGACCTCAAGGGCAAGAAAGTGGCACACACTTCACCGTCCTCCAACTCCGGCCACATGGCGCCCAACGCGCTGTTTCCTAAGGAAGGCCTGACTCCGGGCAAGGATTACGAATACATTTTCTCCGGCAAGCATGACCAATCCGTCATGGGTGTAAACTCCGGCGACTATGACGCCGCTGCCGTCGCCTCCGACGTATTCCACCGCATGGCAGAACGTGGTCAGGTCAAGCTCGATGACTTCCGCATCATCTATCAGAGCGAGAAGTTCCCGACCTCATCCTTTGCCTATGCGCACGATCTGGAACCGAAGTTCCGCGACCAGATGCTCAAGTGCTTCTACGATTACCGCTTCACGCCGGAAATGCAGCAAGCGTTTGACGGGGCGGATCGCTTCTATCCGATCACTTACAAGAACGAATGGGCGATCGTTCGCGACGTAGCGGCCGCAGGCGGCGAGAGCTTTACCCGCTCCGCCTACGATGCAGCACAGAAGAAAGGGAAGTAATTTCGAATGGGTGCGACACTCCACATTGTTGATCTCGTCAAGGCATACAAGGCCAACCAGCCCGTTTTGAAGGGGATCAACCTCGACATCACGGGCGACGGCCTCACCGCCGTCATCGGCCCTTCCGGCACAGGTAAAAGCACGCTGCTGCGGTGCATTAACCGCCTCATCGAGCCTACCCAGGGCCGGATACTGCTCAAGCACGAAGAAGACACCGTGGATTTGGCCACTGTCCGTGGCCAGGCGCTGCGCAAGGCACGCCGCCGTATCGGGATGGTCTTCCAGGAATACAACCTGGTGGAACGCCTGACCGTCATGGAAAACCTCCTGACGGGGCGGCTGGGCTATACATCGGCCTTCAATGCGTGGCGCCGTCGCTTCGAACCCGAAGACATCCAGCACGCCTATCAACTGCTGGAAACCGTGGGGCTGGGCGGCTTCGCCAACCAGCGCGCGGACGCCCTTTCCGGTGGGCAGCGTCAGCGTGTGGGCATCGCCCGCGCGCTGATGCAGCGCCCGCAACTGCTGCTGGCTGATGAACCCACTTCCTCTCTCGATCCGAAGACATCGGTCGAAATCATGGAATTGCTGCTTGAACAAGGTCGTGCCCAGCGCATCCCCGTGGTGGTCAACATCCACGACGTGGAACTCGCCAAGCGCTACGCCACGCGGATTGTCGGCATGTCGGGCGGTCACGTGGTCTATGACGGCGACGCGCATGGGTTGGGCCAAGACATGCTGAAGAAGATTTACGGGGGCGAATCATGGCTGGTGTGAACACCACCGCCGAAAAACAGGTTCAGCCTTTTGCGCTGTCTTGGCGCGCCCGTCTCGGCCTGCTTGCCGTACTGGTGTATGCCATCTATGCGGCCACCCAGCTGGGGTTTTCCTGGCAGCGCTTTGAGGCTGGCTGGGAACTCGGCGCTCGCTTCATCAGTCGTCTCTTCCCCCCTTCCATTGAACGCCTGAATGTTCTTTGGCAAGGTATTGCGGAAAGCCTGGAAATTGCCATTCTTGCGTCCACGCTCGGCATTCTGCTTTCCCTTCCCATCAGCCTGCTGGGTGCGCGCAACCTCATGCCGGCTTGGGCAACATGGCCATCCCGGGCGATCATCGCGCTTTGCCGTGCGCTGCATCCGGTGATTGTGGCCATTATTTTCGTAAAGGCGGTAGGTTTTGGTGCTTTGGCCGGCGTGCTGGCACTCACAGTGGCTTCCATCGGCTTCATCGGCAAGCTGTTCACCGAAGCCATCGAAGAAATTTCGCTCAAGCAGGTGGAAGCCGTGCGCGCCAGTGGCGCCTCGTTTGCCAACGTCATCATCTTCGCAGTGATGCCGCAGGTGTTTGCCCGTTTTGTGGGGTTTGCCACTTACCAACTGGATTCCAACCTGCGTAACTCCACCATGGTGGGCATTGTGGGGGCTGGCGGTATTGGCGGCACCCTTTTCTCGGCCTTCCAGCGCTTCGACTACGACTTTGTCTGCACCATCCTGCTGACCATTATTGCGATCATCATGCTGGGAGAACTGCTCGCGCGCATGATCCGCGCCGTCCTGCTGGATAACGTCTCACTCGGTGAACTGCTGCGCCGGCCTCGCAAGGCAGACTTCCGTGCGCCCGCAGGAGAAGATGTATGAACACGGAACAACGGCTTCAGTCTTACCCCCAGGTTTGGCAGCGCTATACCTCGGGCCAGCGCCTGCTGCGCTTTACACTTTATTTGCTGTTCATTCTGGCCATCGTTCAGTCAGCGCGTACGATCGACGTCATCCCAGAATTCCTTTATGACGCGCCCACCCAGATGGCCGACCTGATCAACCGCATGTGGCCGGTGGATTGGAGCAGCTTCCAGGGGACAATCAGCAACGCGCTGATAGAAACGCTGCACATGGCCACACTGGGCACGCTGCTGTCGATCGTGCTGGCCGTGCCCGTGGGTCTGATGGCGGCAAACAACCTAACCCCTCATCGGGGCCTGAATCTGCTTGCCCGCTTCATCCTGGTTTCCAGCCGTTCCATCAACTCGCTGGTTTGGGCGCTGTTGTTCATTGCCATTTTCGGCCCCGGCGCGGTGGCGGGCACCATGGCCATTGCCTTCCGCTCCATCGGTTTCGTCGGCAAACTGCTGGGCGAAGCCATTGAAGAAGCTCACCCAGGTCCGATTGAGGCCCTGACGGCCACCGGTGCGAGCAAAGCTTCCATCATTCAGTACGGCTACTGGCCGCAAATACGGCCGGCGTTCTGGTCTGTAGTGCTGCTGCGCTGGGACATCAACGTGCGGGAATCCGCAGTGTTGGGCTTGGTAGGTGCCGGCGGCATTGGCATGGCGCTCAACAGTGCCATGGACCTCTTCCAATGGGATCGCGTGGCGCTCATTCTGCTGCTGATTTTCGCTGTCGTGATTCTTGCGGAAGTCATCATCACGCGCAGTCGGAAGACGCTCCTCTGAATGCTCGAGCGAGAACTCAAATTCTACGTGCCGCCCCGGCGGCGCAGCGGGCTTCGGCAGCGCCTGAAAAAATTGGGCGCTGCACCCATATCGCTGCATGCGCGCTATTACGACACCGCCAATCAGGCTCTAGCACGTGCCGGCATTGCGCTGCGCCTGCGTCGCGAGGGTGAGGTCTGGATTCAGACCATTAAGTTGCCAGGGCCGGACGAACTGTCGCGTATAGAGTGGAATCACCCGCGCCCGGAAGCGGTTCTGGATTTGAGTGTCTACGAGGGCACCCATATCAACGCTCTGTTGACGGAACTGGCTGACCGCTTGGTCTGCCGCTACATCACCCATGTCCAGCGGCTCAAGAAAGAAGTGCCTACGCCCACTGGCATCGTTGAACTGGCCTACGACGAAGGGGCTATCATGGCCGGCGGGCTGGCGCTGCCCATTCATGAGCTGGAACTGGAAGGCATTTCGGGGGATACGTCCGACCTCTTCGAGCTGTCCCGGGAATGGCTGACAGAATTCCAGCTGATTCTTGAGCTGCGCAGCAAGGCGGCCAGGGGCGATGCGCTGGCTCAGCTTGCGTCGGGTAGTAAGACTGGCCTACAGGCCATCGCGGAACTGCCGGAGAGCGCGGGAAAGCCCGACAAATTGCCTCCCCTTTCCGAAGCCCACCAGCGTCGCATCGCGGCCCCCGTGCGCAATGGCCAACCGGTGTTGGCGGCTGAAGTGAGTCTAGGCGCGGCCTATCTGGAATGCGCCAACGATTGCCTCAATCAAGTTATCCGCAACAGCACATTCCTTGCTGCAGTCGATGGCATGAAACCCAGTGCAGATCAGCGCATTGAGTATGTGCACCAGGTGCGGGTCGGGATCAGACGGCTGCGGGCATGCTGGAGTCTGTTTGGTAAGGCGATGTACCCGCCCAAGCCCCTGCGTGACGAACTCTCGGAAACATTTCGTGTATTCGGCCAGGCCCGTGATCAGGACGTCATTCAGAGCGAGCTATTACCTCGCCTGGTCCAAGCCGGCATGCCGCCGGATGACAGCTTCAGCCAGGCCCTGAGCGAACGCGGCACCCGGGCACGTTCCGAACTGGCTGCGCAAACGCCTTTCCAATTATTACTGCTGGATTTGCTGGAGCACTTGGTGCTGTTTGGCGACAACCTTGCCCAAAATAGTCGCCTCGGCCGCCCCGCTGCGCCTATATTGAGCAAGCGACTGAATAAGTGGCTGGACGATATACGACAAAAAGCGCCCTCGTTTCTCGAGGCGGGCTGGGACGAGCGACACCTCATGCGCAAACGGGTGAAGCGGCTGCGCTACAGCATGGAATTCGCTCAGGGAACACTAGAGCCGGCCTGCCTGACACCGCTACGTGCCGCCTTGGTCTCCGCGCAGAAAGCCTTGGGGCAGCTCAACGACATCTACGTGGCGGCCGAGTATTACCGTGGCGCGGGCGCCAAACATGCAGCCGCCATGTTCGCCCTGGGCTGGCTCGCCGCCACTCAGGAACACGAAGCCCAGTCTTCGTACATGGCACTGCAGACGTTGGCCAAGGCTGGGAAGTTCATCCCGGCATCAGGCAAACCGCGCAAGCGCAAGAGCGGCTGAGCCCGAGCAGCAGGCAGATGACCTGTTCCTGCACCACAGGGCTGAAGGTGCGAACAGTTCAATCGCCCTGGAGCGCGGAAGCAAAGTTCTGCCGCTCAATCGCCTAACAGCGCGGATGCAAATTCCCGCGCGACAAAGGGCTGCAGGTCGTTCATACCTTCGCCTACACCAATCCAATAAACCGGTATGGGCCTCACACCTTGGCTGCCCGCTGCCAGGGCCGCCAAAGTTCCCCCCTTGGCCGTACCGTCAAGCTTGGTCACGATCAGGCCCGTCAGACCAAGCGCTGCGTCGAAGGCCTTGACCTGCGAAATGGCGTTCTGTCCGGTATTGCCATCGACCACCAACAAAATCTCGTGTGGCGCGCTGCCTTCCGCCTTAGCAACCACCCGTTTGATTTTTTTGAGCTCTTCCATCAAATGCAGCTGAGTGGGAAGCCTCCCTGCCGTGTCCACCATCACTACACCCGCTTGCCGGGCGCGGCCGGCGTTGACCGCATCAAATGCTACCGCAGCAGGGTCACCACCCTCCTGTGCCACTACGGTCACGTTGTTACGCGCACCCCATTCCATGAGCTGTTCTCGGGCGGCGGCCCGGAACGTATCGGCAGCCGCAAGCAGGACGCCGGCCCCTTGCGCCTGGAAGGTATGTGCCAGCTTGCCAATGGAGGTAGTTTTGCCTGCGCCGTTCACACCAGCAATCATGACGACCAGTGGTTTGGCGGCTTGCAGTGGAAAGTCTTTTTCAAGAGGTGCCAGGTGCTCGGCCAGAATGTCCCGCAACGCAGCCTTCACCGCGGCCGCGTCGGTCAATCTGTCTTTCTTCACTTTATTGCGCAGGGCTGTGAGCAGCTTCTCTGTCGCCTCCATGCCGGCGTCGGCCATGATGAGCGCCGTTTCAAGCTCTTCGAAGAGGTCTTCATCGACCTTCACACCAACGAACAGCCCGCCCAGGTTCTGCCCCGTTCGCGACAAGCCTTGCTTGAGCCTTGCCAGCCACGACTTCTTGGTAACGGTCGCCGTGTTCGGCGCTATCGCCGCAGGTAAAGCGGCATCAGGTGAATCCGCCGGAACCGGTGCGGCTCCCGTCGCAACAGATGGTACTTGCGCGGTTTCCGCTACCTCAGATTGGGCTGCTTGCGATACTGATACGGCCGGTGCTTGAAGCGAGGGCGCTTCCCCTGAGCTGGCTACGGACTCGGTCGTCGTAGATGGCTGAGCCGTTTCCGATGCAGCTTGAGGCGCTTCGGTGGAAGGAGTTTCCGCGTCTGCGGGAAGTGCCCCGAGGGAAGGCGCTTCCGGCTCGGCACGAATTGCCTCGATAGAAGTCGCTTCCGAAGCAGGCGTTGTGCCCGTTTCTGCCTGTGGAGCCGGTTCGGTGATCACGGGCTCTGCGGGCTTCAGAGTATCGGCTGAGGGCTGCGTTTCCTCAGTAGCGAGCTGCTCCGCCTGCTGCGCCGGTACCTCTGCAGGTTTGTTTTCCGGCTTTTTCCTTCTAAAGAAACTGAACATACGTTTTACACTTAGCGATCGAAATTCCGTGGACGACGCATTGAGCGGCGCATGAAGAAGCACAATATTCGTATTGTAGGCGGTGAATACCGCCGTACCCCCATCCCCGTGATCGAAGGGGAAGGCTTGCGGCCAACTCCCGACCGGGTACGTGAAACTCTGTTCAACTGGCTGAACCATTTCTGGGCCGGAGAGTTCAGCGACAAGCGTGTACTGGACTTGTTCGCCGGAACGGGCGCGCTCGGCTTTGAAGCGGCATCCCGCGGCGCCGCGCACGTTCAGATGGTGGAAGCCAACCCTGCTGCTGCCGCGGCCATACGGGCGCTACGTAACAAACTGGGCGCCTTGCAGGTCAGGGTTCACGCGGGCGATGCCATGGTCGCCTTGGACAGATTGGGCGATGCGCGCTTCGACCTGGTGCTGGTCGACCCGCCTTTTGGGAAAAACTGGCTGGATATTCTCTGGAACCGGCTGCCGGATGTACTCAGCGGCGATGGACTCCTGTATATTGAGGCCGAAGCGGCATTCCAGGCTCCCGAACAGTTTGAAGTGCTGCGCAGCGGCAAAGCAGGCCAGGTCCATTTCCAGCTGCTAAAGTTTGCTGCGACGCAAAAAACCGACAATAATTCCCCTTTCCATAACGCCTGACCGGCGCGCGCCGGACGCAACCTCCGTCAAGAACGCATGATTACCGCCGTCTACCCAGGAACATTTGATCCCCTCACCCGTGGCCACGAAGACCTCGTGCGACGCGCCGCCGGGTTGTTTGACCATGTCGTCGTAGGCGTGGCCCACAGCCCGAACAAGCGCCCTTTTTTCAGCATAGAAGAGCGGGTGGAAATCGCCCGAGAAGTTCTCAGCCACTACCCTAATGTCACGGTGAAAAGCTTTGGCGGTCTGCTGAAGGATTTCGTGCGTGAACAGAACGGCCGCGTCATTGTTCGTGGCCTGCGCGCTGTATCCGACTTCGAATACGAGTTCCAGATGGCCGGCATGAATCGGCACCTGCTTCCGGAAGTCGAAACGCTTTTTATGACTCCGTCCGACCAGTACCAGTTCATCTCCGGCACGATTGTGCGGGAAATTGCCATCCTTGGTGGGGACGTCAGCAAATTCGTCTTCCCTTCAGTCGAACGGTGGTTGCACAACAAAGCCAAGGCACTGCGCGAGCAACAACAAGCCCAGGCCCAACAAGGGTAATCAGGCAGCTGTCGGGCCGCTGGGCTACACTGAGGCATGCCCGCCAATTTCCTGGCGGGTGAATCACCAGAGAGTCCAAGCATCATGGCCTTGCGTATCACCGACGAATGCATCAACTGCGACGTCTGCGAACCGCAGTGTCCCAATACAGCCATCTCCATGGGGCCGGAGCACTACGATATTGATCCTTCCCGCTGCACGGAGTGCGTGGGGCATTTTGACGAGCCTCAATGCCAGGTGTTCTGCCCGGTCGAGTGCATTGAAGTAGACCCGGAACACCAGGAATCTCCAGACGAGCTGCAGGCGAAGTTCCTTGCTCTAGCAGTATCCTGACTGCTGCCCCTATTGACCCAATAGACCCTTAAGGGCGTCGCCAATGGCCCGTACCGGGTCCTTGTTCCCGCTGGGTGCAGGAGTCGACGGAGCCGCCTGCTCGGGTACCGGCGTGCCCGGCACTGCACTTTCCAACTGGCTTCCCAATAGCTCC
The DNA here is from genome assembly GCA_029267315.1 of Alcaligenaceae bacterium. Lineage (GTDB taxonomy): Bacteria > Pseudomonadota > Gammaproteobacteria > Burkholderiales > Burkholderiaceae_B > Yanghanlia. The sequence goes on from JAJUJD010000028.1 coordinate 12,480, forward strand.
AGCAAGCCGCTCTTGACGGCTTCGCGCACGGCCACCCCGGCAATATCCTTCCATTGCACTTGGTAGGCCGGCTTCTTGAAAGGCCCAGTCACTTGCAAAGGCACAGTTACTCCCCGCAAGGCCATCAAGTCATGTGTGTCCTGAGCACTGCCGCTGACCCGCAAATTGACGAGAACGTTCAGCTGCTGATTGACGAGGTCGATCGAAGCCGGCTTGCCATGCGTGACCCGCACTGCGGGTGAGACAACATCCAGCTTATGCAAGGTTCCTTGCCCGTTCTTGAACCGCAACTCAGTATCCATGCGGGAAAACGTGGTCTCGGTGCCTGCATCGAAATTCACAGAGACACTTCCGGCTTCGCCCTTGGTGACGCTGCGGACAATATCCTGTACCTGGCGCAGCGTTTGGGCGGCATCGATTCCACGTACCGCACCGTCGCGTATCTGCAGTTGCGCAGAGCCATTCAATGCGGCCATCAGGGCCGGCATGGTTTGGCCTTTGCTATCCAGCTTGGCTCGCAGATTGCCGGTGCCTGTCAGCTTGCGGTCTCCAGTAAGCGCCATCAACAGTGGTTCTACCGCAATCTCGGCTGCATTGATGTCCAGCGAAACCGTGTTGTCAGCCGTGGCGACTAGGCTGCCCACAGCCCTGCCCCCATATAGTTCCGCCCGCAAATCCTTGACAGTCAACTTGCCGTCCACCGCCCGCAACTCGGCGTGAAAGTCACCGGCCTCAACCTGCTGAACCTTGAGAGCGCCTACGTCCATCTTGCCGGTGAGGTCAATATCATTCAGAAACGCGAGACTGACGGCGCGCGCAGTTTCGGGAGTAGGTGCTTGCGCTGGCGGCTTCAGCTCAGCTGTTTTCTCAGCAGACTGTTCCTTGACTTCCTTGCGCTCCGCCTCGGCCGCCGGCGAGCCCGGCGAAGCAATGCGGGAGGCCGCTGGAAACAATGTATTGAAGTCCAGTTGATCTGCATGCAGGCTGAAATCGACTTGAGGCCTTTCCGCCGTACGTTGCACGCCCACACGGAAACCCAGCTTGCTTCCACTCAGCACGGCATCCAGCTCACTGCGGATGTGATCTTTCTGCATATCTGCCGCAACACTGCCGATGAAGGGGAACTCGAACACGCCGCCAGGCAAAGCCGGATGCTCGATACGGACATCACCCCTCATGGCAGACAGATTGCCTTTCTCCTGGAAAACGTGCCAGGCGCCGGGTGACGTCATTTTTACTTGAACTTGCTGTTCGCCCTGCTGCATGCGCCCGTCGAGTTTCAGTTCCTTGAAGCTTAGCTGCGACGCATTGCCGGCCAGGCCACTCATGCCCAGCACCATGGCCAGACGTTCGTTCTTGCCTTGCAATTGCATGGTGGCAGTAAGTGGCTCACCACTGGCGGAGTCGGGCGAGACCGCGAGGTTGGGGGCATCGAGCCCTAATTCAAAGGTTTCGTCGGGCCGCGCACCCTTGGCACGCAAGCTCAGTTTTTCCACGTGCAGCTCGGCCTGGCTGCGGTCCAGCTTGAGACGCGGCACCGTGAGCGTGGCTTCGAGATCCTTGACAGGATCCGGCCCCGTGACTTCGCCCTGAACGGCAAAGTCCAGCCCGCTGGCGCTGAACATCTGCGAATAGACGCTATAAGCCAAGCTGCCTTTAAGGCCCAGCGATCGCGCCTGCAGATTACCCAGCAGGCCATTCATCTGCACATTGACTCGCTGCGCCGAGTAGTTCTTTTGATCGGTGTTGAAGCGTACCAGTGCCTGGCCGTCGAAGCGTGCATCTGCGCTGGGAAAGTCGCCCAGGAGCCGGCCGCGGAAAGCAAGATCGAACGGCTGGTCTGCCGTCATGCGCCCGGTATTTACTTCAAGATTGGTAATGTGGCCAACATACCCACGCTTTTTGTCATGAAGATGGATCTGCCCGTTGCGCAGTGTCAGACCAGCAATATCAATCTGCAGGTCTGCATGTTCACCACCGTCTATGACCACTTCTGAGGGCTGTTCTTCAACGACTTCCTGTGATTCGCTGGCGCTAGCTGTCGAGCCCGTGGTGGCTGCTGCGACGGCTGCCTGGGCCAGGTTTACCGTGCCGGCGATTGCCTTCAGTGGCGAGCCGAGGTCGTGGGCGGGCAGACTGACCGCCCGATGCCTACTGAGTAAGTCGTCAAAGTTGAAATCGCCCTCTTCGTCCTTGACCACCCAGGCCTGAAAACCGGTGACTGCAACGTGATCAACAACCAGGCGGTTGAACATTAGCGGCCATATGGCGACGGCCAGCCGTGCGCTGTCCATGGACGCGAAGAGATCGCTACTTCCGCGATCTGACAGCGTGACATCTTGAACGGCTAGGCCAATACGCGGAAACAGCGATAGCTCGATATCACCATTAATGTTCAGCGTACGTGCATATCGGGCGTATACGATTTCCTGTAGCTTGTTCTTGTAGGCATTTGGATCAAAGGTCAGGAGGAAAATAGCGACCCCGACGAGCGCCACCAGGAACGCTACGACGAGACCGATCAATACCCGCTTCAACCAGACTTTCATTCACGCCTCAAATACTGGGGTAAGCCCCAATGCGTTTACACGCCAAGAACCCAGAATACTAACCTAGGAGGAAGGTCCGCTACACGAGGACGAAACATTTTGCGACCAGTCTAGATTGGCCATCTCCAAATCCTCCCTTCATTATTACTTATAGAAATAAGCAAAGCCATTAATCGTCGAAGTTGGGTGCGCCAGACTACGCTCCAGCGTGTACCCTTGACGGCTGGATTACAAAAACCGTGGAAAGAAAAACATGAAATTCGAGACGCTTGCCATTCATGCCGGATACCAACCCGACCCAAGCACAAAGGCCGTGGCGGTACCCATTTACCAGACCACGTCGTATGCTTTTGACAATACTCAGCATGGGGCCGATCTGTTCGATCTCAAGGTAGCTGGCAATATCTATACCCGCATCATGAACCCGACCAACGCCGTGCTGGAAGAGCGCGTGGCTGCGTTGGAAGGCGGCGTCGCCGCGTTGGCAGTGGCTTCGGGCATGGCGGCCATCACTTATGCCATTCAGGCTATCGCGCAAGCGGGTGACAACATCGTTTCAGTGAGCAAGCTATACGGCGGCACTTATAACCTGTTTGCTCACACTTTCCCGCGTCAGGGAATAACGGTCAAGTTCGCCCCACATGATGACCTTGCTGCCCTGGAAGCATTAATCGACGCCAATACGCGCGCCGTATTCTGCGAAACCATCGGCAACCCGGCGGGCAATGTGGTGGATATCGCCGCACTGGCAGAAGTTGCCCATCGCCACGGCGTGCCGCTGATCGTCGACAACACGGTCGCCTCCCCTGCCCTGTGCCGTCCCTTTGAGCATGGCGCAGATATCGTCGTGCACGCCCTTACCAAGTACATGGGCGGGCATGGTACGACCATCGCTGGCGCGATCGTGGACTCCGGCAAGTTCCCCTGGGCCGAGCATAAAGATCGCTTCCCCATGCTCAACGAACCTGATCCGTCCTACCACGGGGTGGTTTACACCGAGGCCTTTGGCCCCGCCGCATTCATTGGCCGCTGCCGCGTTGTTCCCTTGCGCAACACCGGTGCCGCGCTCTCGCCCTTCAATGCTTTCCTGATTCTTCAGGGCATCGAAACACTGGCACTACGCATGGAACGTCATACGCAAAACGCCCAGAAGGTGGCAGAGTTCCTGGCCGCTCACGATCAGGTGGCCTGGGTTCAGTACGCCGGTCTACCAAGCCACCCGGAACATCATCTGGCGCAGAAGTACTTCGGTGGCAAACCCGCCAGCATTCTTTCGTTCGGCATCAAGGGAGGCCGCGAAGCCGGCGCACGATTCATTGACGCACTTCAGCTGATCCTAAGGTTAGTCAATATCGGAGATGCCAAGACGCTCGCCAGCCACCCCGCCACCACCACCCACCGCCAGCTCAACGCGGATGAATTGAAGGCGGCGGGGGTCACCGAGGACATGATCCGCCTGTCCATCGGTATCGAGCACATCGACGATATCCTCGCCGACCTGACACAGGCACTGGAAGCCAGCCGCTAAACCTGAGCCGCTTCGCATGCCCCCGTTCGCCCTGGGCGGCCGGGGGCAATGTTTAATGTCTGTCCTCCCGCATGCCCACGTGCGCGCCATCCACTCGGGTGGCGGCGAGCGGGGCAATGATCTATCCTTCATGTTTTCCCTGAATCACCAACACGTTTCTGCTGAATGATTACCCCTGCCGATAAGGACGACGATCCCTTCCTCATCACATCCGAGCTGGAGATCCGTTCCATCCTGCGCTCCATTCAACGTAGCAAGTCACTGGTGCGTATGTATGCGCGGGGGAACCCCGAACAATCCATCATGACGACCATTCTCGATCTGGATGATAGTTTGGGCCGGGTCATCGTTGATATTTCGCCTGATGAAGAACTGAACAACCGGCTGACACGGGCCCAGTCAACTATTTTTGACACCCAGGTCGATCACGTGAACATTCATTTTTCTGGCGGCAACCTTGAGCGGGCCACTTATGAAGGTACGCCTGCGTTATCCCTTCCCTATCCGGTGTCTTTGCGGCGCATTCAGCGTCGTGAGTATTACCGGGTGGAGATTCCTCTGGGTGAACCGATTTCCTGCGTCATTCCTTATATTGAGCCCGGCAAGCCTTTGCGTCGCGTCGGGGCGCGTATCAAGGATCTCAGCCTCGGCGGCCTTGCCTTGATGGATACAGAGTCCCAGCTGCCCCACCAAAGCGGGCTGAAATTTGATGGTGTCGTGCTCGCGCTGCCGGAAACAGGTGAGGTAACGGTTAGCCTGACCATTCTGCGCGTCCACACGCATGTGCTGCCCAACAAGAAAGAAGTAGTGGAACTGGGTTGTAAATTCAACGGCCTAACAACGGCCGACGCGACGCTCATCCAGAATTATCTTGGGCGCCTGGAGCGCAGGCTGAACGCCAAACGGCGCGGATTCTGACCGCAAAAGAAAACAGTTCCACCGAGAATAAGACGAACAGGAGGGCACAACATGGATGCGGAGTTTTGGCTGAAACGGTGGCAGGAGGGTGCCACCGGGTTTCACATGACACGGGTGACCCCGTTATTGGCCAAGTATTGGCCTGCGCTTGGCGTGCCAAAAGGTGCGCGGGTGCTTGTACCGCTATGCGGGAAGTCGCTCGATATGGTCTGGCTAGCAAGCCAAGGTCATGAGGTGCTGGGGGTGGAACTGTCCCCACTGGCCGTGGAACAGTTTTTCCAGGAACAAAACCTCAAAGCGAAAGTGCACGAATCGCCCCTGGGCACTCACTATGTGGCTGGCGAAATCGAGATCATCTGCGGCGATATATTCGACCTTGATCAGTCCATTCTCGGGCAGTGCCAAGGCGTCTACGACCGTGGAGCTTTGGTGGCCCTGCCCGCGTCCATGCGTTCAGATTACGCCAGACACGTTTATGGGCAACTGGCAGAAGGTTACCTTGGCCTGCTACTGACGCTGGAATACGATCAGGCCCTAATGGAAGGCCCACCTTTTTCCGTATCGGCCGAAGAAATTCACGCTTTGTTCTCGCCACACAGCGAGGCCTCCACCCTCGCGCGCATGGACATTCTGGACAAAGAGGCAAAATTCGCGGACCGCGGCCTCAAGGCACTCGACTCCGTGACTTGGCGTTTGGAAGGCCGGCGCAAGCCCGCAGCGCCGTAACCAATAGAAATACTCAGGGTAAGTGAAGCCCGCAGCCGGCGGAATGTGATGCTAATATCACGTCTAGAAATTCGGGCCAGAATGATTTACGGCCCTTCATTCCTCCAAGGTATCCAGGCCACTCTCGCTCTGTGCGTTCATTCGCAGATTATCCTGCGTAAGGTTTAACCGGCGCACACGGATGCCGGCTTTATAGAACCTATGAATCAGCACTCGACCGAAACGGGCCGCCCCGCCGGCCCTGTCCGCTCCAAGAAAATCTCCGCGCTGCTGCTGGCAGCCGGCATGATGTTGCAAGTTTCCCTCCCGCTCCATGCTAGCGAAGCGAACGGTACGGCCACCGCGTCCATCGCAGAATTGGCCTTGCATGACCGTTCAGGTCATACGGGCAGCATTCGCATGAAGCTGCACGGCATTGAAGATCTGCGCGCCGAGCGTATCGACTCTCCGCTGGGCTCGAACAGCATGGACGAGTTGAAGAAACAGGCGCAGACACGCTATCTGGCAAAGAAACTGAAGAAAGACGAAGCTCATGTACGGCCCTACGTCGACCTCGCATGGGCCGAGGCCAGCCGGCGGGAATTCGTCGATCCGGAATTGCTGATCGCCATTATCCAGAAAGAAAGTGAATTCCGCCCCAAAGCGAAAAGCCGCTACGGTGCTCAGGGCCTGATGCAGGTTGTACGCCGTTGGCATCACGATAAACTTCATCCTTCCGAGTCGCTGTACGACCCCGCAGTGAACATCCGTGTGGGGGCCGATGTGCTGGAAGAATATCTGGCGCAGGCGGGGGGTGATATGAACCGTGCGCTGCGCAAGTATTCCGGCAACGCGCGCGGCTACGTGAATACCGTCTTGAAAGAAACGCGCGCGCTGGCGCGTATAGCCGAACAGGCTACAAGTGCGCAGGGCTGAGACCAACTGCGAGGCACTCTACCCGGCACCATGCCGGGTTTTTTTATGGTCCTTGCAGCGCAGTTGCCACGAACCCACACAAACCCAGATTAAAGAGACGCTGGCGTTGCCTATGTGAATGACAATCGTTATCATTCTGATCCATTGACTGGATTGAAATGATTTCCATTTGTGATAAATCGCATACTTCGGCAACCGAAGTCGCGTCCTCTAATAAGTGTAAATATATGACCGTCGTGAACCCGAGCCTGAACATTCAGGCCACTCGTTTGACGCTGCTCATCAGCGCCGCCCTGGGCACGCTGACAAGCTTACCGGCAGCCGCGCAGCAGTCCGTCCAGCAACTAGACTCGGTTGTGGTAACTGCTTCGGGGTTCGAGCAAGACATTAAATCGGCGCCGGCCTCGATTTCGGTCATTTCCCGCCAGCAGCTGGAAGAGAAATCCTTTTCTGACCTGGCCAGCGCACTGCGCGATGTCGAAGGGATCGATGTACGGGGTGCCACTGGCAAGACGGGTAATCTGAACATCAGTATTCGCGGCATGCCCAGCGAATACACCCTGGTTCTGATCGACGGCCGCCGTCAAAACTCAGCCGGTGATGTCACCCCAAACGGTTTCGGTGACACATCAACCGGCTTCATTCCACCGATGTCTGCCATTGAACGCATCGAAATCATTCGCGGCCCCATGTCAACGCTTTACGGCTCCGACGCCATGGGCGGTGTGGTCAACATCATCACACGGAAGGTCGCCAAGGAATGGGGGGGTTCCGTAAATCTCGAAACGCGTCTGGAACAGAACAGCGATGCGGGCGACACGAACAAAGCCAGTTTCTACCTTAGCGGGCCCATCGTTGCCGACAAGCTGGGCATGGCACTACGCGGCAGCGTGCTGCGGCGAGGCGATTCCAGCCTTGAATTTGGCGACGGTTCAACGGTTTCCACGCGCGGCCCCTCTCCAGTAGGCGGGCGTAGCTATACCTTCGGGACCAAGTTCAGCTTCACGCCCAACAAAGATCATGACATTTGGCTGGATCTGGACCAATCCCGCCAGCGTTTCAATAATGACGAGTGCCAGCTCGGTACCCTCGACGGCATGAACCGTAATTGCACCGCGCCTCAACCCTCGCAGATCTGGGGTTATGAAGATGTAATGCGCTTCAATCGCGACCAGATTGCGCTTGGCCACACCAGCCGTCTTTCTATCGGCACGCTTGAGTCGAGCATCATGCGCAGCCAGACCGAGACCCTGGGGCGCACCATTCCGTCCGAAGCACGCCCGGCCGGAGATCCCTCCATTGGTTCCCCGCGTGAGCTGGAAACCACCAATACCGTTTTCGACACCAAGCTTGTGGCTCCGGTGGGGGAATCCCACGTGCTGACTGTCGGGGGCCAATACTGGCGCGCATCCATGACGGATAGCCTGGTATCGGACAAGTACAAGCAGGATACGTATGCGCTCTTCGCCGAAGATGAGTGGGCGCTGACTGACGATCTCTTGCTTACCCTTGGCGCGCGGTACGACCACCATGATGCCTTTGGAAGCCACGTAAGCCCCCGCGCTTACCTGGTTTGGAACCCCACCTCGCAGTGGACCCTCAAAGGCGGTGTGAGCCGGGGTTACATGACGCCCAAGCTCAACCAATTACACGGCGGCGTGAACAGCGTTTCGGGACAAGGAACCCAAATCAACGTGGGCAACCCCGACCTTCAACCTGAAGTGAGCACCAGCACCGAAGTCGGCGTGCATTATGACAGCCTGCAAGGTTGGAGCGCTGGCCTGACTGCCTTCCACAACCGGATTACGGACAAGATCTCCAGCACCACCTGCGCCGTCAATATGATCGGCAGCTGCCTGGTTCAAGGTGCCAACGCCAACTCCAGCTATCCTGTGAACCTGGACAGCGCCACCACCCAGGGCCTCGAGTTCACCACGAATCTGGATTTGGTCGAGAACTGGTCTCTGCGTTTGAACTACACCTACACCGACAGCGAAATCAAACAAGACGGCCGCAAGAACGGCCCGCTCAGCGATACCGCCAAACATATGGCGAATGCAACGCTGCGCTGGGACGCAAACGAGCGCTTCAGCTTCTGGCTGCAGGGCGAGTACCGCGGCAAGAGCCGTCGCTTCGATGGAGACCCTTCCGGCTACACGGGCGACACGCAACTGGCGTATGAAGCACTGGGCGACCTCAAGGACTACACCGTCTTCAACCTGGGCGGGCAATATCGCGCCACCAAGAACATGACCTTGAACGCCACTATCTACAACCTGTTCGACAAAGACTTCCTGGAGTGCAAGACCTGGACGAATTCGTCCGGTGATGTACTGTGCGGCAGCCCTTACATTGAGTCGGGACGTTCGACCACAGGTACCATCCCATACGCCGGTCGTGCTTTCTGGCTGTCGGCCAACATTACTTTCTAAGTGCCCTCCCCGCGAGCCTCGTGCATCGCGGGTGAACTGATTTGCTATCCTATGAATGCGCAGCGCCATCGTGCGTTGCGCATTTTCGCTTTCAGTGTCACCCAACTCCTTTTCAAGAAGTCATTGATGCACGCCACTCCTTCGGACAAGGTATATGCTCTATTTATCCTGGGCCATGCAGGCACCGGTAAATCCTGGCTTACTCACCGCTTCGTCTCCCAGCAGCATGAGCAGGGCCGCTCATGGTGTGTCCTGGATAAAGACGTGGTCAGCGAGGTGTGGACCGGGCCATTGCTCGCCGCCCATGGGCAGGATCCGGACGATCGGGACAGTCCTTTTTTCAAGGAGGTCGCCCGCGATCTCGGTTACCAAAGCACTTTGCGGGTGGGCCGAGACCAGATCGACCATGGCACGAGCGTCGTTTTCCCAGGCCCCTGGAGCCGTGAGCTGGCGTCCGGAGCCATCTTCTCGCCAGAGGCACTTGGCCTGCCGGCCCACACCGAGCTGCGCCATGTCTGGCTGGATCTTCCTCTGGAGATCCGCAAGCAGCGAATTATCGACCGTGGCGACCCTCGTGATAAGTGGAAACTGGCACACTGGGACGAATACACCGCTGCCCTGAACCGGCCACAGGCTGTTATAGACGGTCGAATTGCGACGCTGGATGCCAGCCTGGAAGCGGAGCAACAGCTGGCCCGCCTTTCAGAGATATTGATTAACGGAGTCCCTGCCTGACGCGGTGGGCACAACTGCCATGTCCCCCAAGCATTCCGCCGAACTTTTCCCTGGAGCATCAAGTGCCGAAGTTAGGCGGTATGACGGCAAGCAGAGTCTTTATGAGTGCGCCGTCGACATGCTGGCTCAGGAGGTTCCGGTCGCCTTTGAGTACAACGGTATAAGCCACGCGACCCTGCTCGCCAGCCCCTGCGACCTGGAAGACCTGGCACTGGGTTTTTCGCTTACTGAAGGAATTCTGCGAACTTCCGCGGATTTGCATGACGTGGAGATCGTCGAGACCCCGCAAGGCATGATTGCACGCATGATCATCGCGAGTGCATGCTTTGCACAATTGAAACAACGGCGTCGCACGCTGGCAGGTCGTACCGGTTGTGGTCTATGCGGCGTGGAGAACCTCGAGGACGTAGTCAGGCCTCTGCCGCCCGTATCACCGCCTCGCAGTTCGGTTAACGCGGCGGCCATCTGCAGGGCAGCCGGGCAGCTGCGCGCGCTGCAACCCTTGCATCGGGAGACCGGCGCCACCCATGCTGCGGCCTGGGCCGATATGTCGGGAAGTTTGATTCATGTGCGCGAAGACGTGGGCCGCCACAATGCCATGGACAAGCTCATCGGGCTGATGCTGCACCGGCGGCGGCAAGCAGACACGTCAGCCGGCTTTGCCGTTATCTCCAGCCGTGCCAGCTTCGAGATTGTGCAGAAGGCGGCGGCTGCCGGCATGGCTTGCGTCGCCGCCGTCTCTGCACCAACACATTATGCGGTTCAACTTGCCGACGAACTTGGCGTGATGCTGATCGGGTTCACGCGCGGTGAGACGTTCACCGTCTACTCTCACCCCGAGTATCTGGGCTGAAACTTTCTATGCCTGAAGGCGCTCAGTTTGCAAGTCATCCTGCCAGCGCTCTTTGACCTCCAGAATTTGCGGTAGACAGGCCAGGAAGGCTGCCACTACCTGCGGGTCGAAATGGCGACCGCTTTCCTCGCGAATGAGATTCACCGCGTCTTCTACTGTCCATGCTCGTTTATACGGCCGCACACTGGTCAGAGCGTCGAACACATCTGCAATCGCGACAATACGCGCTTGCAGGGGGATGTCCTCGCCTGCCAGGCCGTTGGGGTAACCGCTGCCGTCCCACTTTTCATGGTGATTCAGGGCGATTGAAGCCGCCAGCCGCAGCAGGCCTGAAGGGTGGTCGCCCAAAATTCGCGCGCCTATCACCGTATGCTGGCGCATGATGACCCATTCTTGATCGGTGAGCCGCCCTGGCTTGCTGAGAATCGCATCAGGGATGCCGATCTTGCCGATATCGTGCATGGGCGCGGCGTGAAGCAGTTCCTCGGCCTCTGCATCACCAAAGCCCAATTCAAGTGCCACGATGCGCGCATAGTGGCTCATCCGGACGACATGAGCACCCGTTTCATTGTCTTTGAATTCGGCCGCCTTGCCCAAGCACCGCACGATCTCCAGTCGAGTCTGCAGCACCTCATCGACGCTGACCAACCGCAGATGAGTGCGCACCCTGGCCCTCACGATATGCGGGTTGAAAGGTTTGGTGATGTAATCAACCGCGCCGAGTTCCAGGCCCAGATGCTCATTTTCCGTATCGGCCAGCGCCGTCACGAAAATGATGGGAATCGCGCTGGTGGCCGCATCCTGCTTGATCGTTCTGCATACATGGTGTCCCGACATGCCCGGCATCATGACGTCCAGCAAGATGAGATTGGGACGATCCCGTTTGACCAGTTCGAGGGCGGTCGGCCCATCCTTCGCGAACAAAAGTCGGTAATCCTGCTGCAGTGTGTGTCGCAGAACCTGCAGATTGCTCGCCTCATCATCCACCAGCAGCAAGGTGGGGCGTTCGTAGTCAAACTTCAAAAAATGCTCCGTCTTCTTGGGTGGGGAACGGCTCGCGCAGCAGGCGCTCCAGCAGGCGCAGCGCCTGAGCGAACTCGAAGCTATCTAGCGCCTCCCGTAGCTGAGTGGCTTCGGCATGGCGTCCTGCGCTTTGAAGATCAGCGCACACCGTTTCCAAAAGCGCCTCATCCCACTCTTGGCGCGCCGTGACGGCCTGCAGTGACAGCATGGCCTCGATCCGGGCGTCAGCGTCCACGCCGGTGGCTGGCTGATGCGTTGACGCCAGCTGTTGATTCGCCAGTTGTGAACTCGGTAGCCCCTCTTTCTGCAGCGTCAGCCGGATCAGATCGAGCTCCCCGTTCAAATCCCCCAGCTCGTCGGGTTCAGGCAGGCCGCCCTTACGCAACTGCGTCTCCAGTTTCGCAGCCAAACGCGTTAACCGGGGCAATGACAGGTTGCCCGCAGCGCCGCGTATGCCGTGCAGGCTGAAAATCAGCTCCTGCGTATTCCCTCGTTCTAAAGAGTTCGACAAGGGATATTGCGTGTGAACTGCATCCAGGAATCGCTGCACAGCCTGGACGTGGCGTTGTCGGGTGCCCCAAAGGGACTGCCCTGTTTCCCAGTCAACTGCGGTCACTTCCTGAACCGGCGTTGCAGTCGCTTCTTCCGAGACTTCGTCGTGCCCAGACTCTTTCGACCCCACCACGCGAGCGATCTCGCTAAGCAAGGCGGGAACATCAAGCGGTTTGACCGCAAACCCGTCCATCCCTGCCTGGCGGGCAACCTGACGGTCTTCCGCCATGACACTGGCTGTCAATGCGATGATGGGCGTTGCCACCCGGCTGGTCTGCTGTTCGTACTCGCGGATGAGTCGACAGGCC
>JAJUJD010000213.1 GCA_029267315.1 Alcaligenaceae bacterium
GGGCTGGAGGCCGTGCTGCACAATCAGGACAACCGCGAACACGATATCCTCGACTCGAACAACTATTACGCCTTTCAGGGTGGCATGGCCAATGCCAGCCGTTTTCTCGGTTCGGGTCAGCCGCTCATCTATCACGCCGACCATGCCAACCCGGCTCATCCGAAGATCCGCACGCTCAAGCAGGAGCTGGCCCGGGTGATGCGTTCCCGTGTGCTCAATCCCAAGTGGATCCATGCCATGCGCGAGCATGGCTACAAGGGGGCCGCGGAGATGGCAGCCACGGTGGATTACCTGTTTGCCTACGATGCCACCACCAATCTGGTCGAGGACTATCAGTACGCCCAAGTCACCGACACACTGGTACTGGATCCCGGCAACCAGCAGTTCCTGCGCGCACACAATGCTGCGGCAATGGAAGAAATGGCCGAGCGCCTGCTGGAAGCTGCCCAGCGCGGGTTGTGGCAAGACCCCGAGCAACGTGATCTGGCCTTGCGGGACCTGTTGCTCGAGATGGATGAAGGCAGGGAGGCGGGTGCGCATGGCCATTGAACAGCCGCGTATCAAGGGCTGGTGTCCCGGCGCATGGCGACCGATGCCGACCGGCGATGGTCTGCTGGTGCGCATACGTCCCCCTCTCGGCCAATTGACGCGTATCCAGATGCTGGCGCTGTGTGAGGCAGCAGAGCGCTTCGGCAGTGGACTGATTGAGCTCACCAATCGGGCCAATCTGCAGCTGCGGGGGGTATCCGACGCTGGCTGGCGTAGTTTGATGGCGTACCTTGTCGAACATGAACTGGTCGACCCGGATCCCCGTTGCGAACGCCTGCCGCCCTTGCTGTTGGCTCCTGATTGGCAGATCGGTGATGCGACACATGAAGTGGCTCGCCTGTTGTCAGCGCGTCGCAATGAATTGCCGGAATTGCCGGGCAAGATGGGCTTTGCCATGGATGCCAGCGGTTTTCCGCTGCTGGGCGATGTCTCGGCGGACTTTCGACTGGAACAGAGCGCAACGGGAACCTTGCTGGTACGAGCCGACGGGCATGCCTTGGGTACGCCTGTGTCTTCGGCTGATGCTGCAGTCGAACAGCTGATTCGCCTGGCGCATTGGTTCGTGGAGAGCGGTGGGCGGGATGTCAGCCGTATGTGCCGGCATGACGTGCCATTGCCCTCCTGGGCGTTGGCAACACAGGCACCGGCCAGGGCTCGCTCCAGCTTGGCTCTGGGCAGCCTGACTCTTGAAAAGCAAACTCTGGAAAAACAGACGCAGGGCATGTTGCTGGGACTGCCGTTCGGACGGGTCGAAGCCAAAGTGTTACGTACGGCGCTTGAGCCTGAGCCCGTCACCGGCGTACGTGTAACACCATGGCGTCGTCTGTTGATCATCGGTGCTCCCGCCATTCCTGTTGCTGGCTTGCTGCACGATAACCGGGATCCTCGCTTGTCGATGGATGTATGCCCGGGGGCTCCATATTGCGAACAGGCTAGTGTCGCCACCCTGGGCCTGGCCGAAGGTATCAGTGGCCTGGTCCAGGGTACGCTGCATGTGTCCGGGTGTTCCAAGGGGTGTGCCCGTCGCCAGGCGGCCGAGGTAAGCCTGGTCGGGCGCTGCGGTCGTTACGATGTGGTCTTGAAGGGGCGTGCAGACAGTACACCAGACATGACCGGGCTCAGTGAATCCGACGTTATTGCTTATCTGAAGAATCGACTCGAATGTCAAGAACCTACATGAAGAGGATGGATGATGCCCCACGTCTATGAAACAGATGGACCGGCGATCTACCAAGAGTCCTTCGCCACCATTCGACGTGAGTCCGAACTGGAACGCTTCGCAGCAGAAGAAGAGCCGGTGGCGGTACGCATGATCCATGCCAGCGGGCTGGTGGAGCTTGCTGCACATATTCACTTTCGTGGCGATGTGGTGAACCGGGCGCGACAGGCGCTGGAGCAGGGCGCACCGATTCTGTGCGATGCGCGCATGGTTTCCGAAGGCATCACGCGCAAGCGCCTGCCGCGGGACAATGCCATTGTCTGCACCCTGCACGATGAACGCGTGCCCAGCCTGGCCCAGGAAATGGCCAATACCCGCTCTGCGGCTGCCGTGGAGCTGTGGCGCCCTTATCTGGAGGACGCGGTCGTGGCGATAGGCAATGCGCCGACGGCACTGTTCCACCTGCTCAACATGCTGGAAGATCCGCAGTGCCCTCGTCCTGCTGCCATTATCGGTTGTCCGGTCGGTTTCGTCGGAGCGGCTGAGTCCAAGCAGGCGTTATGGGAAAGCGCATCACTGGCATGCTGCATCGTCGAAGGCCGGCTTGGCGGCAGTGCCGTGACGGTAGCCGCGATCAATGCCATGGCGGACCGAAGCGAATGACACAGGGAACCATATACGGGGTTGGTCTTGGGCCTGGCAGCCAGGACCTGATGAGCGTGAGGGCAGACCGCCTGATTCGTCAGGCGTCACATGTCGCCTACTTCCGCAAGAAAGGCCGAACAGGTCACGCGCGCAGCATTGTTGAAGGCCTGCTGGCGGAAGACGCTGTCGAACTGCCGATGGAATATCCGGTCACCACCGAGATTCCCTTCGACGACCCTCGCTATAACGAGCTGCTGGCTGCTTTCTATGCACGCAGCGTGGCGCAACTGATCGAGATTGCCGATGCGGGGCGTGATGTGGTGGTGCTGTGTGAAGGCGATCCTTTCTTCTACGGCTCCTTCATGCACTTGTACACGCGCTTGCAGGGGCGGGTGGCGTTGTCGGTGGTACCTGGCATCACGGGCATGTCCGCCGCCTGGACGGCATCCGCACGGCCGGTGACCTGGGGCGATGATGTGCTGACCGTAGCGATGGGCACATTGCCGGAAGATGCCCTGGCCGAGCGCATCGCCCAGACCGATGCCCTGGTGGTGATGAAGATCGGTCGCCAGCTGGACAAGCTTCGGCGGGCATTGGCGCGGGCAGGCCGAGAAAATGAAGCCTGGTTGATCGAGTATGCCGCCATGCCCCAGGAGCGGGTGGTGCCATTCACTGAGGTCAGCGGTAGCGTGCCGTATTTCTCCATTCTGCTGATCCATGGCAATGGGAGAAGACCATGAGTGGCTGGCTGAAAATTGTCGGGCTGGGCCCGGGCGCCGAGACGATGGTCACGCCAGAAGTGTCTGCCGTACTGGCGCAGGCAACCGATGTCGTGGGCTATGTGCCGTATGTCGAGCGGGTGCCGGCGCGACCAGGACTGGTGCGTCACGGCTCGGACAATCGTGAAGAGATCCACCGTGCCGAACATGCCCTGCAGATGGCCGCCAACGGCCACCGGGTTGTGGTCGTTTCTTCAGGTGATCCGGGGGTGTTCGCCATGGCGGCGGCAGTGTTCGAGGCCCTGGAGAACTCTGCGCCAGAAATACCTGAATGGCGGTTACTGGACATTCAGGTGTTGCCGGGCATTTCCGCCATGCTGGCGGCCAGTGCTCGGGTAGGGGCACCCTTGGGGCATGACTTCTGCTGCATCAATCTGTCCGACAACCTGAAGCCCTGGGCCGTGATCGAAAAGCGTCTGCGTCTGGCGGCCGAGGCGGACTTCGCCATGGCCTTCTACAACCCGCGTTCCAAGGCGAGACCTGAGGGTTTCGGGCGAGCCCTGGAAGTATTGCGGGAAGCCTGTGGCTTGCAGCGCTCGATCGTGTTTGCCCGAGCGGTATCCACTGCCGAGGAACGCATTCGAGTCACGACGTTGGGTGAAGCCACTGCGGATATGGCCGATATGCGCACGCTGGTGATTGTCGGTTCTAGTTTGACTCGCTGTATCCAGCATGCGGGAGACCCGCTGGTCTATACGCCTCGTTTTTATGCTCCCTGCTCAGACCCGTCAGGGACAGTGTCATGAGCGAGCCAGGCCAGGACGCTGTCAACGTCATGGACTTCCTGCCGCTGTGGCGGCGAGTGACGCTCGACCATCACCACCGGCAGCCTCAGTTGGCGGGCGGCGACGAGCTTGGACATGGATCCTTCTCCACCGGAATTCTTGCACACCAGGCATTCAATGTGATGTTCCCGCAGCAGTTGCAGGTCGTTGTCGAGCGTGAAAGGGCCGCGGTCAACGATCACGCGGTGATGGGGCAGCGGAGGTGGCGTACTGGGTTCATCGACCAGCCTGAGCAGATAGTGGTGCTGAGGCTGAGAGGCAAA
>JAJUJD010000068.1 GCA_029267315.1 Alcaligenaceae bacterium
CATGGACAAGGTTGGCAACGAAGGCGTGTTCCCCGTTGTAGTCGGCTAGTCGCTCGTAAACGAACTCGACGTCGTGGAAGGCATGCAGTTCGATCGCGGCTATCTGTCGCCCTACTTCATCAACAACCCCGACAAGCAAGTTTCCGTACTGGAAGATCCGTTCATCCTGATCCACGACAAGAAGGTCAGCAACATCCGTGATCTTCTGCCGATTCTGGAACAGGTCGCCAAGTCCAACCGTCCTCTGCTGATCGTTGCCGAAGACGTTGAAGGCGAAGCACTGGCTACCCTGGTTGTTAACAACATCCGTGGCATCCTGAAGACCACCGCTGTCAAGGCTCCTGGCTTCGGCGACCGCCGCAAGGCCATGCTGGAAGACATCGCCATCCTGACTGGCGGCACCGTGATCTCCGAAGAGACCGGCATGTCCCTGGAAAGCGTGACCCTGGATCAACTGGGCCAAGCCAAGCGCGTTGAAGTTGCCAAGGAAACCACTACCATCATCGACGGCGCTGGCGATGCCAAGAGCATCGAAGCACGCGTCAAGCAAATCCGCGTTCAAATCGAAGAAGCCACTTCCGATTACGACCGTGAGAAGCTGCAAGAGCGCGTCGCCAAGCTGGCCGGCGGTGTTGCCGTTATCCGCGTCGGTGCTGCCACCGAAGTGGAAATGAAGGAAAAGAAGGCTCGTGTGGAAGACGCTCTGCACGCCACGCGTGCTGCTGTGGAAGAAGGTATTGTTCCCGGCGGTGGCGTTGCTCTGATCCGCGCCAAGAAGGCTGTCGAAGGCCTGAAGGGCATTAATGTCGACCAAGACGCTGGCATCAAGCTGGTCTTGCGTGCTATTGAAGCTCCGCTGCGCACCATCGTTGCCAACGCTGGTGACGAGCCCAGCGTGGTCGTGAACCGCGTGGAACAAGGCGAAGGCAACTTCGGCTACAACGCTTCCACCGGCGAGTACGGCGATCTGGTTGAGCAAGGCGTTCTGGACCCCACCAAGGTCACTCGCACCGCTCTGCAAAACGCTGCATCCGTTGCCAGCCTGCTGCTGACCACTGAAGCCGCTGTTGCCGAGATCCCTGAAGAGAAGCCCGCTGCCGGCATGCCCGACATGGGTGGCATGGGCGGCATGGGTGGCATGGGCGGTTTCTAAACCGGTCATCTACCTGTCTCCTCACCAGGCCGCAGGCCTGGATAGCACGGGGGTGCAAGTATGGCCCCCTTGCCTTCAAACCCGGGAAGCTTCTGGCTCCCCGGGTTTTTTTATGCCTCAAAGTCTAGGCTCGCATGATTCTGGGGTTATCCCTAGACGCTTGCACTGCCCATTTCTATTGACTGGCTGGAACCCGCTACCTAGAATGTTCCATTACAAAGAATAATCATTCTATTGAATAGAACGCGAAGGAGACTCCATGGCTGCACCGTTCGCCAGCCACGAAGAGGAACGGTTGACGGTTGACCGCTTCCTGAACGCAGTAGCCAAATTCCAGCGTCGTCGCCCCGCCACCTTTGATATCAAGGTCGGCATTGGCGGAACGGATCTGTTGGTCAAGGTTCGCAGCGGCCGTGTGGAATCGGCAGAAAGTTTGGCTGCGCTGCGGCCGCTAACCCCTTGGGATTTTGCGCTTTCGGCGGAAGCAAGTACATGGCAGCGCTTCTGGGAAGCTACCCCTGCGGCAGGCTGGCATGATATTTTTGCGCTCACACGCCATGGTCGCATGCAAATCGAAGGCAACTTGCAGCCCTTTATGGCACATCTGCAATTCGTTAAAGATCTGCTGGCATCTCCCCGAACGGAGGTAAAACCATGAGCACGCGGTATGAACCTATCGTGGGGCGCTACCTGAATGTGGATATTGCAGGCAAAACCTGTCGCGTCTACTTCGAGGAAGCCGGGTCGGGCATACCGCTGGTCTGTCTGCACACAGCCGGCGCCGACAGCCGGCAATACCGCCATATGTTGAACGATGCGGAAATCACCGATCGCTTCCGGGTGATTGCGTTCGACATGCCATGGCACGGTAAGTCGTATCCTCCGGAAGGTTGGCAGGAAACGCCTTACCAACTCACTACCCAGCTCTACGTAGAAACCATCTTGGCTTTTTGCAAGGCGCTCGAGCTCGAACAGCCGGCATTGATTGGTTGTTCCATTGGGGGGCGCATCGT
Organism: Alcaligenaceae bacterium; assembly: GCA_029267315.1. Lineage (GTDB taxonomy): Bacteria > Pseudomonadota > Gammaproteobacteria > Burkholderiales > Burkholderiaceae_B > Yanghanlia. Next base: position 2,167 of record JAJUJD010000068.1, read on the forward strand.
TCTGGAGTTGGCCAATGCGCACGCCGCGCACTTCCGGGCGCTCATCGGCGTGGAAAGCGCCGACTACCAGAAGCCGTGGTACGACACGGATTGGCTGCATCGGCCTGACGTGCATGGCGGGGAAGTCTGTGCCGCACTGGTGTCGGGCCTGATCGCGCCACAGTCACCTGCCATTCACCGTCACGAAACTCTGTGGCAGTACATGCAAAGCGGCCCTGGTGTGTTCAAGGGCGATCTCTACTTTTATCGTGTTGATGCAGACCTGCGTGGCAAGTTGGGGGGCATTGATACCGACACCTGCCCCTTGTACCTCCTCACCGGTGAATATGATTTTTCCTGTTCCCCCGAGGACACCCTGCGCACGGCCGATTCCATTCCCGGTGCGAAAGTGACCATCATGCAGGAAGTCGGCCATTTCCCGATGAGCGAGAATCCCATGCAGTTCCGCGAATACATCCTGCCAGTACTAAAAAAGATTCACTCTGCGCAGGATAAGTCGTCCGTGCAGCCCTGACGTTCATATCAACAAGGTGCGTTAACGCGCCGTTTTCACCTGAGGAAAATCATGAGACTTACAAAAATTGCTGCGGCGATGCTTTGTGTCGCGCTCCCCTTTGGCGCACAAGCCCAGGAGGCAGAGGAACTGAAAATTGGCGCACTCGTCACGCTATCGGGCGCTGGCGCCGCATGGGGTCAGGGCATGAAGAATGCCGCTGAACTGGCCGCCCTGGAAGTGAACAAGGAAGGCGGTCTGGAAGTGGGCGGCAAACGCTACAAGGTCAGCGTTGTCGCATACGACGATAAGTATCAGGCCAATGAGGCCGTTACGGTTGCGAACCGCCTCGTCTTCGAAGACAAGGTGAAGTACATCATTGGTCCCGTTGGCTCTGCGCCCGTGCTGGCCATTCAGCCCATCACCGAGAAGAATGAAGTCATCGTGATCACGCTGGGCTTCACCGCCAAGGCTTTGCAGGCAGACAAGCCCTTCACTTTCCGTCCCAATGTCACCACCGCGGAAGTTTCTCAGCCGCAGATCGACTGGCTGGTAAAGAATCAGGGTGTGAAGAAGGTCGGCGCGTTGTTCCCCAACGATGAAACTGGTCACCAGATTGCCGAGGACCTTAAAAAGGCTTACGGGAAGGCGGGCGCTGAACTGGCAGCCACCGAATTCTTCGAGCGAGACCGTGTGGACTTTCTGCCGCTGCTTACCCGCATGACAGCACGGGGCATCGACACTATCGAACTGGACGGCAACTCCCCGACCACTGCGGGCATGATCGTGAAGCAGGCCCGTGAAATCGGCTTCGAAGGAAAAATTGTTCGCACCGGCGGCCCTGCTACCCAAGAGATTGCCAACGTAGCGGGGAAGGAATACACCGAAGGCATGTTCGTCCACACGCCCATCAACCCCGAGCTGCCTTCCACCAAAGCCTATACCGAGCTTTACGCGGCAAACTACAAGCACGCGATGAATGGCTTCAGCCCGGCTTTTTATGATGGCACACGCATGTTGTTCGAAGCCATGCGCCGCGCAGGCACTGTTACCGATACCAAGGCAATCAGCAAGGAAATGGCTGCGCTCAAAGATTTCGAAGGCGCACTGGGCACCTTGAACTGGACGGGCGAGCAGGTATACGGCATCAACCACCAGCTCAATGCCCCCTTCTATGTCGCTGAAGTGGTGAATGGGGCGGAAGTGATTCGCGCCGCCTGCACCGTCGACGGCTGCAAGTAAGCGGAGACGCATCGTGGACTGGAGTATCTTGTTGGCCCAGGCGACCGTCAACGGCATGGTCGTGGGGTTGCTCTACCTGCTGATGGCAGTAGGCTTCACGCTGGTGTTTGGCGTGATGCGCATTGTGAACTTCGCCCATGGCGAGTTCTACATGCTCGGCGCTTTCGCTGCCTACTTCCTGACGGCGCAGGCAGATCTGCCCTTTCTGCTCAGCCTGGCGGTCACCTTTACTGGTGCCGTCGTGCTGGGCGTCTTTCTGGAATGGTTCATTCTCAAACCATTCCGGCATGACGAACTCAACGGCATGATCGCGACCATCGGCATGGCCATGATCCTGCAAAACCTGGCGTTGATGTTCTTCGGTCCCGATCCGCACTCCATGCCGACCATTGTTCGTGGTGTCACACGGCTGGGCAGTATCGTGATTCCCACCTCCCGCCTTTACGTGGTGGGGTTTGCCCTGGTCGTGCTGGTATTGCTCTATGTTTTCCTGAAACATTCGCGGGCCGGGCGTGCCTTGCGCGCGGTGGTGGAAGACTTTGAAATCGCCTCCATCCAGGGCATACGTTCACGCATTTATTACCCCTTGGGGTTTGGTCTGGGTGTGGGGCTAGCAGCCGTAGCCGGTGCGCTCATGGCCCCACTCTTTTCCGTATCGCCCTTTGTTGGCAGTGCTCCCCTGCTCAAGGCCTTCATCGTTGTAATTCTGGGCGGGCTGGGCAGTATTCCCGGCGCGGCAGTGGCCGGCATGACGCTGGGTCTGGTGGAGAGTTACAGCAGCCTGTTCCTGAGCACCAGCACGGCCGACATGCTGATTTTCGTTCTCGTGATCATGATGCTCGTCTTCCGTCCGCGCGGCATTCTTGGACAAGGGGAAGCCTGACATGCAAGCCAACACTATGCAGACTCGGGCCCCCGCGACCAACCCCAGCAAGAAGCTGACAGTACTTGCCCTGGTGGTGCTGGCCCTGGCCACAATCCCATGGTTCTCAGGGGAGTTTGTCCAGCATCTGGCGGTACTTACCTGCCTGAATGTGCTCGCCGTCAATGGCCTGGCTTTGATCAGTCGTTCCGGGCAGCTGTCCCTCGGCCATGCGGCGTTCATGGCAATTGGCGCCTATACCGCCGTGTTGCTGGGTAACGCGCTTGCGCTGTCCTTCATTCCGGCGCTGCTCGTCGCTATTGCTGTAACTTCGCTGGTTGCCTTCGCCCTGGGCTGGATCATCCTGCGGCTCAAAGGCGTGTACTTCGTGCTTGTGACCTTCGCCTTTGGTGAGCTCACCCGCCTGGTGCTGCTGGATTTTGCCGCCATTACCGGCGGTGCCAACGGCATAACCGGAATTCCCGGAATTGAGCTATTTGGTTTCTCCTTCAGCACGCGAACATCGTTTTATGGCCTCGCCTTGGTCGTGGCGATTGTCTCCACTATCGCCGTTCACCGCCTATTCACCCGGCCTCTCGGGCACGCCATCGATTCTGTCGCCGTGAACCCCGCCCTGGCGGAGGCCACCGGCTTAAGCGTTCATCGGCTGCAGATCTTCTGCTTTGTAGTCGGCTGCGCCATTGCCGCGATTGCGGGCGTTCTGCAAAGTAGATACATCGGCTATATATCCCCCGAATCCTTCAATACAAGCATATCCATCGCGCTGATCATCATGCTGGTCATCGGTGGTCGCAACTCGAACTGGGGAGCGCTGGTTGGAGCAATCGTGCTCACGCCGCTACCGGAACTTTTCCGAGGCGCGGTGCAGACCCAGCACATTTTCTACGGTGCTGCGCTGATACTTATCCTGCGTTTCATGCCTGGGGGCTTGGCCGATCTTCCCCGCCAGTTGGCGGCGCGCTTCAAACGGTGACGATATGAACACATCCTCAATTCTGGAAGTGGCCAACATCAGCCGCCGTTTTGGTGGGCTCATGGCGCTTCGCAATGTCAGTTTTCAGGTGAGCCGCGGTGAGATTGTCGGCTTAATCGGACCCAACGGGGCGGGCAAAACCACTGCCTTCAACGTGATTACCGGGACTCTGCCCCCCACCGAGGGAGAAGTGCGATACGAAGGGCGGCGCATTTCTGGCCTGCCACCCAGTCGCGTCGTGGTTGCCGGCTTGGCCCGCACCTTTCAGGCAACCTCTACCTACCCTAAAGAAACCACAGCGGAGAACATCTACCGCGGCATGCTGCCCCGTATTCGTGAGTCTATCGTGGGGCCCGTCACGGGTCGCTATCACCGCGATCTTGCCGCCAGCGAGGTGGCTGCAGAGATCGATCGCATTCTGCAAATCACCGATCTGCAGCGTTGGGCGGATGTTGAAGCTGGCAGCCTGCCCTATGGCTTGCAGAAGAAGCTGGGCATCGCCGTCGGCCTGGCCACGAAACCGTCCATGTTGCTGCTGGATGAACCAGCGGCCGGTCTTAACCATGAAGAGTGCAATGAACTGGCCAAGCTGCTGCGGCATCTGCGCGATGAACACGGGCTGACGCTGCTGCTGGTGGAACACCACATGGCCCTGGTTATGGAGCTTTGCCAGCGCATTGTCGTACTCGTTCAAGGCGAGAAGATTGCGGAAGGCACGCCCGAGGATATCCGAGCCAACCCTGCTGTCATTGAGGCTTACCTGGGAGCGCCTGACTATGCCCATGCTTGAAGTTTCCGACCTCACCGTGCGCTACGGCGCACTGGAAGCAATTCGCAAGGTCAATTTCTCGGTCGAGGAAGGGGAAATCGTCGCGCTGATTGGTTCAAATGGCGCAGGCAAGAGCACGACCCTGCGGGCAATCGTGGGGCTGGTCAATGCAACGCAGGGCGTGACACGGTTCGGCGGTCGCGACATCACCGCGCTGAATGCCGCCGCCCGCGTGCGCAACGGCATTTCTCTGTCGCCTGAAGGGCGCCGCCTGTTCGGCCGCATGAGTGTTCTGGATAATTTGCTCACGGGTGCCTATTCGGTTTCATCGCGCAGCACGATCAAGACCATGCTCGATGAAATCTACGACCTTTTCCCTCGCGTCCGGGAACGCCGCCATCAACTTGCGGGTTCGCTCTCTGGTGGAGAACAACAGATGGTGGCCATTGGCCGCGCACTGATGGCGCACCCGCGACTGCTGATGCTCGACGAGCCGTCCCTTGGCATTGCCCCCAAGGTAGTGGCCGAGATTGCCCAAGCCATTGAAAGATTGAACAAGGAGAAAGGCCTTTCCATCATTCTGGTGGAACAGAATGCGAGGCTCGCATTGAGACTTTCGCATAATGCCTACGCATTGGAGCACGGTGAGGTAGTCAGAAGCGGCCGAGGAGCCGAGCTTTTGGCCGACCCATTCGTGCAAAAAGCCTATTTGGGAGTTTAGGATGTCCGTAGTTACTGGCGAGACCGAAATTTACGAGGTCTACGCAATTCGTTATGCCAACATGGCGCGCCTGCGCCGCGACAATTTCCTCGGAGGCGACCCGCACGACGCCCCCATGCCGATGGACTTCTTCGTCTGGCTGCTCAAATCGTCAGAGCACACCATTCTGGTAGATACCGGCTTCAACGCCCAAACGGCTGCGAAACGCCAGCGCGAGCTGCTCCGCTGCCCTATTGAAGCTCTTTCGGAACTGGGTGTGCGGGCAGAAGACGTTTCTGACGTCATTCTCACCCACCTGCACTACGACCATGCCGGCAATCTGGACAAGCTGCCCAATGCGCGCTTCCATATCCAGGATGCGGAAGTCGAATTCGCGACAGGGCGGTGCATGTGTCATGGTCCGCTACGGCATGCGTATTCCGTTGACGATGTGTTGGAACTCGTGCGCAGTGTCTATCAGGAACGCGTTGTGTTCCATGACGGCGACAGTGCGCTCGCACCCGGGGTCCGCCTCCTGCATATAGGCGGCCACACCAAAGGGCTGCAGTCTGTTCAGGTAGAAACTGCCAGGGGCACCGTGGTGCTGGCTTCCGACGCTTCACATTATTACGAGAACATGGAGCTCAGCCGCCCCTTCCCCATCGTCTTCAACGTCGCCGATATGTTGCAGGGCTACGAAAAACTACGCGCAGCCGCTGCTTCGCCTGAACACATTGTGCCGGGGCACGACCCGCGCGTCCTTCAGCTTTATCCTGCACTTCATGCCGGGCAAACGGATATCGTGCAGCTCCACTTGGCACCTCTGGGGCCAGTGCCAGAGGGTGAGCTGTAAGAACACAGTACAGCAGAAATTAGAACGGGCCCTGCTGGGCCCGTTCTGCTGGGGATCGACTATGAGATAGTCAATTATTCAACACGTGCGCCAGAGGCTTCGACCGCCTGTGCCCACTGCGCGGATTCCGCCTTCACGTATTCCTGAAACTCTGCCGGTCCCATGTTCACGACCTCGCCGCCCATTTTTTCGATGCGGGTAGTGAACTCGGAGGCAGAAGCAACCTTATTGATAGCCTCGTGCAGGCGTTGCTGGATGCCGGCATCAATGCCTGCCGGGCCAAACATGCCAAACCAGGTGGCTGCATTGAAGTTCGGCACACCCGCTTCCGCCATGGTGGGCACGTTCTGGATGGCCGGAATGCGAGTTGGGTTCGCAACGGCAAGCGCCTGTACCTTGCCCGCCTCGATGTGCGGCAGAGCGGCAGACAACGTCACAAACGCTGAGTCGATCTGACCGGCCAGCAGGTCGGTGAGCATGGGGGCATCGCCGCGGAAGGGAATGTGAATAAAGTTGGAACCGGTTTGCTTCTGGAACAGAGCCTGGGCCAAATGCTGTGGCGAGCCATTACCTGGCGAGCCAACCGTTACGCCGTCTTTCTTCGTGGTCGCGATTTTCACGTACTCAGCCAGAGTCTTCGCCTCGAAGTCAGGCTTGGTAATCAACACGATGGGAATGCGTGCCACCAAGTGAATGGGGGCGAAATCCTTGATCGGGTCGTATCGCAAGTTGGAATAGAGGCTGGCGCTGATCGTGTGCGCGGCCGTGGTCATGTACAGCTTGTAGCCATCCGGTGCGGAGCGCGCGATCTCCGCCGCCGCGAGCGTTGTGCCGGCACCCGGCTTGTTCACAACAACGACAGGCTGGCCTAACTGCGCGGGCAGTTCAGTCGCTACCAGGCGCGCGATAACGTCTGTTGCGCCCCCGGCTGCATAAGGCACCACTAGATCAACCGGGCGTTCCGGATAGTTTTGTGCCCAGGTGGTCGTGCTCAACAGCATCGCTATGGCGGTGCTACCTATAAGTTTGGACGCTCTCACTGTGTCTCCTGATTAGTGGCGAACTATATCGCATGCTCTGTGACAGAGTTGTTCTCTTAGCCAGAACATACGTTCTATTTATAGAATAGTTTTATTTGAACATGACTGTCAACGCTACAGATGGCGTACCTCAAAGTCAGAGTTTCACTCCATTGACATCAATGAAAGCAACATTGATAATTAAAACAGAACGATTGTTCTGTATAACAGAATGCGAAACCATCGGAGCCCAACACTCATGTCGTCTCAGCCGGCTGCCACGCCCAAAGCCTTCCTTATTAATGGAGAATGGATCGCCAACCCCAGCGATACCTTCGAATCCGTCAACCCTGCCACTGGCGAGGTCAACTATCTGGTGTCCTGCGCAGACCGCGAGCATGTGAATGCCGCGGTGAGCACGGCCGCTGCAGCCGCAGCGCGGCCTGAATGGCGCGACATGCTGCCGCACGTACGTGCGCAGGTGCTGAACAAGATCGCGGCAGGCATCATGGCCCGCGCCGACGATCTCGCCCGGCTGCAAATGCTGGAAAACGGAAAGGTCTGGTCGGAATGCAAGGCGCAGGCAGCCAGCGCCGCCGCCACATTCCGCTATTTCGCCGCCGCGTGCGAGACACTGGGCGCGGAAGTCACCCCTTCCCGGGGCAACTATCTTTCCATGACGGCCTACGAGCCCTACGGTGTGGTGGCAGCCATCACGCCATGGAATTCGCCTTTGACAATGGAAGCGCAGAAAGTCGCTCCAGCGTTGGCAGCGGGTAACGCGGTGGTTTTGAAACCGTCCGAAGTCACTCCCTCTGCCGCCCTTCTGCTGGGTGAAATCGCTTTGGAAGCTGGGCTTCCTGCGGGGATTCTCAACGTTGTCACGGGGCTGGGAGCCGGTACTGGCAAATGGCTGGTCGAACATCCGGGTGTGCGCATGGTTTCTTTCACCGGCGGTACATCGACCGGTCGCACTATTGGCATGATCGCCGCGGAACGGCTCATTCCAGTGGCTCTGGAGCTTGGCGGAAAATCGCCCCATATCGTGTTTGACGATGCCAATCTGGAAGCGGCAGCAGAGAATATTGTCGGTGGCATCTTCGAAGGCAGCGGCCAGTCGTGTGTTGCCGGTTCGCGTTTGTTCGTACAACGTGGCGTGTACGACCGCCTCGTCGCCCTGCTGGTGGATCGTGCCGCCAAGATCCGAGTCGGCCTGCCTGATGTCGCCGGTTCCGAAATGGGGCCGCTCGCCAGCTTCGCCCAACGCAAGCGCGTCGAGCATTATGTTGAAACCGCGCGTGCCGAAGGCGGCGATATTCTCGTCGGTGGCAAGCGCCCGGATGCACCCGAGCTGCAAAACGGTGCCTACTATTTGCCGACCATCATCGGCGGCTTGAGCAACCAGGCCACATGCGTGCGGGAAGAGATTTTCGGGCCAGTGCTGTGCGTGCTTCCCTTTGAAGACGAAGCTGACCTTATTGCTCAGGCCAATGACAGTGTCTATGGTTTGGCCGGCGGCGTCTGGACGGCCAACTATCAGCGAGCCTGGCGGGTAGCCCGCGCGCTGCAAACAGGCCTAGTATGGGTCAACACTTACAAACAACTCTCCATCTCCACCCCCTTCGGCGGTTTCAAGGAAAGCGGCATCGGGCGTGAAAAGGGCCTCAACGGTGTGCGCCTGTACCAGCAAAGCAAAGGCATTTACTGGAGCATGGACGCCAACAACCTGGCGTAAAGAATTCACAGATACAGTTCATCCACCACAGGATTAGAAATGGCAGACTTTAAGGTTATTGGTTTCATTGGCGTAGGCGTCATGGGTGAGCCCATGTGCCGCCACCTGGCGACGAAGACAGGCTGCACGGTGCTCGCATCAGACCGTGATTCAGCACCGCTGGAGCGCCTCGCTGGACATGGTGTTCAAACGGCAGACATCGCGACGATCGCTTCCCGTGCTGACATTATTTTCATGTCGTTGCCCTCCGGAAAGGTCGTTGAATCTGTCGTTATTGGCGAGAATGGAAATGGGCTTCTGGATTTGTGCCGTCAAGGTCAGGTCATTGTCGATCTGAGCACTTCCCCCGCGCCGCTCACCCGTGAATTGGCCGGCAAGCTGGCCCAACGCGGTATCGAGTTCGCCGATGCCCCCGTCATGCGTACCCGCGCAGCCGCTGAAGCCGGCACCCTGGCCGTTCCGGTGGGCGCACCTGATGCCCTCTTCGCGCGTATCCAGCCGCTGATTGCCTGCTTCGCTTCGGACATCACACATGCTGGCGACATTGGTGCGGGTCAGGTAGTGAAGATTCTCAATAACATGGTGCTGTACGAGACCGTGCTGGCGCTGGCGGAAGCACGCGCCATCGGCATCCGTGCAGGCGTCGACCCCAAGCGGCTGTTCGAAGCAATGTCGACCGGTTCGGCCGACAGCTTCGCCCTGCGCAATCACGGCATGAAGGCCATCGTTCCGCAGGAGTTTCCGGAACGCGCCTTCCCGGTCTCCTACGCAAAGAAAGACCTGGAATACGCTGTGTCTCTCGCAGAGTCTGTTGGTGTGGACGCAAGCGGCGCGAAAAACCTGGTGGCCTGCTTCGAAGCTGCCATTGCCGACGGCCACGGAGACAAATACGCACCGGCCATCAGCCTGGTGTTTGAGAAAGCGGGTCAGGCCGCCTAAGGCCCGCAGCACCGCCCGGGGCACGCCGCAGGCATGCCCTGGCGTCATGGCATAATAGCCGGCATTCCAACGGAGCAAGCACTGACATGACCCAGGCACCTGACAGCGGCGTCGCCGCCGTAGACCGGGCGATTGCCGTTCTTCGGTCGATTGCTCGCAACGGCGCGCCCATTACTTTGGCAGATATGGCGCGTGCGACCGGGTTCTATAAAAGTACTCTGCTGCGCCTTCTCGCATCGCTGGAGCGCTCAGCCCTCGTGGTACGGCGCAACGATGGTCGCTACGCACTGGGGCCTTACGCGCATGAACTTGGGCGCGCCTATGAGGCCACCTATCGCGTTACCGCTGTACTGCGGCCCATTCTTTCGGAACTGGTGGAAAAGGGAACCGAAAGCGCTTCTTTCCACGTTTACCACGACCAGGAATATCGAGCCTGCCTGCTCAGAATTGACTCGCACCACTCCACCCTCGACCGTATCGACGTAGGAGACCTGCTCCCCATCGACCGCGGCGCCGCTGGCAAGCTCATCAAGGCCTTTGCGGGCACTGGTCTGGCCCCCTCGCAGCAAAATCTGCTGGCGACGTCCATCGGCGAGCGCGATCCAAACTGTGCCGCTGTTGCAGCTGCGGTGTTTGGTTCAGATAATGAGTTCATGGGTGCAATTTCCTTGTCCGGGCCCAAAGAACGCTTCACCAAGGAAGCAGTGGCCTGGCAATCGGAACTCGTCACTGACGCGGCCAAGCGGGCCACGGAAATGTTGGGCGGCCGTTGGCCCACTCGTTAAGCGGTGCACTTGATCTGCCTTTTTCTTCACCATGACTTTCAAATCCAAACTTGACGCCGCCTGGCTTGATTCCGGCTCCATGCTCATGGTCGGGCTCGACCCTGACCCCGAGCGATTTCCCGCAGAGCTGCACGGCAGGAAGGACGCCATATTCGAGTTCTGCCGAGAAATAGTTGACAGCACGGCGCCCTACGTCTGCGGCTTCAAGCCTCAAATTGCCTATTTCTCGGCTTCGGGAGCGGAAGAGCAGCTCGAAGCCCTATGCCGCCATATCAAGGACAAGCATCCAGGTTTGCCCCTGGTACTTGATGCCAAACGTGGCGACATCGGATCTACCGCGGAACAGTATGCGCGCGAAGCGTACGAACGCTATGGTGCAGATGCCGTGACAGTGAACCCGTATATGGGTCATGACAGTGTGGCTCCGTATCTGGAATGGAAAGATCGCGGCATCATCGTGCTGTGTCGTACGTCTAATCCGGGTGGTTCCGACCTTCAATTCATCGAAGACCGTGACGGCACGCCTCTGTATTTGCGTGTCGCTTCCATGGTGGCGGAACAGTGGAACCAGAATGGGCAATGCGGGCTCGTGGTCGGCGCCACCTTCCCTCAGGAAATCGCCAAGGTGCGTGAGCGGGTGGCAGACATGCCGCTGCTCATACCCGGCATTGGTGCCCAGGGCGGCAGCATTCCCGACACCGTGCAGGCAGGGCGCGACAGCCGAGCGCTGGGGATGATGATCAATTCCTCGCGCGCCGTACTATATGCCAGTAACGGTTCCGACTGGCGTGAAGCGGCTGCCGAAGCAGCCCGCGCCACGCGCGACGCCATCAAAGCTGTCGCTTAACGTCTTTTGGGGCGGTGGTGTGCAACCACACGCTGCAGCCGCCATACTGGTTAGGCGGCGCAGCCCCCAGAGGGTTTTAGTCGAGCGGGTTGAATTCCAGCGCGGTCGTCAATGCGAAAGCCACTGCGGCTGACCGTACTTCTTGCCGATCACCCTGAAACACCCGTGTTGCCGCGCGAGTGACCAAGCCTTCTTCTGTACGCGTGGCGAAGCCGAAGCACACCATGCCTACCGGTTTCCCCGGTGTGGCACCGCCTGGGCCGGCAATGCCCGTCGTCGAGACCGCGAAATCACTTTGGGGAGCAGTGGCCAGTACCCCCGCAGCCATTTCCATGGCGGTTTCTTCGCTGACAGCCCCGAACCGTTCAAGCGTTTCGGGGTGAACACCCAACAGCGCCTGCTTGGCGTCGTTGCTATAGCTGACCACACCTCGGTCGAACCACCGGCTGGAACCAGGCGTTTCCGTCATTGCAGCCGCCAGCAACCCACCGGTGCAGGATTCCGCGCAGGAAAACATCCACCCTTTGCCGGCCAGCCTTTCTCCGAGTAACTGTGCAAGGTGAACGATTTCTTCTGTATTCATGCAAATGCTCCAAGCGTGACAAGGATGGCCATGACTAGCAAGCTGTATGCTGCCGCAACAAGGTCGTCCCACATCACGCCAAAGCCGCCCTTGAAGCGCGCATCAAAATAGCGGATGGGCTGAGGCTTGAAAATGTCGAAACCTCTGAACAATACAAAGGCCAGCGCCTGTGCGGCCAGGCTGTCTGGCGACAGCCACAGCACCAGCCAAAATGCCACCATTTCGTCCCACACCATACCGCCATGGTCGGAAACGCCCATGGCATTCCCTGTTCTTTCACACGCTACACAGCCTAAGCTGAAAGCCAGGAGCAGAAAAATGAGAATGCCGAGATCGGGCAGGCCGCGGGGCAACAGGGCCCACAAACCCCATGCCAGCAAGGTGCCCCAGGTTCCAGGTGCGGGGCGCAGCAGACCACTGCCAAACCCAAAGGAAACGATGCGCCAGATATTCTGAAAGACCCAGCTCACGGTCGGTTTGACAGGGAC
>JAJUJD010000166.1 GCA_029267315.1 Alcaligenaceae bacterium
ATAGGTGCACACGCGCTGCAAATCCTGCAGGCAGCTGCGCACGCCTGACAGCCTTTCGGTGATGAAGGCGTCGGCCTCAGCGCGGTCGGCAGAGTCGCCAAACAGCTGCGCATTTTTTTCAAGCATGGCCTCCAGGACCTGGTCGAGCTGTGCTTCCCAGTGGTCAGCGTTGCCGTCATCATCGGCCGCTCCAGCGAAAAGGGCATAGACCCCGGGCTCGCCGCTGCGTTTGTGTTCGAGCAGCAGATCCGTAATGCCGCCATAGGCAGACACAACGAACACACGGCCGTACAGATTTCCGCCAGCGCCACCGTGCAGGACAATGTTGTCCCGCACTGCGGCGTAGTCGCTCATTGACGTTCCGCCAATTTTTTCAATCGTATGCATCGAGACCTCCCTCTTATGTGTAGCGGAAGTCATCGGGACCATTCTTGCGTATCGTTAGAGGGACGAATTTTTCACGGGTCGCGATGAACTCCGGCCGCGGGGGCTGATTGCAGAAGGGATCCTGCAGCGCATTACTCAGGGCGTTGTAGACGAAGAAGGCATTCGAGCGGGGCAGGTGTGTGATATTGCTGTTCGAACCATGCATAAGGTTGCAGTCGAATATCAGCACGGATCCGGCCGGGCCCGCGGTATCGACCAAACCACCCTGGGCGGCGAGGCGAGCCAGGTTTTCGTCGCTCGGAACACCGATCTCTTGCGCTTGCAGGGACATCTGGTAATTCTCTGGCGGCGTTTCACCTTCGCACACCACATAGTGCTTATGCGAACCTGGCATGACCAGTAGCGGGCCGTTATGTGGCGTGTTGTCGGTCAAAGCAACTGAAATGCTCAGTGCACGGGGCAGGGGCATGCCGTCTTCAATGTGCCAGGTTTCGAAGTCAGAGTGCCAATAAAACTCCTTGCCGTGGAAGCCCGGTTTGTAGTTCATGCGGCTCTGATGCAGGTACACCTGATCGCCCAGCAGATAAGAAGCAAGCCCAGCCAAGCGCTCGTCGGCAGCCAGTTTGGCAAATACGGCACTCAGTTCGTGCACCTTAAAGATCGAGCGAACTTGGCGCGACCCTTTTTCAGTGATGACTTCCGGTTGGTCCAGCCTTTCGGCTTGGTGACGCAAGCGTTCCAGCTCCGCCTGAAGGTTAGCGACTTCTTCGGGCGTGAATACGTCCCGTAGCACCAGAAAGCCGTTTTGCTCATACTGCTCGATAAGACTGCGGTCAACCGGCGCCTTCATTTCGGGGGTTGCCCACACCGAGGGGTGCTGGCGGGGAACAATGTCGGCTTTCATGCTGCCGCGTGAGGGATAGAGGTCGACTCGTGCCTCCTCTCGTGTAAGTGTCGCTGTATTCATGATGCTCCTCTCGTGAAGGGTTAGTCCTGAATGACTTCGGCTTCCAGGGGATAGGCGCCAGAAGCATCGTGCACTTCCTTGCCGTTCAGGGGAGGGTTGAAGACGCAGGCGCACACAATGTCCTGCTTCGCATGAACAATGTGGCGATCGTGCTGGTCAAGCAGATACATGGTTCCCGGCGCCAGCTTGTAGACTTTGCCGTCATCCAGATTTTCCAGCTCGCCTTCGCCGCTGATGATGTAAACCGATTCGAAGTGGTTCTGGTAATGCATTTTCGTTTCTGTCCCGGCGTACAGCGTCGTGATGTGAAACGAGAACCCCACGTTGTCGTTCTTCAACAGCAGTCGGCAGCTGTCCCAAGTTGTGGACTTCACCAGACGATCAGTGTTTCGGCATTCTTCAAGGGTACGAACAATCATTCTTTTCTCCTGTGTTAGATGTGAAGTAGTGGGCGCTTAAGCGGCCAGGCTGTAATCCTGGGTAAGAACATGGCGCACGCTGCGCTCCAGAATGTCCAGCCCAGCATTGAGATCCTCGTCGCTAATCATCAGCGGGCACAGAATCTTCACCACTTCAGAGTCGGGGCCACTGGTTTCAATGACCAAGCCTTCGTCGAAGCATCGACGGATGATTTTTTCCGCAACGGCACCGTCACGGCAGCCCAGGCCCTGCATCATGCCCCGGCCCTTCGTCTTGAATACGCCGTTACCACCCAGGGCGGCAATGCGTGCGAGGCGGTTGGAAAGCAGTTGGCTCTTGCGTTGAACTTCCTTGGCAAAGCTGTCGTCTTTCCAATAGGTCTCGATGGCTGCTCGAGCGGTTACGAAGGCATGGTTATTCCCGCGGAAGGTGCCGTTGTGTTCGCCCGGCGCCCATTGATCGTGTTCCGGCTTGAGCAAGACGACGGCAAATGGAAGACCGAAACCGGAAAGAGACTTCGACAACGTCACGATGTCAGGTTTGATGCCAGCCGGTTCAAAGCTGAAGAAGGTGCCCGTGCGGCCGCAGCCTGCCTGGATATCGTCGATGATCAGTAGGATGCCGTGACGACGGCACACTGCTTCCAACGACTTCAGCCAGCGTTGACCGGCCACATTCAAGCCGCCCTCACCCTGGACGGTTTCCACCAATACCGCAGCAGGAGCATCCACACCGCTGGATGCGTCTCCCAGCATTTTGTCGAGCAGCCTCGTGGAGTCCAGACCACTGCCCATGTAGCCGTCGAAGGGGATACGTGTCACGCCGCCCAGTGCAACTCCGCAGCCGCCCCGATGATGCTGATTGCCCGTGGCAGCAGCAGCACCCAGAGTGGCGCCGTGAAAGCCGTTGGTGAAGGCAATGATGTTCTGGCGGCCGGTAACCTTACGCGCAATCTTCATGGCGGCTTCCACGGCATTCGTGCCGGTAGGGCCAGTAAACTGCACGCGGTATTCCATCTTGCGCGGTGCCAGGATGTGCTTCTCGAAGCTTTCCAGGAACTCTGCCTTGGCGCGGGTATGCATATCCAGGCCGTGGGCAATGCCGTCGCCGGCAATGTAATCCAGCAGGGCCTGCTTTAGAACCGGATTGTTGTGCCCGTAGTTCAGCGTGCCGGCGCCGGCCAGGAAGTCGATGTATCGACGGCCTTCGGAGTCGTAAAGGGCAGCGCCTTCGGCGCGATCAAATACAACGGGGAAAGAACGTGCATAGGATTGAACGTTCGATTCAAGCTTTTCAAAAATACTCATGATTTTGTTCCTCTTAGCGTGTTGGTTCGAGGCGGGCATGGCCGACATGGGTGTAGACCCATGTGATTCTTGGAAGGGAGGCGAATACCGGTGTTGCCCGTGGGGCCGGTACAGATGGGGAATGCAAAGCCTCCCCAAGGAGAGCGTTGTGTGCTAGGTGGCGGATTCTGCGGCGATCTCGAAGGGGCCGATGCGCATGAGGTGCTCGTCATCGTGACGACCCTCGAAATGGCGATCCCGTTCGAATATCACCCTGCTATGGGTAGGCGCATCATGATGACGGGCCCATGACCTGAACAGACCCCAGGACGCCTCGTTACCCGGCGTAATTGTGGTGTCCACATAGCGAACGTCCTGGCACACCGCGCGTTCGAGGATGTTGTCAAGCATGCGTGCTGCCAGGCGTTGGCCGCGCGCTTCCGCGGCAACAGCAACCTGCCATACGAATAGCGTTTCTGGCTGACCGGGGGGAATATATGCTGAGATGAAGCCGACCAGATGTTCCCGGCCGTGGCTATCTTTGCTGACGGCGGCCACCGAGGTGGCGCTGAAGTGCGTGCAATGCAGAAGATTGCAGTAAAGCGAGTTGGGATCCAGTGGCGGGCACTCGGCAACCAGTCGATGCAGATCTGCCGCATCTTCGGCTTTTGGTACCCGCAGCAGAATCGCTGGGTCGTTTGTGCCTGGTGTCATGGTTTTACGGAGGTCGCGACTGGCATTGCCGGCCTCTTTGTTGATTCGACAAAAACGAGTGTATCACGAATAATTTGAGCTCGAATTAATTGATTGTGAATAAATGTTCAAGTCGCTTTCCAGGTGGCCGTCTGCCAGCGTAATGATGCGGTCGCACTGTTCCGACAGTTGTTGGTCATGAGTGACGAGCAGCACGGCACAGCCAAACTGTTGGTTGAATTCACGAAATAGAGCAAATACTTCCGCTGCAGATTTGCTATCCAGATTACCGGTCGGTTCGTCCGCCAGCAAAAGGGCAGGTTTGTTGATCAGCGCACGTGCAACTGCCACACGTTGTTGCTGGCCGCCGGAGAGTTGATCTGGCTTGCGGTGCTCTTTCCCAGAAAGGCCGACCTGTTCCAGCAAGCCTAGTGCGAATTTGCGCTGGTGCTCGTTAGGAGCTCCTTGGCGCACCATCAGCGGCATGAGCACGTTTTCCAGGGCAGTGAAGGCCTGAATCAAATGATGAAACTGAAAAACGAAACCAATGGTGTCGGCGCGCAGCTGTGTGCGGCGAGCGTCCGGCAGGTCACGGGTAGCTTCTCCAAGAATATGAATTTCGCCTGCCGTAGGACAGTCAAGCAGCCCGACCAAATTTAAGAGTGTGCTCTTCCCCGAACCCGAGGCACCCACGAGAGAGGCAAAGTCACTTCGTTTCAAAGCGAGATCTATGCTGTGCAGCACTTCCACTTCGGTTGGTTTGCCGACGTTGTAGCTTTTGCGTAGGCGCTCTAGCCGGAGTACTTCCTCGCTTCTGTTGTGATCAGACATGGCGAATGGCCTCCACCGGGTCCAGCGACGCAGCCCGTCGAGCTGGCATGGCAGCCGCCAGAACGCCGGTTACGGTTGCCAAGCTAATGGCTGCCACTAATAAGCCCGGTTCCAGGGGCACTTCGAACAGGCGAGGGCCCAGATTGTTGAAGGCCGCAACCATGCCGTAGCCGGCCAGACCACCGGGAAGAGATCCTGCCAGCCCGAAAAGCGCGCCCTGCAGCAGAAAAACGCGCAGTATCTGCTGGCGGGTGCTGCCCATGGCGCGAAGGATGCCGATTTCTCGCGTACGTTGCACTACGCTCACCGAAAGCACGCTGGCGATGCCCAGCGCTACGCTTAGCGCGACGAAGCCGCTGATCATCCGTGTGGAAAGCCGCTGCGCCCGAAGCGCGTTCATTAGCTGAGAATTGGTCTCCATCCAGCTTTCCGCTTTTAGTCCAGTCAGCCGGGCGATGCGGCGGGCGATGTCTTCAGCAGAGAAAATATCGTTCACAGTCACGTCTATCACGGTCGCTGCACCAGGCAAGTCGATGAGCGACTGTGTCTGTTTCATATCCAGGTAAACATAACGCGAGTCCAGTTCGCGAACCCCCAGTTCAAAGATTCCCACTACATTGACGACGGCTTCGCGGCCTTGCCCACCGTCCAGCCTCAGCTTGTCTCCCACCCTGAGCCCCAGTTCGTGGGCCAACTGGCGGCCCACCAAAGCGTCACCGGCCGCAATACGGAAGCGACCTTCAACCATGGAGTTCTGCAGATCAACAATTCTTTGATATCGCTGTGGGTCGATTCCCAGAAGAGCGACGGATTCCAGAGCGTCCCCCCGGCGCGCAAAGGCCGGACCGGAAACGACGGGTGAGACTGCCTTAATGTAGGGCAACTGGTCCAGCATATTTCGCAGCTCTTGCCAGTTGTTAATGGAGCGCAGACGTTGCGCGCGCTTGTCTTCGAGCAGCAGTTGAGTGACGCCGGCTGCAGGCGGCGCGACCAGGTTCTGTTCATCGGCCGGTTGAACACGGATATGCGCTTGAGTGCCTAGCGTGCGCTCTATGGTGTTGGATTGCAGACCATTGATCAGCGCAGTAATGAACACGATCACCGCTACACCCATCCCGATGCCCAGGAGGATGAGCGCGCTCTGGGCCTTGCCCTCACGCAGGAAACGGGTGGCGATGGACCATTCTGTGATCAGCGTCATCAATTAAAACGTACCGGAAGTTCGTTACGGCTTGCGCTGTCTGCGGTGCGGCCGGCGCTTCCGGAAGGTATTTCTCCGCTTCGGATTCGTACGCGGTCACCTTCCTTAAGTGTGGCCGGTGTATCGGCCAGGACCGTTTCTCCGGCCCGCAGCCCAGAGACGATTTCCGTAGCAGCAAGGCCTCGGAGACCAAGCTCGACTGACCTCTGGCGGGCCTTTCCTCCTTCCACCACCCATACGGTCGCCAAACCAGGTCTTGGATTAGATAACGCATCATTGGGAAGCACGACGGCCTGATCGCGCCTGCCGGTTTCAATGTTCACCGACACCGTCATGTCTTCACGCAAAAAGCCCGGATCGTCCGTGACGGAAAGTCGGACATCGACTGTTCCGCGTTGCGGATCCACGCTGGGCGCGATGAAGTTCACTATGGCCGGAAAGGGGTGACCGGGATAGGCGTCGGCGATGCAAATGGCTTTCTGCCCGAGTTCCAAGACTTCGAGGTTTTTTTCGTCAAGAGGAACCAGCACTTCAATGTCGCCATCGTGCGCGATTTCGAAGAGCACGCGGCTGGGTTGAACGAGGTCGCCCGGTTCCGCATTGCGCGTCAATACAGTGCCACTCACTTGCGCTCGGATGATTGTCTTCGCGAGCTGGGCTTCTGCGCTGGCCAGACGCGCACGGGCCAGCGCTTCATTGGGGTTGCCTGCTGCAAGCGAGCGGGCTTCCAGGTTCGCTTGCTCCGCAGAGGCGCGAGCAGCAGCTTCTGCCTGCACGGCTCGCTCGAGCTCTTCGCGCGGAATGGCGCGCTGCTCATATAGCTGGCGGCGACGCTGCGCTTCACGGCTGGCCTG
>JAJUJD010000236.1 GCA_029267315.1 Alcaligenaceae bacterium
AACCCCGATCGCCATGCACCCCATCGAGCTCAATGGCCCCGTCGGGTGTGCAGGCGTCGCCATCTATCCGGGCGATGTCATCGTAGGCGATGGCGAAGGTGTGGTTGCCATTCCCCGCGCTCTGGTTGATGAGATCGCCGAAGAGGCCTTCGACGCGGCTCAATACGAGGAATTTGCTGCGCTACAGATCGCAAAAGGCCGCTCGATACTCGGCCTGTTTCCGGCAACGCCGGAAAGCCGCGAGGAATACGACCGATGGACAGCCGCGGGCCGTCCCAACCTGGAGGACTGAAAATGAATGCCGAATTCATGAAATCGTTGGAAACCATGGTGAATCGGGACGAACTCGATCCCGAGAAATGGATCGACTTCCCGGACTATGGGTTTCGCCAGTACTTCCTATGGAAGAACGAAGAAACGGGAGCAAGCATTGCCTTGCTCGAGTACGAAAAGGGCGGAAACATTCCCATCAAGCACACTCACGCGTCGAACCAGTTCATGTACTGCCTGGAAGGCGACTATGAGTACATCGACGTGGGCATGAGGCTGCGGCCCGGTTCGTTCTACATGAACCCCAAAGGCAATCCCCACGGCCCGACGATCGCACACGAGCGCAGCGTCCTGATCGAAATCTATGACGGTCCCCATTACGCGGAAAAGCCCGTCTTCCATACAGACGAATCCATTAGCGGATTCCTGCAGAAATAAACCTGAGGTTACGTTTATGAACTCCGTTGTTGACCAAGTTAAGCCCACCTTTGATACCGCCCGCGCATTGGCCCGATTCAAGCTCGACAAGCCGCACTCCGGTACCTATGTACACACCCGGGGCTGGGGACCTGTCGAGGGGCGCGACCTGTTTGACGCCATCTGCCCGGCCGACGGCGAGGTCGTGGGCAAGGTTGCCGGCTCGACCAAAGACGAATACGAGCAAATCATCAAGGCTGCAGTAGAAGTTCAAAAAACCTGGCGTATGGTGCCGGCACCTCGCCGCGGTGAACTGGTTCTGCGCATCAGCCAGCTGATGAATGAGAACATCGAAGACCTGGCAGCCATCATTGCGCTGGACACGGGCAAATCCATTTCGGAATGCCGTGCCGAACTCAAAGAAAGCATAGACATGGGCACGCTGGCAGCCGGCCAGTCGCGCATGCTTTATGGCTACACGCAGCAGTCGCAGCGCGCCAAACATCGCATGTACGACCAGTGGCTTCCCCTGGGCGTTGCAGCGGTTATCTCGGCCTACAACTTTCCGGCTGCCGTATGGGCCCAGAACGGATTTCTGTCGGCCATTGCCGGCAACACCGTCATCTGGAAACCCAGTCCAAAGGTCCCTCTTACCGCCATTGCCGTGCAGCAACTTGCAGTGCAAGCCGAAAAAGAACTCGGACTTGAAGGCGTGTTTTCATTGTTTACGCCGTCGGATGACGCTCTGGCAGAACTGATGGTCCGCGACACGCGGGTCAACCTGGTCTCGTTTACCGGCTCGACCGGAGTGGGCAAGAAAGTGGCATCCATTGTCAGCGAAACCCTGGGCCGCCGCTACATGCTCGAGTGCTCGGGCAACAGCGCAGTCATCGTGGACGAAACCGCCGACCTCAAACAAACGGCACGCAACCTCACCTTCAGCTCAATCGGAACAACAGGCCAGCGCTGCACCAGCATGCGCCGCGTCATTGTCCACCGCTCCATACACGACGAACTGGTCGAACTGCTCAAGAAGTGCTTTTCGCAGATCAAGATCGGCGATCCTCGCGAACCCGACACCATCGTCGGCCCGCTGATCGATGCGGCGGCTCTTGATCACTACGACAACACCATCAAGAAGGCGATCGAGCAAGGCGCCAAGCTGGTGTATGGCGGCAAGCGCATTGATCGCCCGGGTTATTACGTTGAAGGCGCCATTCTGACCAACGTTGACCCAAGCTGGGAGTGCGCGCAGGAAGAAACCTTTGCGCCCATCGTGTCGGTCATTCCATACGACACCCTGGAAGAAGCGATCGACATTCACAACAACGTAAGCCAGGGACTGGCTTCGGGCATACACAGTACCAACATCTTCAATATCGAATATTTCCTGTCGGCCGCCGGCAGTGACTGCGGTATTGCCAAGGTCAACATGGGCACCACAGGGGCGGACGTAGGCTCGGCTTTCGGCGGCGAGAAAGCCACCGGTGGCGGTCGTACCGCAGGCTCTGACGCCTGGAAGGGGTATATGCGCCGCCAGAGCGTATGCATCAACTGGAGCAATCAGTCCCCTTGGGATCACTTTATTTCGCTTTAAGCGGGATTTTTTTAAGGAACCATTATGAAAAAGCAACGTGTCACTTCCCCAGCCGTCAAAGAGCCGGCGCCACAGCTCTGGTCGAACTGCATGGTTGTGGGCGATGTAGCGTATGTCTCGGGAATGACGGCACGCGGGCCGGACGGCCAGACCATTCTGGGAGAAGACGAATACACCCAGGCCAAGGTTATCTTTCAAAAGATCAAAGACCTGGTCGAAGCGGCCGGCGGTGTCATGGACGACGTCGTAAAGATGACTATTTTCGTGACCCGCATCGGGCAGAACACCCGGATCTGGGACGCGCGCAAAGAGTTCTTTACCGGCGATTTCCCCGCCTGCACCCTGGTCGAAGTCAGTTCATTGGCCAAGCCCGAAATACTGCTCGAAATTGAAGCCATTGCTCATATCGGTTGCAGCAAGGGCATCAACTAAGCCGGCATCCTGTGACCGGCTGCACTCGGGGGCACACTTGAAGCCATAGCCCGATCAGCCGCTCGCAACCCGCCTTGCCTTGTCCGGTGCCCGAAAAGGGGCCGGACAAGGCATTTTTTATGGCTAATACTCGGATGCATGGCCCGTCAGCGCCACCCCTATCTTCAGCAGAAAATGCGACAGGTCATCCGCCCACCTTTCAAACCTGGAACGGCCGGAAACCGATTCCGCCGTCACATGATTGCAGCTGTTGGACAGCTCGCGCTCAAGCGAATTTTTCAGTTCCTCTGCAAAGCCCTCGTCGCTGATGAACACATTGGTTTCTCTGGCCAGCAATAAGCTGAACGGGTCCATGTTCGAAGA
>JAJUJD010000220.1 GCA_029267315.1 Alcaligenaceae bacterium
ACTCCGAAGCGGTGAATCGCTGGAGGAAGTCGACCTGTGTGCGGTTGCGCGCGATGTCGTGAACGACTTTCTGGCCGCTGCGCGTGAAAAACGCCAGGATTTCGGTCTTGACCTCCCTGACACACCGATTGTCGTGCAAGGCATAGGCTGGCTTCTTCATCAAGCCCTGAGCAACATGGTGAGCAACGCCATCAAATATAGTCCGGCCAAAGCCCGGATTACGGTATCTGCGTACAGGGTTGAAGAAGGAGCTGTGCTGCAGGTGGAGGACAACGGGCCAGGCATGTCTGCAGAAGATATTGCCCTGGCTGGTCATCGGTTCAGGCGCGGCGAGGCGGGCCGTGCCCAGCACGGTTCTGGCTTGGGGCTGGCTATTGTCCAAACCATTGCGGACATCAACAATGCGCGTATTGAACTGGAACCGGCTAACGAACAGGGAGGTTTAATCGCCAGACTCACCTTCCAGCTACCGGCCACGGTCTTATATAAGACATAAGATAAAAGATAGAGGGAAATCCCTAGTTTTAAGTAATTTTCATATTTCTGAAAGGATTGAGAAAGCTTCGATTCGATATCGTAAGGTCCGGAACATACCGACACTCAAAATTCCGGAGGACATCCAATGAAGCTGTACAAGAAAACGCTGGCCGTCGTAGCGGCCGGTCTGATGACTTTCACTGGCATCAGCGCCGTGCAAGCGCAACAGCCCAGCAAGCCAGAGTGCATCGCACCTGCCCAACCTGGCGGTGGCTTTGATCTGACCTGTCGCGTCGCTTTGAACGGCTTTGCCAGTACCGACATTCTCAAAGAACCCATGCGCACCGTGTACATGCCCGGTGGCATCGGTGCTGTGGCCTATAACCACATCGTGGCCCAGCGTCCTGGCGATCCCAACGCCATTGTGGCGTTCTCTGGCGGTTCGCTGCTGAACCTGGCTCAGGGCAAGTTCGGCCGCTACAACGTTGATGATGTTCGCTGGCTGGCTGCGATCGGCAGCGATTACGGTGTCGCCATTGTCCGTGACGATTCACCCTACAAAGACCTGAAGTCGCTCATGGAAGCCTTCAAGGCCGACCCCACTAAGATTGTTCTGGGTGCGGGCGGTTCTGTCGGCAGCCAGGACTGGATGAAGGCCGCACTGACGGCCAAGGCCGCCGACGTCGACTACAAGAAGATGCGCTTCGTGGCCTTTGAAGGCGGTGGTGAAGCCCTGACGGCTCTGCGTGGTGGCCACATCCAGGCCTACATGGGTGACGCTGCAGAAGCCCGCACCATGCTTGACGGTGGCGCGCCCATCCGCGTTCTCGCCGTGTTCAACGACCAGCGCCTGCCGGGCAGCATGTCCGAGATCCCCACGGCGACTGAGCAAGGCTTCGATATCGTCTGGCCCATCATCCGCGGTTTCTATGTCGGCCCCAAGGTGTCCGACGAGCAGTATCAGTGGTGGGTACAGGCCTTTGACAAGCTGATGCAAACGCCTGAATTCGCCAAGCTGCAAGAGCAACAAGGCCTGTTCCCCTTCAACAAGACCGGCGACGAGCTCGACGCCTATGTCAAGGAACGCGTCAAGTTTTACGCCGAACTGGCCGACAGCTTCGGTCTGATCAAGAAGTAAGTCACCGCAGGCCGCCATTCCACGGCGCGTCTGCTTCACACCCCCGGCACACGGCCATGGACGCCCATGGCCGTGTTTCTCCAGTCAGGGGGAATTCACGGAGAACCATCCACCATGCTGACGCTCAATGACCGCGTACTGGGCATTGCAGCGCTGATCTTCGCAGCGCTGATCACTGCCTTCGGTTACGACCTTGAACCACCCTTTTCCTATGAACCGGTCGGCCCCAAAGCCTTCCCGCTTCTGCTTGCCCTGATCATCGCCCTTTGCGGCGTACGGTTGGTCATCAAGGGCGGTGGCGAAGTTGAAGCCAACCCTGAGGGTGCCAACGCACGCATTGCCGCCATGGTGGCATATTTGGCCGGCTATGCCTTCCTGTTTCAATGGATTGGATTCGTTGCCGCCACCACTCTCATGGCCATGCTGATCGGACGCCTGTTTCAAGCTACTTGGGTACAGGCGTTCATCGGCGCACTCATCATGAGCGTCGGCCTCTTCTTCCTTTTTGACAAGGGTCTGGATGTCGTCCTGCCCACTGGCATATTGGGAGACATCCTGTGAGCAGCGTATTCGAATACCTTTCACTCGGTTTCAGTGTCGCCTTCACCGCCACCAACCTGCTGGTCGCAGCCATCGGTTCCTTCCTGGGAACAATTGTCGGTGTGCTACCCGGTCTGGGCCCCATCAATGGCGTGGCCATGTTGGTGCCAATCGCCTTCGCCATGCAGCTGCCTCCAGAGACCGCCCTCATTCTGCTCGCTGCGGTGTATGTGGGGGCGGAATATGGTGGTCGCATCACGTCGATCCTGATCAATGTGCCCGGCGAAGCCGCCGCTGTGATGACCACACTCGACGGTTACCCGCTGGCGCGAAAGGGATTGGCAAGCGTAGCGCTATCGCTTTCGGCGTGGTCGTCGTTCGTAGGGTCCACCATTGCCATCTGCGGCATTGTCATGCTGGCTCCGCTGCTGGCTAATTTTGCCGTAGCTTTCGGTCCCGCCGAGTACTTCGTACTCATGGTATTTGCCTTCTGCGCGCTGACAAGTCTTCTGGGCGACGAACCCGTTAAGGGCATTCTCGCGGCAATGCTGGGCTTGTTCATTTCCACAGTGGGCGTGGATGCAAACTCGGGCGTGTACCGCTATACCTTCGATCTGCCGAACCTGGCAGATGGCATCGACTTCGTCGTGGTGGTGATCGGCCTGTTCGCGGTCGCAGAAATGTTGCAGATGCTTGAGACCCTTCTGGGAGGCACCTCCATCGAAGTACCCAAGAGCGAACGCAAGTTGTTCAACCTGAAAGAGCTGGCATTCACTTGGTGGACGACCGTACGCAGCGGCGTCACCGGCTTCGTCATCGGCATTCTTCCGGGCGCGGGAGCCAGTGTGGCTTCTGCCGTGGCCTATGCCAACGAGAAGAAGCTTATCGAAGGCCGCGACCCCAACGCCAAGTTCGGGCAAGGCGATCTGCGCGGCCTAGCTGCACCGGAAGCCGCCAATAACAGTGCGGCAACGGGCTCCTTCATCCCCATGCTGACCCTGGGTGTACCAGGGTCTGGCACGACCGCCGTGATGATGGGCGCTCTCACCCTCTACAACATCACACCTGGGCCCGTGCTGTTCGAAGCTCAGCCTCAGCTCGTGTGG
This sequence comes from Alcaligenaceae bacterium, assembly GCA_029267315.1. Taxonomy (GTDB): domain Bacteria; phylum Pseudomonadota; class Gammaproteobacteria; order Burkholderiales; family Burkholderiaceae_B; genus Yanghanlia. The sequence goes on from JAJUJD010000220.1 coordinate 3,262, forward strand.
GGCCTGATCGCCTCGCTGTTCGTCGCGAACGTCATCTTGTTCCTGATGAACGTGCCCCTGGTGCGGCTGTTTGCCTCCATGCTGTCGATTCCGCCGCGCCTGTTGGTACCGGGCATTCTGGCCATCAGTTTCATCGGGGTGTATGCCATCAACGCCACCCGCTTTGACCTTCTCATGGTGGTAGGCATCGGGGTCATCGGCTACTTCCTGCGCAAGATGAACGTCCCCATGGCGCCCATGGTTCTCGGCGTAGTACTGGGGGACATGATGGAACAGAACCTGCGCCGCGCGCTGTCTATCACGAACGGTGAAATCTCCATCCTGTTCGAGAGCAAGATTTCCATCATCCTCTGGATTCTTGCGGGCCTGGTTGCCATTGTTCCCCCTCTTTTGCGTAAACTAGCGTCCAAGAAGGCATCAGTCCCTGCCAATTGATTGCTCGAATTCCCC
>JAJUJD010000043.1 GCA_029267315.1 Alcaligenaceae bacterium
AGGCGTTGGCCCTGTTCCAGGCGGGGCTCCAGCCATGATTTGAAACTGCCCACGACTGCCGGGTCGCCGGCGACAAGCAGGTAATGGTGTACGCGGCTACCCGGACCCAGTAACCCCGCTTTTGCCAGATCGTCACGGTGCATCATGAGCCGCGGTGCAAGGTTCACAAATTGTGTGCCCCTATCCGGTTCATGACGGATGATGCCGGCGATCTGCAGGCTTACATCGCCGACCTCGATGCTGTCGCCGACCGCTACACCCAACATGCCAAGGAGCTGATTGTCCACCCAGGCAGTACCAGGCGCGGGACCTCTGGAGGGCGACCCGGCCAGTTCCCCGGGGTCCTGCGATACACGCAGCAGTCCGCGCAATGGGTAAGCATCGTCCACTGCCTTGAGCGACACCAGCGTACTGGCCTGATCATGGACAGCCATGGACGGAAACTGCACAGTGTGAGCCAGGGTGAGTCCTCGCCCAATGGCTTCCGTGTCAAACTGCTCGGGAAGCGGCTGGGCGGAACGCAGAACAATATCCCCGCCGAGCATCTGGGCCGCGTCACGCTCAAGTACTTGCGCCGCTCGGTCCGCCAGAAAACCAACGCTGGTAATCGCCGCCACAGCGACCAGCAGCGCGAGCAGCAACAGCCGTAGCTCGCCGGCACGCCAGTCGCGCAGGAAGGCCTGGAGGCCCATGCGCAGGCAGGACAGGAAGGCAGTCATTGAGGATTGAGCAACAACAGAACCATGATCACCAACAGCATACAGGCAAATGTAAGCTTGAGCCGCGCTTCGGGCAGGCGATAGGCGAGCCTCACTCCGTGAGGAACCAGGGCAATGCTGCCGATGGCCATGGGCAGGCCCATCAGCCAATCTGCCTGCCCGTGCTGCGCATAGGTAAGCAGCGCAACGAATATGCCGGGAATAATCATGGCCAGGCCAAAGGCCTGCGCCCGGGACTGGCTCAGCCCATATACCGCGGTGAGCAGTGGCACGGCCACGACGGAACCGCCAATGCCGAATATGCCCCCCACCATGCCGCCCAGGCAGCCGATCGGGATGAACCACAGGGGGTGACAACCTTCCAGGGGCGCTTTGACCGGCTTCTTTTGACCCGCGCGACCGCGATGGCGCCACACCTGCACCAGGTAGTAGACAGCAATGCCAAGAACAAAAACGGCATAGTTCCGCCGCAAAATGATTGAATCGATTCCCAGGGCGATGCGTGCCCCCACCCAGGTACAGAGGATGGACGATACCGCAGCGAACAAAGCCGCCTGAAAGTTGATGCGTTCATGCTGGTTGTACTTGCGGACAGCCAGAAGTATGGCGGGAAGCACCATGATGAGCGCTGTGCCCTGCGCCGCCTGTTGACTCATTCCAAATATGAGACCCAATAAGGGAATGGCCAGCAAACCGCCCCCAATGCCCAACAACCCTCCCACAAACCCGATTGCCGCGCCCGCCACCAAGCAACCTGCTACCACTACATACGCATCCAAGTGCCACCTCTCTGCCCCTCGGGGCTGTTTTTTTTGTCGAACCTTTGTCGTTGGTGCAAACCGCGCAGTCGTTCTAGCGCAAGCGTTCCATGGCTGCCTCTATGCGATCCACCGGTATGATCTCCAGTCCCTCTATCCGCTGTTTGGGCGCGTTGGACTTGGGGATGAGCGCCACACTGAACCCCAGTTTGGCAGCCTCCTTGAGTCGCTCCTGTCCACGGGCGGCCGGGCGTATTTCGCCAGCCAGGCCAACTTCTCCAAAAGCCACCATGCCAGACGGCAAGGGTTTGTCACGCAAGGAGGAAAGTATGGCCAGCAGAACGGGCAGGTCAGCCGCGGGTTCAGTGATCTTCACGCCCCCTACTGCATTGACGAAGACGTCCTGATCGAAGGTGGCCACACCGGCATGGCGATGGAGCACGGCCAATAGCATGGCCAGCCGGGTGCCTTCCAAACCAACTGTCAACCGGCGCGGATTGGGCACGTGGGCCGTATCTACCAGGGCCTGGATCTCAACCAGCAGCGGCCGGGTACCTTCCTGAGTGGCCATGATGCAGGAGCCGGCCACATTCTGCCCATGCTGCGACAGGAAAAGCGCGGAGGGGTTATTCACTCCACGCAGACCTCGGTCTGTCATGGCGAAGACACCCAGTTCATTGACTGCCCCGAAGCGGTTCTTGAATGCCCGCACCAGACGATAGGACGAATGGGTGTCGCCCTCGAAATACAGAACCGTGTCGACGATGTGTTCGAGGACACGGGGGCCGGCGAGCGTGCCGTCTTTGGTCACATGGCCGATAAACACCAGGGTGACACCTGTCTGCTTGGCCAGCCGAGTGAGTTGTGCGGCGCATTCTCGTACTTGCGAAACCGACCCTGGCGCCGCGCTCAGTTCACCAGAATAAAGTGTCTGGATGGAGTCAATGACCGCCACAGCCGGTTTCTGGCTTGCGATGGCGTCCATGATGGCTTCCAGGCGGATTTCAGCCAGCAACTTCGTGCCCTCGGTGGGCAGATCGAGCCGACGCGCCCGCAGTGCCACCTGCTCAGCCGATTCCTCCCCGGTGACGTACAGAACGGGGACAATCTGCGCGAGAGACACCAGCGCTTGCAGCAGCAGTGTAGATTTACCTATGCCGGGATCCCCGCCTATCAGCACGACCGAGCCTGGCACCAGCCCGCCGCCCAGGACGCGATCAAATTCGCCTATTCCGGTGGGCTGTCGGGGGAGCTCCCGCGCCTCGACGGTGGAAAGGTCCTGCACGGGAGTGCTGCCCGCCAGGGGCGCGAATCGATGAGGCGGCGCGGCTGCTGTAAGGCTTTCAGTAAGCGTATTCCAGGAACCGCAGTGGGGACATTTCCCCAACCACTTGGCGGATGTTCCCCCACATTCGGAGCAGACATAACTGGTGCGTGCCTTGGCCATAGTTTTCTCAGTGGTGGCCCGGTACGCTGTAGCCGCCGTCCACGCCCAGAATCTGGCCCGTGATGAAGCCAGCCTGCTCGCCCAATAGGAAAATCACTGCTGCCGCGATTTCGTCGGGGCGGGCAAAGCGCCCCATGGGTACGCCCGCCAGCACATTCTGCTCTTCGGCGCTGCCGACTGGATGTGCGGCCCGAAACGGTTCGGTTTCAACCGGACCCGGCGACACAGCGTTCACGGTAATGTTGTAGGGAGCAAGTTCCAGCGCCCAGGTTCGTGTGCAAGCTATCAGGCCCTGTTTGGCAGCTCCGTAGCTGGTGTGGCCAAACGAACCCAGGCCCAGATGACCGCAAACATTCACCACCCGCCCCTCGCGGCGCGCCTTCATCGCTGCGACAAAGGCCTGGGTGACTTGCACCGCCACTCGGACGTTGATGTCGAAAGATTCATACAGCTGAGCCAGCGTTATTTCGCCAAGAGGGGCATGATCGAGGACGCCTACATTATTTACGATGCCATCAACGGGGTATTTTTCCCGGATGACGCGCAAGACCTCTTCCGTCTCGCCGGCGTTGGACAGATCGCAGGGGTACAAATACCCAGGGAAATCGATATCCTGCGTGTGGCGCGCCAAGCCCACGACGTGACAGCCCTGGTCGGCGAGCTTCTGGCTGATCGCCCACCCAATGCCTTTCGTGGCGCCTGTTACCAACACACATTTATTCTTCATTCAGTTGTCTCCTGGAACCGTTGAAAATCGGAACCGCGATTATCTGCATGGATGATACGGCGCGGCACCCGTGGCGCCAGCGCACACAACAGCTCGTAGCCGACTGTTCCGGCCGACTCGGCCACCGCGTCCACTGAAGGACCGCCCTCTCCCCAGAGCACGACGCGCGCGCCCACATCCGCTTCCGGAATATCGGTGAGGTCGACGGCTAGCATGTCCATGGAGACTCGACCGAGGAGGCGGGTTGTGCGACCCGCCACCGCGACGGGCGTGCCTGTACCGGCATGGCGTGGATAGCCGTCGGCATAGCCGCAGGCTACGATACCGACTCGCGTGGGCTGCTCGGCCGTGAACATGTGGCCATAACCCACACTCGAACCAGCGGGACAATCCTGCACCGATATCAGACGGGCTTCCAGCGTCATGGCCGGCTTTAGTCCGAGCGAGGCCGCATTGCGCTCGGCAAAGGGAGACGCACCATAAAGACATATGCCCGGCCTCACCCACTGCGGGCGTCCCGCCGGCAGCTTGGCCCACAGGCCGGTAGTCAGGGTGGCGGCGGAGTTGCACACGCTGATCGGCCCCGACATGCCGGAGACCAGCTCCAGAAAACCCGACAGCTGGCGTTGGGTGATTTTCGGATCGTCGTCGGCCCGAGAAAAATGCATCATAGTGCCCAACTCACCGACCACCCCTCTGGCCTGCAGGCTCACGAGGCGCTGCCATGCTTCATGGGCCTTTCCAGGCACAAAGCCGAGCCGGTTCATGCCGCCATTGATTTTGAGATTGACCTTGATCGGATGTGCAGGTGACGCCAACTCCAGCATGCGCAACTGCTCTTCCCCATGAACGCTCACAGTCAAACGTTGAGTATCTACTATGTGTATATCTCGAGGTTCGAAGAAGCCTTCTAGCAACAATATGGGCCCTTTCCAGCCGGCTTCCCGACATGCCTGGGCCTCGTCGAGATCAAGCATGGCCAAACCATCTGCGCCGGAAAATCCAGCAAGGCCTTGGGCCAGACCATGCCCGTAGGCACGCGCTTTCATGACCGCCCATACCTTTGGTGACGGACGGCCTAGCCGATTTGCCTGCTGATGTAGGCCAGAAACAAGATGCTGGAGATTGTGCTGCATGGCCGGAACTGAAATCGTGGCCATAATGGGGCGTGGCATGTGTATCCTCGAACTTGACCGAAAACGCTGCCCCTGCATGAATGAAATCTTGATGCCCGGGCCGCAGCGCTTCCACGCAGAAGTCTAAACCACTTGCCCGCCCTGCGTTAAGCGCTCAGGGGAAAGTAAGCGCCGAACACAGCTTATACTCTGCCCGCCATGGCCGTTGATCACTACGAAAACTTTCCCGTCGCTTCCTTACTGCTCCCGCGAGAGCTGCGCGAAGCTGTGCGCGACATCTATCGATTCGCCCGCACGGCAGACGATGTTGCCGACGAGGGCGACGCTACTACAGAAGAACGCCTGGCAGCGCTTGCGGAGTTCCGGCGCGGCCTGGACATTCTGCAGGGCTGCTCTCCGACTGACCTACCTCTGCCCCATCCGCACATCTTCGTGCCCCTGGCGGCCACCATGGCGCGCCACAATTTGGAGGCAGAACTCTTCCGCGACCTGATCTCTGCTTTCGAGCAAGATGTCGTCAAGCACCGGTATGAGAGTGATGCGGAACTCCTGGACTATTGCCGCCGGTCTGCCAACCCGGTGGGCAGGCTGCTGTTGCAGCTCTATGACCGCCACAGGGAAGACAATCTGGAATACTCGGATGCCATCTGCACAGGGTTGCAGCTGACCAATTTCTGGCAGGATGTGGCGGTGGATTGGCGCAAAGGTCGCATTTATCTGCCCCGCACTAAGCTGGAACAGTTCGGCGTCTCCGAAGATTGGATGGCGCGCTGCATTGAGGCTGGCAAGATATTGAACTCTGGAAAAGACACGGCCGCTTCGCAGGCTTGGCATCGCCTGATGGCTGCTCAGGTGGCACAGGCGCGCGCGCTTCTGCTGCAGGGCCGCCCGCTCACCCGGCGTATGCCCTTTCGAGCAGGCCTTGAATTGCGTCTTGTCGTGCAGGGCGGCCTGCTTATACTGGAGCGTATCGAACAATTACACTATGACGTCTTCCAGCGGCGTCCTGTGCTGCGGACCATGGATTGGCCGCGCATGGCCTTACGAGCCTTATTTCACTAAATGACTCCTGATCAATATTGCCAAGAGAAGGCCGCACGTAGCGGTTCCAGCTTCTACTACGCGTTTCTGTTCCTGCCTCCCGAACGGCGTCGCGCCATCACGGCGCTTTATGCCTTCTGTCGGGAAGTGGACGATATTGTGGATGAATGCAAAGAATCGTCAGTCGCCCGCATGAAACTGAGCTGGTGGCGCACGCAGGTGGATGCGCTCTACCGGGGCGAAGCCGAGCATCCAGTGATGAAAGCACTTGCGCCTCATATCCAGCCATTTGGAATCGAAGACCGCCAACTCTATGCCGTCATAGAGGGCATGGAGATGGATCTTGATCAGTTGCGCTACCCGAATTGGAAGACACTGGAGAAATACTGCTGGCACGCTGCGGGGGTGGTGGGCGAGATGTCTGCCGGCATATTCGGCCCAATTTCTCCGCAGACATTGGAATACGCCCGCAATCTGGGCACTGCCTTTCAACTGACGAACATCATCCGCGACGTTGGTGATGACGCCCGACGCGGCCGTATTTATATTCCCCAGGAAGATCTGGATCGTTTTGGCGTGAAGGCAACGGACATTATGAACGGTGTCCATTCGGAGAACTTCGTCCAGCTAATGCGCTTCCAAACGGAGCGCGCACGCACCTATTACCGCGATGCCATGCGTGCATTGCCCGAGAGCGAACGCAGGACGCAACGCCCCGGCCTCATGATGGCAGCCATTTATGCCACTTTGCTGGACGAGATCGAGCGCGATGGTTGGCACGTATTGGACCAGCGCATATCACTTACCCCCATACGCAAATTCTGGCTAGCGTGGCGCACCTGGGTGGGCGGTGGGAAATGGGTGGTGCGTCGCCTGTCGCGATGAAAATCGCTGTCATTGGTGGAGGCTGGGCCGGCCTGAGTGCCGCAGTCACCGCGGTACGCCAGGGACACCATGTCCAGCTGTTTGAAGCGGCCTCCGCGCTGGGGGGACGAGCCCGCACAGTCCACCATCCTGGGCTGGGAGCGCCGATAGACAACGGCCAGCACATTCTCCTGGGTGCCTACACCGCAACCCTGGAGCTGATGCGCAGTCTGGGTCTATCGCTTGAAGACAGCTTCCATGTATTGCCGCTGTCAGTGCGCAGTGCGGACGGCACGCTGGCCATGCATGCAGTGCCTGGCCTGCCGGCCCCGCTGCACATTGCCGCTGGCCTGCTGGCGGCACGCGGTTTGACATGGAAGGAAAAGAGTGCCGCTTTGCGCCTGATGCACCATCTGCACCGGAACAACTGGCACACGCCGCGGGAGGCGACCGTGCAGGAATGGCTGGCCCTTTCGCTGCAACCGCCACGATTGCAGCGCCTGCTATGGGGCCCCCTGTGCGTGGCGACCATGAATACGCCGCCCGAGCAGGCTTGCGCCCAGCTGTTTGCCAATGTTCTGAGAGACAGCGTCGGAGCCTCGCGACGCGAGGCTGGCAATATGCTCATTCCGCGCCGCACGCTTTCGGAACTATGGCCTGCCCGGGTGGCTGAACTGGCAGAAGGTGGCGGGCTTAACCCCACAGGAAACGGGACGCTGGAGATCTTCAACAGCGCGACGATACGCGCAATTCATGCCGAGTTCGCGGAACACACTCGGGTTGATTCTTTGGGCGGGCGATCTGCCGTTCACAGCCAGTTCCATTTGGACGACTTGCCACAGACCTTTGACAGCATCGTGGTTTGTGCCAACACGCCTTCCACTGCACGCTTGCTTGCGAGCCTGCCTTCTTTGCCCGGCACTACAGATTACCTGCACAACGTTCAGTCGTTCACCCATTCGCCCATTGCTACATTGACACTGCAGTTCGACCAATCGGTAACGCTGCCCTCTCCCATGCTGCTATTGCACGAGGACCGCCAAAGGGGCCATTTTGGCCAATGGCTTTTCCAAGCGCAGGACAAAGAGTGCAGACGCCTACACATAGTAGTGAGCGATGCCCAGGAGATGCAGTCCATGGAGCGCAACACCTTGCTTGCAAAAATGACTGAGCAGTTACAGGAGCAGCTTCGCCATACGCAACTGCCAAGAGTGCAGCAGCATGCGTTGGTCATGGAAAAGCGGGCCACGTTCCTGGCCGTACCAGGGCTGAAGCGGCCTACTAACCAGACGCCCTGGCCCGGCATATGGGTGGCGGGCGATTGGACGGACACGGGTTACCCGGGGGTACTGGAGGGTGCAGTGCGCAGCGGCAGGGATGCCGCCCTTCAGATGGACACTGCCCTGCGACAATCGTCATAGAAATTGCGGGCCCTGGGGCCCGCAAAATTTTCATCAGATTTCGTTTAGGACTACGCGGGGGCGTGCTGGCGAATGTATTCGCGCACCAGTTCGACTTCGCAGTCCAGGTTGACAACACGTTGCGGCAGCGAGGCGAGGTCGCCCAAATGAGCGGGAACGGGTGGTTCTTCCCCGACGGCTTCCACAATGGTTTCCGCGAACTTGGCCGGCAGTGCTGTTTCCAGAACCAACATGGGTATACCAGGTTCCACGTATGCTGCCGCCACTTTTACCCCGTCGGCCGTATGCGGGTCGATCAGTACGCCGGACTCTTCCTTCACCTTGCGGATAGTCTCAAGGCGATCAGCGTGAGAACTGGTGCCCGAAACGAATCCGTAGCGGCCTTCAAATTCAGATTTAAGATCGCTCAGATCGAACTGACCGTCTGTGTCGAGCCCCTTCCAGACCTGGGCCAGACGTTGAGGGTCACGGCCCAGAAGGTCAAAAACAAAGCGCTCGAAGTTCGAAGCCTTGGAAATATCCATGGAGGGGCTCGAAGTGGCATGGGTTTGCGCCGCCGAACGAGGACGATACACGCCCGTGCGGAAAAACTCTTCCAGCACATTGTTCTCATTGGTGGCCAATACCAGGCGGCGGATGGGCAGACCCATTTCACGCGCAATGTGGCCAGCCAGAATATTGCCGAAGTTGCCCGATGGTACGCAGAAAGAAACCTCTTGCGCTCCAATCTGGTCGGTAGCACGCAACCAGCCCCAGAAGTAATACACCACCTGTGCCGCTATGCGCGCCCAGTTGATGGAGTTGACTGCCCCAAGGCGGTAAGTGCTCTTGAAATCGAGATCACCTGCCAAGGACTTTACGATGTCCTGACAGTCGTCGAACACCCCGTCCAACGCAATATTGTGGATGTTGTCGTCTTGCAGCGAGTACATCTGGGCACGCTGAAAGGCGCTCATTCGCCCTTGAGGCGAAAGCATGAACACCGTTACCCCACGTTTACCGCGCATGGCGTATTCCGCCGCAGAGCCGGTGTCGCCTGAAGTAGCGCCCAGAATGTTGAGCGTGGTGCCCCGACGCTCCAGCACATATTCGAAGACTTGGCCCAGGAACTGCATGGCCATGTCCTTGAAGGCCAGCGTCGGGCCTTCCGAAAGCCCCACCAGGCTCATGCCGCCCTTGAGCGGTTTGAGCGGAACCATTTTCGGGCCAGGAAAGGCTTCGGCGCTGTATGCTGCCGCCGTCAGGCGGCGCAGGTCCTCCTGGGGAATATCGTCAATGAATAAGGACAGGATTTCGGTCGCAAGTTCCGCGTAGCCTAGGCCGCGCCATTTTTCCAGCGTTTCTGCCGCAACTTGCGGAATGGTTTCGGGTACCGCCAGGCCACCGTCCGGCGCAAGGCCTTCGAGCAGGATGTCGGAGAAGGACTGGGGCGCCATGCCGCCGCGGGTTGAGATGTATTTCATATGGATTCCTCGACACGCAGCCGAGTGACTTCCGAACGCACGAAGGGAAGACTCTGGATTTTCTGAATGGCTTCGCGCACCGCGCCCTCGCGGGCACGATGCAACAAAAAGATGATGGAGGCCTCGTGAGGCTGAAACGGTTCCTGGATCATGGAGCCGATGGAAATCTCTGCCTCAGCCAGAATTCGGGAAATGTCGGCCAGCACACCAGGGCGGTCTTCCACCCTGAGGCGCAGATAATGTGCCGTCTCAATTTCTTCCGGGGCAAGTATGGGGATGTCCTTGACGGCGTCGGGCTGGAAGGCCAAATGCGGGACACGATGCTCTGGGTCGGCGGAATCGAGTCGCGCCACGTCGACAAGATCGGCCACCACTGCCGAGGCAGTGGGCATTTCGCCCGCGCCCTGGCCATAATAAAGGGTGGGGCCGACAATATCCCCATGCACCAGCACAGCGTTCATCGCCCCCTCGACATTGGCCAAGGGGCTGCCCATGCGGATCAATGTCGGGTGCACCCGCAACTCAATGCCGTCTTCACGACGGCGCGTGATGCCCAGCAACTTGATGCGATAGCCCAAACGGGCCGCATGTTGGATATCTTCCGCTTCAAGCTTGGCGATGCCTTCGATGCACGCCTTGTCGAACTGCACCGGAATGCCGAATGCCAAAGACGCCAGCAAAGTGAGCTTGTGCGCGGCATCCACGCCTTCAATATCGAAGGTGGGGTCGGCCTCGGCGTAACCCAGTCGTTGTGCTTCCGCCAATACCGTATTGAACGGCAGCCCACGCGACTGCATTTCAGAAAGAATGAAGTTGGTGGTTCCGTTGATGATGCCCGCGATCCACTCTATGCGGTTGGCTGTCAGGCCTTCCCGCATGGCTTTGATGATGGGAATGCCCCCCGCCACGGCCGCTTCGAAAGCCACCATAACGCCATTGGCGCTTGCTGCATCGAAAATGGTGTTGCCATGCACGGCAAGCATTGCCTTATTGGCGGTCACCACGTGCTTGCCCTGGCGGATGGACTCTGTCACCCATTCCAGCGCCGTGGTTTCCCCACCGATCAGCTCGACCACGATGTCGATATCAGGGTCGCGAGCGACCTCAAGACCGTCCGTAGTAATGCGTACATCGGCGTCGCCCAGCAGCTTGCGCGCTTTCTCAACATCGCGAACCGCCACTGCCGTGATCTCTATGCGCCGCCCTGCGCGCCTTGCTATTTCTTCGGCATTCTTCTGCAGCACCTTCCAAGTGCCGCCTCCGACCACGCCCAAGCCCAATAAACCGACTTTTATGGAAGACATTTCCTTGCTGGAGCTTTTACCCGTGGTCATTGTTTACCTACACCGTCCTTGCGGAACATTTCCTTGATTCCTCGCACTGCCTGACGCGTGCGCTGTTCGTTTTCAATGAGTGCGAAGCGCACGTATTCGTCGCCGTATTCGCCGAACCCTACACCGGGTGACACCGCTACCTTGGCGTCGGCCAGCAGCCGCTTCGAAAACTCCAATGAGCCCAGTGCGCGGTAGGCTTCGGGAATGCGCGCCCAAATGTACATGGACGCCTTGGGGATATCGACCGGCCAACCGGCTTCATGCAGCCCCTTGGCCAGGACGTCCCGGCGACTCTGATATTGCGCGACCACTTCGGCAACGCAATCCTGGGGACCCTCCAGGGCGGCAATGGATGCCACCTGTATTGGGGTGAAGGTTCCGTAGTCGTGATAGCTCTTGATACGTGCCAGCGCATTCACGAGCTGCTGGTTGCCCACCATGAAGCCGACACGCCAGCCGGCCATGTTGTAGCTCTTGCTCATGGTGAAGAATTCCACAGCCACGTCGCGCGCGCCTTCAACCTGCATGATGGACGGAGCCTTGTAGCCATCAAAGGTGATGTCGGCATAGGCCAGATCATGCACCACCAGGATATTGTGCTCGCGCGCCAGGGCCACCAGCCGCTCGAAGAAGGAAAGGTCGACACATTGGGCAGTCGGATTGCTGGGGAAACCCAAAATCATCATCTTCGGACGAGGTATGGTTTCGCGCACTGCCCGCTCGATTTCCTCGAAGAAATCCAGGCCCGGCACAATGGGCACTGATCGGATATTGGCCCCGGCGATCACTGCACCATAGATATGGATGGGATAACTGGGGTTGGGCACGAGAACCGTATCACCGCGATCGAGCGTGGCCAGCATCAAATGAGCCAGGCCTTCCTTGGAACCGATGGTGACGATGGCTTCGGATTCCGGATCGATCTGCACATCGAAACGGCGCTGATACCAAGCGGAGATTGCCTTGCGCAGGCGTGGAATGCCCTTGGAGACAGAATAGCCGTGGGTGTCCGGCCGATTGACCGCTTCGACCAGTTTGTCGACGATATGCCGGGGTGTGGGGCCATCCGGGTTGCCCATGGACATATCGATAATGTCTTCGCCGCGCCGACGCGCCGCCATCTTGAGTTCGCCCGTGATATTGAAGACATACGGTGGCAAGCGCTCGATACGCGGAAACGTACTCATGATGATCCTTGTGGAAAACGGGGCGTTGGAAACAAATGGGAAAAGACTTGCGCGCGCGGTAGTTTCGCAGCGCAGCAAATTCGTTAATCTAGCGTAAAGACCGGACTCACGGCAAATGGAGTCCGGCCCCTTGCAGTTTAATCGATACAGGGACACCTTCGCAGCGGTTACATGACGCGCATGCGCTATGATGAAACCCTCTTGGGGAGCCACTCTTGCTACTACAGAAAGAATCCAACCCTGGACTCAATACCATCACCGCCTATGGTGCCGGTTACGTTGAAATCAATGGTCAGGCTTACAGGCATCCAGTGCGCATGGGGCCGGATGGCCCCGTGGAGCAGTGGATGGTGGACGACGTCACCCAGCTTACCTATGCAGCGCTGCGGGAACTGGCCGGCGTTGAGGACACATCCTCTGACCCCATGGCCTTTCTCGACAACGTCGGCCCCACGAATACCACGGGTATTGAAGTCCTGCTCATCGGTACGGGCGACACGCATAAGCTGTTGTCCCAATCCGTCATCGGGCCATTACTGCGCATCGGCATTGGCGTGGAGGCAATGTCCACCCAGGCCGCAGCCCGCACATACAACATTCTTATGTCTGAAGGACGACGTGTAGTTGTCGCCCTTATCCCTCCACAGGAACAGGAATAATGCAGATAGAAATTGGTCAGCCCGTCCCGCCCTTCACCACAGTCTCAACCCAGGGTGATATCACGCTGGATTCCCTGAAAGGCCGGAAGACTGTCCTGTACTTCTATCCGAAAGACAGTACGCCGGGTTGCACTACCCAGGCCCAGGGCTTTCGCGATCACCATGAAGAATTTCTCGCCGCAGGGGCGCGTATCGTCGGTGTCTCCAGAGACTCCCTTCGCTCTCATGAGAATTTCGTTGCGAAGCAGGGTCTACCCTTCCCCCTGATTTCCGATTCCGATGAAACCCTGTGTCAGTTGTTTGGCGTGATCAAAATGAAAAATATGTACGGCAAGCAGGTTCGCGGCATTGAACGCAGCACCTTTCTCATTAGCGACGAAGGTGTATTGCTGAGGGAATGGCGCGGCTTGCGTGTGCCCGGGCATGTAGAAGCCGTCCTGCAGGCCGTGCGCGAACAAGAAAGCGCGTCCACCGCATCGTAGAAACTGGAGCCAAGGCCATGCCCTTACCGAAACTTCCCACCCGCATGGGTGACCGGGTCAAGATCGAAGAGAACGGCGAGGCCGCTGTCCTGACCGCCGAAGCCAACCGCGCAGCTTCTGCCCCCGACGCTGTCCCGACCAATGCTGCCGGGGCGACCCCTATCGCGTCAGAGTCACCCGCAGTACGCGGTAGCAAGGTGGCAGACGAAGGCACCGAAAAACCTGCGGGCACAACAGCCGTGAAGAGCTCGGCATCGAAGGCCGCAAAGCAAACGCCGGCCAAGAAAACCGCCGCCAAGAAAGCGGTGGTGAGCAAAGCGTCCGGTGCCGCCTCTGCCAAAGCTCCCACCAAACCTGCCGCGCAGGCAGAAGTTGCCAAGTCCGGCCGAAGTTCATCGGCCACGCAGGTCGACAGCCCTCCGGCTGCGCCAGCCGTGCCGCAGGAAGTCGTTTCCCAGCCTGCCGTTCGCCCCGCGGGCCGCAGCGCACGAGCAAAACGTACGCGCTTGCCCACCGAACAGCGCAAGCTGTTCGTGTTGGATACCAACGTGTTGCTACACGACTCCAATTCCCTCTTCAAGTTCGAGGAACACGACATCTATCTGCCCATGATCGTGCTTGAAGAGCTCGATCATCACAAGAAGGGCATGTCGGAAGTAGCCCGCAATGCCCGGCAAGTCAGTCGTTTCCTCGATTCTTTGGTGAACGAGAGCGTCGACCTGGAAAAAGGCGTGAATCTGGATTCCCTGGGTAACCAGGAAGCCTTGGGCCAGTTGCTGTTGCAAACTTCCGCTCTGGACTTTTCCCTGCCGGTGGAACTGCCACTGGGCAAGGCTGACCACATCATCCTCGGCATTGTCCATGCACTGCGTGCAGAGCATCCGGAACGCCAGGTCGTGCTGGTTTCCAAGGACATCAATATCCGCCTGAAGGCGCGTGCCCTCGGGATGGCAGCCGAAGATTACCGCAATGATCGCGTCCTTGACGACTCCGATCTGCTCTATGACGGGGTCATGCCCCTGCCGGACAATTTCTGGCTGCGGCATGGCAAGGATGTGGAATCCTGGCAGCAAAACGGCACCACGTATTACCGCGTTAAGGGCCCGCTGTGTAGCGAGTTCTTGGTTAACCAGTTCGTCTATCTTGACGGCGACATGCCCCTGCACGCGCAGGTCAAGGAAGTCAGCGGCAAATCGGCCATACTGGCAACTTTGCGCGATCATGGTCACAGCCGCAACAGTGTTTGGGGCATCACGGCGCGCAACCGCGAGCAGAACTTTGCCCTGAACCTGCTCATGAACCCCGATATCGACTTTGTCTCCTTGCTGGGCCAGGCCGGCACTGGAAAGACGCTACTGGCCCTGGCGGCCGGATTGGCTCAAACCCTGGAAACCAGCCGCTACAACGAAATCATCATCACCCGCGCGACGGTACCTGTTGGCGACGATATCGGTTTTCTTCCCGGAACCGAAGAAGAGAAGATGCTGCCATGGATGGGGGCGCTGGAAGACAACCTGGAAGTCCTGCATTTGGGCGCGGGCCGTCATGACCTTGCCAGTGAATCGGGCGCCACCGACTGGAACCGCCAGTCCACACTGGAAGCCATTCGCTCACGCATCAAGGTCAAGTCCATGAACTTCATGCGAGGTCGCACCTTCCTCAGCAAATTCCTGATCATCGACGAAGCGCAGAACCTGACGCCGAAACAGATGAAAACACTGGTCACGCGGGCCGGCCCGGGTACGAAGATTGTTTGCCTGGGCAATATTGCGCAGATCGACACGCCTTACCTGACTGAAGGCAGCTCCGGTCTGACCTACGTCGTGGATCGTTTTAAAGGTTGGCCCCATGCCGGCCACGTCACCTTGCAGCGGGGTGAGCGTTCACGACTGGCCGATTACGCCAGCGAAGCGCTTTAAGGAGGACTCATATGGCGCAACTCCGACCCTCCCTGCCGGTCGGCTTCACAATGGGAGACGCCGCCGGCATCGGCCCTGAGATCATCGTCAAAACGTTTGCCGGCGGTCTACAGGGGCCTGCCATTGTGTATGGCGATGCGGGCGTCATGGAAAACACCGTGTATGAATTGGGTTATGAAGGCGAGCTGAGAGTAGAAATCATCAGCGAACCGGAAGCCTGTCCTGCCGACCCCCACGTCATACCCGTGCTGAACCGGTGGCAGGCTCTGCCGGATAGCCTGCCCATGGGGCAACCCAATGCGGAAGCGGGGCGTGGCGCCTACGAGTACTTATGCCATGCCATAGACGACGCCATGGCCCAACGCATTCGCGCCATCGTTACAGCCCCCTTGAACAAGAAAGCAATGCAAATGGGCGGCGTGGACTTTCCGGGACATACGGAAATATTGGCCGAGCGTAGCGGCACCACGCGATACGCCATGATGTTGGCCAACCCGGAATTGCGCATTCTGCTGGTCACCATCCATGTCAGCTTGGCCGAGGTTCCACGTCTCATCACCTTCGAGTCTGAGCTGAATACCATCCGGCTGGCCGATCTCGCCTGTCGCCAGGCAGGGCTGAACCGTCCGCGCATCGCCGTGGCCGGGCTGAACCCGCACGCTGGAGAAGATGGTCGATTTGGGCGCGAAGAAATCGACATCATCGCCCCAGCGATCGAAGCAGCCCGGGCCGAAGGCCTCGATGTGGCGGGGCCGCTTCCGGGTGACACAGTATTCATGCGTGCCCGCATGGGTGAGTTCGATATCGTGGTCGCTCAATACCACGATCAGGGCTTGATACCGGTGAAATATCTGGGGGTGGAGCAAGGGGTGAATGTCACCGTCGGCCTGCCTTTCATTCGTACCAGCGTGGACCATGGCACGGCCTACGGTATTGCCGGTCAAGGGGTTGCCGACCCCGCTTCCCTTCGCACAGCTTACGAGACCGCCTTGGCCATGACGGCCTCCTGAGCCCACCGCCGGCAATTGTCGGCTGCGAAAGTGACTGCCATGGCGTGCACTCAGCGTAAGGCCGCGTGGGCCGCCCAAGAGGTCAACTCATGGGTGACGTAAAGTTCAGGAAGCGCGTGCTGGAGCCTTGGAATGTCAGGCGCACAGTACCAATCGGCCCGTTACGCTGTTTGCCGATGATGATTTCTGCGGTCCCCTTGTCGGGTGAATCCGGGTTGTAGACCTCATCGCGGTAAATGAAGAGAATGACATCCGCATCTTGCTCGATGGCGCCCGATTCCCGCAGGTCACTCATAACTGGCCGTTTATTCGGGCGTTGTTCCAGGCTTCGGTTAAGCTGGGACAGCGCGATAAGCGGGCAATTCAACTCCTTGGCCAGACCCTTGAGCGAGCGGCTGATCTCGGAAATCTCGGTCGCACGGTTTTCCCCACCACCACTGCCCGACATCAGTTGCAGGTAATCGATGATGATCAGACCGAGCTGCCCGCATTGACGTGCCAGGCGGCGCGCACGGGCCCGCACTTCGTTGGGCGACAGGGCGGGCGTTTCATCAATATAAAGCTGGGCGTCCTGCACTTTTTGTACAGCGTGAGTAAGGCGCGGCCAATCTTCTGCTGTGAGTTTGCCCGTGCGCATGCGGTGCTGGTCCAGCAGGCCAACCGAGCCGATGATACGCTGAGCCAGCTGTACCGCCCCCATTTCCATGGAGAACACCGCAACAGGCAGACCTTGCTCAATGGCCACATATTCGCCAATGTTCATCGAGAACGAAGTTTTCCCCATGGACGGGCGACCAGCCACGATGACCAGATCGCCCGGCTGCAAGCCAGAGGTCATGCGGTCAAGGTCAGAGAACCCGGTGGGAACTCCCGTAACGTCGGAATCCCCTTCGCGATGGTAGAGCTCGTCAATCCGCTCGACTACCTGGGCGAGCAGGGGCTGGATCTCCTGGAACCCTTTGGTGCCGCGCGAGCCTTCCTGCGCAATCTGGAAAACCTTGCTTTCCGCTTCATCCAGCAGCTGTCGGGCTTCTTTCCCTTGGGGATTGAAGGCAGCGGCCGAGATTTCGTCGGCAATCGTTACCAGCTTGCGCAGCATGGACCGCTCGCGAACAATCTCCGCGTAGCGGCGAATATTTGCTGCTGACGGCGTGTTATGGGCCAGCGCGTTCAGGTAAGCCAGGCCGCCAATCTCTTCCGACTTCCCGCTGGTGGCGAGAGATTCATGCACCGTCACCACGTCGGCGGGACGCGAAAGATTAATAAGCCTTGCGATGTGCTGCCAAATCAGGCGATGGTCATAGCGATAGAAGTCGTCTTCAACAAGCACATCGCTGACGCGGTCAAACGCAGCATTGTCCAGCAGCAGGCCGCCCAGTACTGACTGCTCGGCTTCGATCGAATGAGGGGGAACCCGCAGATAATCCAGCTGCGGGTCGCTTTGCATGATGGCGTTGTCCAACGGTGACTCCATTTTGCTGGAACCGCCTTCGGAAGCGGCACGGCAAAAAAAGAAAGCCGGTGTAAACCGGCTTTCCTTACTTCTGAGAAGGTCTGACGGTACACCCTAGAGAGAAGAATGTACCATGCGGAACGCTTCGATCAGCCTACGTCGCCCTGTACGACAACGGTGATGTCAACCACGACATCAGGGTGCAGAACAACAGTGACGGGATACTCACCGACAGCCTTCAGTGCACCGTCCGGCAGGCGGACTTGGCTCTTGACGATGGAATCAAAACCAGCGCTGGCCAGACCATTAGCGATATCCAGCGTGCCAACGGAACCGAACAGACGGCCGTCAACACCGGCCTTCTCGACCAGGGTCAGAGTGAAACCGGACAGCTTTTCGCCAGTTGCCTGAGCGGCAGCCAGTTTCTCGGCTTGGGCCTTCTCCAGCTCGGCACGGCGTGCTTCGAATTCCTTGATGGCGGCTTCGGTGGCACGACGAGCGATACGCTGCGGGATCAGGTAGTTACGGGCATAGCCGTCGCGCACACGCACGACATCGCCAAGGTTGCCCAGGTTGACGACTTTTTCGAGCAGAATGACTTGCATGACTTAGCCCCGGATCAGTTGTGGTTGTCGGTGTAAGGCAACAGGGCCAGGAAGCGGGCGCGCTTGATAGCGGTGTCCAGCTGGCGCTGATAGTGAGCCTTGGTACCGGTCAGGCGAGCGGGGATGATCTTGCCGTTCTCCTGGATGAAATCGCGCAGGGTGTCGAGATCCTTGTAATCGATCTCTTCTACGCCAGCTGCCGTGAAGCGGCAGAACTTGCGACGCTTGAACAGGGGGTTTTGTTGAGAAAACCGACGCTTCCTGTCCTTTCCTTTCTTGAAAGCCATGATGTGTGCCTCTTGGGTATCCGGGCCGTGCCCGGTGTATGTTTCTACGTGCATCGAGCGCCTGGGCTCGAGCGTCTGGTTGGTTTGCTACACGACTATGCTGCCACTTTCGGGGAAACCCCTCACCGCCTTCTGGATATGCAGGACGAGCCTGCCTGAACCCAGACGTGTCGCTGCGAGAAACCCTTCCAGTTCCAACCGGCCTCCGAGAGGAGTATCGGCCAGCAGATGGGCTGTGTCGCCGAGGGCAATGGCACGCGTCTCAAAACTGACGCGGCGCTTCTGCCCTGCTTCCTGGACTTCAGACTCATGTGCAAGAATGAGTTCCAGAGCGGGTACGCCAGCGGGGGTATACCTGAGCGGTTGGAGCTCGACGACCGAAGCCGTCAGTTGAACCCGATTCACGCCAGGCAGCCCTGTCGAGTCTTATTCGGACTGAGCGGCAGCCGCTTCGGCGTTAGCCTTGCGGGCCTCTTCGCGCTCCACCGACTTCATCATGACGGAAGGACCACTGGGGGCCTTCTTCGTCTTGAGCGTCAGGTGGCGCAGAATGGCGTCGTTGTAGCGGAATGCGTGCTCGAGCTCATCAAGAACGGCCTGGCCGCATTCGATGTTCATGCACACATAGTGGGCCTTGACCAGCTTCTGAATGGGGTATGCCAGTTGACGGCGGCCCCAGTCTTCGACGCGATGAATCGCGCCGCCGCCAGTGGTGATCTGGGCGGAATAGCGCTCGATCATGGCGGGCACTTGCTCGCTTTGATCGGGATGCACGATAAACACTACTTCGTAGTGGCGCATGGGTAATAACTCCTTGTGGATGATTCCCTTAAAGGCATTGCAGCTAACCTACAAAAAGCAGCTGCTCTGCCTGACGGACTCAGCCCGCTCAAAGCCATGAAGGACCAAAGCCACGCTTCAAAGTGAACACTTTTTTGGCGCGAATTCTAGGCCTTAAATGCCTTGGGTCGAGCAAAGAAACAGAAAATTATAGCACGCGCTGTGCTTAACCGTATACCACCGCATAGGCGGAGTGGTTGTGAATGGATTCGAAGTTCTCCGCTTCGATCCGGTAGCTGCTTACGCCTGGCAAAGCGCGCACTGCTTGGGCAACATCGCGAACCAGGTCTTCCACGAACTTCGGGTTCTCGTAAGCACGCTCTGTGACGAATTTTTC
>JAJUJD010000121.1 GCA_029267315.1 Alcaligenaceae bacterium
CTTCATGCTGCCGGTACTCAACCGCATCGCTCAGATGCCCGCCAACAAAGGCTCGGGCGTCCAGGTTCTGGTTTTGACCCCCACCCGTGAACTCGCCCTGCAAGTGGCGGAAGCCACCAGCCTGTACGGCGCCAACATCAACGGCCTGCGTGTTGCCACGGTCGTTGGCGGCATGCCTTACGGTGCGCAGATCAAGGCGCTGTCGCGCCGTGTAGACGTGCTGGTTGCCACACCGGGTCGTCTGATCGATCACCTTCAAGCCAAGCGTGTGAATCTGGCCAACGTCCGCACTCTGGTGTTGGACGAAGCCGACCGCATGTTGGACATGGGCTTCATCGAAGAAATCGAGTCCATCATTGCCCGCCTGCCGGCCGATCGTCAGACTCTGCTGTTCTCCGCCACCCTGGATGGAACGGTTGCCCAACTGGCTACCCGCATGATGCGCGAACCGGCCCGCCTGGAACTTGCCGGCCAGAAGCAACGCCACGAGAACATTACTCAAACGCTGCTGTATGCCGACGATGGCTCGCACAAGCTGCGCCTGCTTGACCACCTGCTGCGCGACAGCGAACTGGATCAAGCCATTGTGTTTACTTCCACCAAGCGTGGCGCAGATGACCTGGCCGGATATTTGTCGGAACAGGGCTACGCTGCAGGCGCGCTGCATGGCGACATGAATCAGCGTCAGCGTACCCGCACCCTGGGTCTGCTGCAGCGGGGCAAGTTGCGCATCCTGGTAGCAACTGATGTCGCTGCCCGCGGCATCGACGTGCAAGGCATCAGCCATGCTTTCAACTATGACCTGCCCATGCAGGCGGAAGATTACGTGCATCGCATCGGCCGTACGGGTCGCGCCGGCCGCAACGGTCAGGCCTATACCTTGGCCACCCATGCCGAACGCCATAAGGTCCGTCGTATTGAGCATTTCATCGGCCGCAGCATACCTATGGACGAAATCGAAGGTCTGGAGCCTCAGCGCAAGCCTCAGCGCAGCTTCAGCAAGCGTCCTGTTACGGGCCATCGCGGCGCACCTTCCGGTGCCCGCCGTGAAGGCGCTGGACGTCCTTGGCAGAAGCCGGAATGGAAAAGTGACGGCAAGCCGGCTGGTCGCAGCGAGTGGAAAACTGACCGACGCCCTGAAGGCCGTAGCGAAGGCCGGGCCGAATTCCAACCCGAGCGCCGTACCGAAGGCCGTGGCGAATGGCAGCCGAACCGCAATACCGACGGCAAGTGGAAGAATGACCGCAAGCCTCAGGGAGACGGTGCACGCCGTCCTGCCCGTCCCGCCACACGCAGCGCCGACCGCAGCGCCGCTCCCCGACGCACTGACCGCCCCCAGCGCGCCGGCGCCCGCTACTAAGCAGCACTTAAGGGCGCAGCAGCTTGTGGGCTGCTGCGCCCTTACTTCGTCGGCGCTTTGCCATTGCGCGGTATAGTTGCAAGCCATGAAGCAGCTTGTGAATCACCCCGTCCTGCTGGCACTGATCCTTTCCCTCCCCTTATGGATAGTGCTGGGCAATTACCTCGTGGCGATCATTGTCGCCCTGCTGGTTTCCTTTCTGCTGTCCATGTACAACGCCTTGCGTGTTTTGAAGCGTAAGAAACGGGGCGAGCAGGCGGGCCAGCCGACCGAGGATACCGAATGACTCCACAACAAAGCGCAGAAGGGGCTTGCCCCCTGAATACTCCCAGACTTCCCGCTGGACTACCGCCGGTGGATGCTGACAGTGCCGCGCACAGCCGTCGCACGGAGGCTCACCTGCTGCAGTGCATGCAACAGAGTGAAGACGGTTTCCTCAGTTTTGAATCATGGATGACGCAGGCGCTGTATGCGCCAGGCCTCGGCTACTACGCCGCTGGCAACACCAAATTCGGTTCATCCCTGCCCACTGGTGACTTCACCACCGCACCTGAAATGACGCCTGTGTTTGGCCAGGTGTTGGCGCGCCAAGTGGCGCAGGTACTGCAGGAAACGAATACCAATACCGTTCTTGAGTTCGGTGCAGGCACCGGGGCGCTTGCTGCCTCGCTGCTGCCGGCACTGCGCGAGCTGGGCATCGATGTCCGCTATCAAATCATCGAGGTCTCTGCCGACTTGGCCCACAGGCAGGCGGAACACCTGAAAGAATGGGAAGGCTCAGTGGAATGGCTGCAAGGCTTGCCCCAGGCCTTCGAAGGTTGCGTGGTTGCGAACGAGGTTCTGGACGCCATGCCTGTCACCTTATTCCGCTGGAATGAAGGGGGCGAACTGATGGAGATCGGTGTTCGAGCACAGCCGGGCACAACGCCGCCGTTTGTCTGGGCGCAGCGGCCTGCCCCCGCCGCATTGCAAGCTGCGGTGAGCCAACGCATGCCGCCACTGCCTGCCTATCGTTCAGAAATCAATCTGCAGGCGGAAGCCTGGGTTCGCCAGTTGGGCAGTTGGTTGAAGTCCGGCGCTGCATTGCTCATTGACTATGGCTTCCCGCAACGCGAGTACTATCATCCCCAGCGCCTTACCGGCACCCTGATGTGTCATTTCCGTCATCACAGCCACGACGAAGCGCTCGTGCTGGCGGGCATCCAAGACATCACCGCTCACGTGGACTTTACCGCCATGGCTGATGCCGCGCTGGAAGGCGGGCTGGATGTACTCGGTTATACCAATCAGGCCAGGTTTCTGTTGAACGCGGGGCTGCCGGAGCTGCTTCAAACTGCAATGGCTGGAGGCGACCCAAACATGGCAGCCACGCTTTCTGCGGTGCAGAAGCTGGTTTCCGAGGCTGAGATGGGCGAATTGTTCAAGGTATTGGTAGTCGGCAAGGGCCTCGAGCCCCCGCTGTTGGGTTTCACCCGCGGCGATCGCCGGGATACCTTGTAGCAGTTTAGAACAGGGGCTGGAGCGCTTCCAGCCTTGCTGCACGTACTCTCGCGGGTATATGGCTGCGGTCTGCGCAACTACGGGCAATGGCCCCGGCATCGACGGCGCGTACCGCCTGCATGCGCGCTTCCCAGACTGATGTATCCAATGGCCGCACACAGGTGGCCGCCTGTAGCAGTGCCTCGAAGCGCTCAGGCTTGCGCAGCACATCACAGCGCTCCATCAGGGCGAGAGCAGATTCCGCGTCCGCGCTATCCAACCCGGCAAGCAACTCACGCAACAATACTGCCATGGATGCGCATTCCGACGGTGCCCGAATATGCCTGCTGAGCGCGTCCGGCTCAGGCGTCAATCGACAAAGGACGGCGTAGCGCGATGCCAGAGGCAAGCGCTGGCGGGCCGCCAACACAAGATTTGCTACAAGTTCATCCGTATAGACAAGCTGCGGCAGCACCCTCGGCAAAGCCCCTGATTCTCTCAAGACTTCAAACATGCGCCCTGGCTGATCGGTCATCAGGCCCTTGGCCATTTCCTGCCATACGCGTTCTGGCACCAGCGCATCCACTTCCCCCGACTCGACCAGGCGACGAGCCAGCTGCATGGTTTCCTCGGCGATGGTGAAGTCAGAAAAACGCGCGGCGAAGCGTGCCAGCCGCAGTAGCCGAACAGGGTCTTCCGTGAACGCATCCCCGACGTGCCGCAACACACGGTTCTCGATATCGCGCAAACCACCGCAAGGGTCCACCAGCCGACCGTCAGCGTGGCGCGCAATAGCGTTGATGGTCAGATCCCGGCGTTGAAGGTCGTCTTCGAGTGTGACATCCGTGCCCGTGTAGAAGGTGAAACCTTTATACCCCCGGCCGGACTTTCTTTCTGTACGTGCCAGGGCGTACTCCTCCCTGCTACGCGGGTGCAGGAATACCGGGAAGTCTCCGCCAACCGGAATGAAGCCTCGGGCTTCCATCTGGGCGGGCGTTGCCCCGACTACAACCCAATCGCGGTCGCCCGCTGGCAAGTGCAGCAGCTCGTCGCGGACCGCACCGCCAACCACATAGACATCCAGGCCGTCTACTGCAGGGTCCTTCGTGCTCAAGGCAGCGCCACCTTGCGATTGGGTGAGGGCATCACCGTTCCCAGCCTTTTCTTCAGAGACTGGGGCTGACCAGTGAACAGCGTGGCGTAATAGATCGCGTTGGACATCACGTTCTTCACATACAGACGCGTTTCAGTGAAGGGGATGGTCTCGGCAAAGATGGCGCCTTCAACGGGTGCGGACAGCTTGGATCGCCATTGAACCGGTCGGCGGGGCCCGGCATTGTAGCCGGCCGTCGCCAAGACTTCGGAGCCGTTGAGGTCGTCGAGCACCATACGCAGATAACTGGTACCCAAAATGGTGTTCACCTCGAATTCGTTGACGCGCGATGGGTGGAAATCGGCCATGCCTATCTTCTTGGCCACCCACTTGGCGGTGGCCGGCATGAGCTGCATCAGACCGGAAGCGCCGACCCGGGAACGTGCATCCGTAATGAACCGGGATTCCTGGCGGATCACGCCATACACCCAGGAAGGATCAAGGCTGATGGCCCGCGCCTTTTCCGATACCTGGCCGGCGAAAGGCGCGATGAAACGCTGACTCATGTCGACTTCGTTCTGCGTGCGCAAAGAAGTATTCACGACGCGGTCGTAAATATGTTTTTCCCGCGCCAACTCCGACGCGGCCAGCAGCTGCCTGTCATTCATGCCTCTGAGGCTGAAGTTCCACTCAGGCACGGCCTCAGGGCGCCAGCCCAGTTCAAACAGCTCGATTGCCCGTTGCAGCCCAGGATTGTTGCGCGCCGCCATCAGCTCTGCTTCCGTCAACGCTGCGGGAGCTGGGGGCAGCGGCTGAGGCCGGCCCAGTTCTTCGCTCGCGAGCTGACCATAAAAGCTGAGGTCTGCCGCGATGGAACGGTAGTGCTGCTCGGCCGCTTCCTTGTTACCCAGGGCGCTAAGCGCACGAGCGTACCAATACACCCACACGGGCTCGGCAGCCTGGCTTGCAGACATGCGACGTATTGCCTTGGCTACCTGATCCCAATTGATGGCGGGTTGGCGCAGTTCGGCACGCACCTGCCAGGCGTGGTTATAGTCGGTCATGCGGAAATTGCCGGATTTCCGGTACCAGCGCGCCGCGTCCAGTTCTACATTCAGCGCAGCGACCAGGCCGAATTGGCTCCACACCCATTCCATATAGGGCCGCGGTACGGATTTCTCCCAGTTTTTTTCAATCCATTCAGCGTTTTCCAGGCGCTTGTCGCCGTAAGCCAAGCGCGAGAGCGCGATCGCCAGCAGCTCTAACTGAGCGGGATTGTTCACCACCTTGCGGTTTTCCAGCCACTTGCGCGGGTCTTTCATAATGGCGGCATATTCGCGCATCTGCGCGCCGTCAAACAGAATGGCCGCAAGCCGCCGCGAATTGGCGTGGCGGTTGGTCTCGAGGGAAGCGCGCAACAGACCTTGCACATCGGACCACCCCACCACGCGCCGGTCATAAAACTGGTCGAGCATGGTCCAACACGCCTGGTTGGGCTCAAAGGCTTCCACGGCATCGCCGGCCCTTATCTTGCGCCCGCTCATGTGTTGAGCCAGCATAAAGGTGCAACGTGTCTGGGAATCTTCGACTTCGATGGGCGCCAATGCCAGCACCCGCTCCCAGTCGCCGGCTCTGCCGGCAGCGATCATCCAGTCCCGTTTCAGCCTGTCGCCCAGATAGTCGTCCTGGTTGCGCTCGATGAACTCCTGAATTTCGGTTTCGGGAATAGGCACGGTGGGGTCTTGCAGCCGCTGCCGCAGCGACCAGTAGCGCACGTAGGACCCCAACACCGGGTCGCGATCAGCCTGCGGAATGAGACCGCGCAAACGCTCCCACTGCTTGGCTTGCATTGCATCCCGCGCCTGAACCACCGCTTCGCGTGCATCTGGCGGTACGATAAGCCGTTCGGCGCTGGGCGCGCGCACCGTGGCGGGTCTCACCAGCTTGATACCGGCCTGCTGCTCATCCACGAGGGTTTGGCGCAAGTCGACGTTTTGAATGACTTGATCTAACTGGACCTGGGTTTGGGAGCCTGCCCCGGAGCAGGCGGCCAAAGCGAGAAGCGCACCTGACAGGAGTAGTCCCCATCTGCGCCCAGTCCTTCCCGCGGGCTGGGTTGCAGCCGTTTGCCGATACATTGGCCTTTTGGCTATCATCTTGAGTCCTTCCTACCTGACACCGCCATGAACGAGAATAAAGAGAATAACGCAGTCCAACTGCGCACGCGACTCAAAACGCTGCGCGCTGCGCAGAATCCGCTCGATACGAATCGCGGTGCACTGTTGATTCGCGGCCGCCTGTACACCTGGCTTGCCACGAACGTAACGAGGCTGCGGGAAGAGCACCGCCCCACCCCCCGGAATATCGCTGCTTTCTGGTCTATGCCGGAAGAGCCTCAGCTGTTGCCACTGCTGCGCCAATGGGTGGAAGAAGACGGATACCAGGTTTCCCTGCCCGTCGTCGCGGCGCCCAATGCGCCCCTGGAATTTCACATATGGAACCCGGATGGCCCCATGCGCGAGGGCGCCTATGGCATACAGGAACCGGTCAGCGGCCCTGCAGCCGCGCCCGATATCGTGCTGGTGCCCACACTGGGCTACACCCGTGCAGGTGACCGCCTGGGTTACGGCGGCGGCTATTATGATCGCACACTCGCGGCTCTGAAGGAATCCGGCCATCCATTTGTTGCAATCGGTATAGCTTGGGCAACGGGCGATCTGAGCGGCATGGCCTATGAACCTCAACCCCACGACTACCGTCTCGACGGCATCCTGACCGACAAAGGCTGGGCAGTCGCCGCTCCTCAGCTTTAAGGGTGGCGGGCGCGTTCGCTGCGCATTTCCACCAAGAACATTCAAAAAAGGGCCGCCGCAATGCTGAGTTGCGGCGGCCCTTTAAGCTTTTAAGGCGTTTGCCTTCACTTCACACTTAAACGGTTCCAGACGTTCAGCGTCGCCTCGGCGTTGTTCAGCGTGTAGAAATGCAGGCCTGGTGCTCCTTGGTCGAGCAGGCGCTGGGACATCTCGGCAATGAAGTCCGCCCCGAATGCACGCAGCGAAGCCCGGTCGTCGCCGAAATCCACCAGCCGTGCCGCCAGCCAACGCGGGATTTCCGCTCCACACATCTTGGAGAAACGCGCAAGTTGTGTGTAATTGGTGATAGGCATGATTCCCGGCGTAATGGGAATTTCGACGCCCCTCGCCCGCACCCGCTCAACAAAATCGAAATAGGCATCGATGTTGAAGAAATACTGGGTGATGGCACCGTTGGCACCTGCCTGCGCCTTGGCCACAAAGTGGTCGAGGTCTTTGGCAGCGCTGCTTGCCTGCGGGTGCACTTCTGGATAGGCCGCCACTTCGATATGGAACCAGTCTTCACTGTGCTCACGTATCAGCTCGACAAGCTCATTGGCGTAATGCACTTCGCCCGGATACCGGCCCATGCCTGATGGCAAGTCGCCTCGCAAGGCGACAACGCGGCGTATGCCCTGGGCGCGGTAGGCATCCAGAATTTCCATCAGTTCCGCGCGGCTGGAACCAATGCAGGACAGGTGAGGCGCAGTGTCCATTCCCAGAGACTGCATGAACTTGACGGTGTCGGCGGTGCCGGCACGGGTTGAACCGCCGGCCCCGTACGTCACACTTACGTAAGCGGGTTGGCGTGCCACCAACTCGCGCGCCGCCTCTGCCAACTTCTCACGTGCTGCATCTTCCCGCGGGGGGAAGAACTCCAGACTGATTGTTTTCACTTCCTTCATTGAACCAAAAGCCTCGATAGCAGCCCGGAGATCAAGCTATATACGATGGCGCCCGCAAGGGCCCACCAAAAACCGGCCACCTGAAACCCTTTCAGAATCGACCCGGCGAACCAGAAGACCAACGCATTCAGCACCAACAGGAATAGCCCCAAGGTGACGACCGTTATGGGCAGGGTCAGCAGCACCAACACCGGTTTGACCAGCGTATTGAGCAGACCGAGCACCAGCGCGGCAATGAGCGCCGCACCAAAGGACGCCACGTTAATGCCTGGCAGAAGATACGCAACGATCAGCAAAGCGACAGCGTTGAGTATCCATACGAGCAGTAGAGTCATGGCAGCCTCAATAGCGGTAGTGGTCGGGCTTGTAAGGGCCTTCAACCGGAACGTTGATGTAATCGGCCTGTTTCTGAGTCAGCGTGGTCAGGTTGGCGCCCAGTTTCTTCAGATGCAGACGGGCAACTTTCTCGTCGAGATGCTTGGGAAGGACGTAGACCTTGCCCTTTTGATACTGGTCGCCACGCGTGAAGAGTTCAATCTGCGCAATGGTCTGGTTGGTGAAGGAAGCTGACATCACGAAGGAGGGATGACCGGTGGCGCAACCCAGGTTCACCAGACGGCCCTTGGCGAGCAGAATAATGCGCTTGCCATCCGGAAAGATGACGTGGTCGACCTGCGGCTTGATCTCTTCCCATTCAAGGTCTTCGATGCCCGCAACGTCAATTTCGTTATCGAAGTGGCCAATATTGCAGACAATGGCCTGGTCCTTCATGCGCTCCATGTGTTCACGCGTGATCACATGGTAGTTGCCCGTGGCAGTGACAAAGATGTCTGCCTTGTCAGCAGCCTCTTCCATGGTCACCACGCGGTAGCCTTCCATGGCCGCCTGAAGTGCGCAAATGGGGTCAACTTCGGTAACCCACACTTGCGCGCGCAATGCTGCCAGCGCCTGAGCGCAGCCCTTGCCCACATCGCCAAAGCCCACCACGACAGCGATCTTGCCCGCCACCATGACGTCGGTCGCGCGCTTGATGCCGTCCACGAGGGATTCACGGCAACCATAGAGGTTGTCGAACTTGGACTTGGTGACGGAGTCGTTCACGTTGATGGCAGGGAAAGCCAGTTCACCGCGCTTTGACATCTGATAGAGGCGGTTCACGCCTGTAGTGGTTTCTTCCGTCACCCCGCGGATTTCTGCAAGACGAGTGGAATACCAGTCCGGCGAGGTGGCGAGACGCTCGCGGATGGCGGCGAACAGTACGCGCTCTTCTTCGCTGCCGGGGTTATCCAGGACGGAAAGGTCTTTCTCGGCACGAGCACCCAAGTGCAGCAACAGAGTCGCATCACCCCCGTCGTCGAGAATCATGTTGGCGTGTTCGCCGTTGGGCCAGTTGAAGATTTCGTGGGTGTACTGCCAGTAGTCTTCCACGGTTTCGCCCTTGACTGCAAAAACCGGTGTATTACCCGCCGCGATGGCAGCAGCTGCGTGATCCTGAGTGGAGAAAATATTGCAGGATGCCCAGCGACCTTCCGCAC
>JAJUJD010000235.1 GCA_029267315.1 Alcaligenaceae bacterium
AGCCGTATCTTTTATTCATACTTCTACGATTGGAAACCGCGACATGATGGTGCTCTATTCCGGAACGACTTGCCCGTTCTCCCAACGTTGCCGCTTTGTTCTGTTCGAGAAAGGCATGGATTTCGAAATCCGTGACATCGACCTGTACAACAAGCCCGAAGACATTGCCGTCATGAACCCGTACGGGCAGGTACCCATTCTGGTAGAGCGCGACCTCATCCTGTACGAATCCAACATCATCAACGAATACATCGACGAGCGTTTCCCGCATCCGCAGCTGATGCCCGCCGACCCCGTCATGCGCGCGCGCACACGCCTGTTCCTCTATAACTTCGAAAAGGAACTGTTCGTCCATGTGTCCGTGTTGGAAAATCGCAATAACCCGGACCCTCAAGCACAGGACGTGGCGCGGCAAAATATCCGCGACCGCCTGGCACAGCTGGCACCGGTGCTGGTGAAGAACAAGTTCATGCTGGGCGAAGAGTTCTCCATGCTGGACGTGGCCATTGCTCCCCTGCTCTGGCGCCTCGACCACTACGGTATCGAGTTGCCCAAGAACGCCGCTCCGCTGCAAAAATACGCTGAACGCATCTTCTCGCGCCCGGCCTACATTGAAGCCCTGACGCCGTCCGAAAAAGTCATGCGCCGATAACTATGCAAGAACTGTCCCGGAAACCCTACCTGATTCGCGCCCTGCACGAATGGTGCACAGACAACGGCTACACTCCCTACATTGTGGTGACAGTCGACAAGAACACCATCGTGCCACCTGCCCACATACAGGATGGTCAGATCACGCTGAATATCAGCACCCTGGCCACCAACCGCTTGGTTTTGGGCAACGAGTACATTGAGTTCCAGACACGATTTGGGGGCGTTACGGAACAGATCTACGTTCCCGTTGCTGCCGTGTCGGCCATCTATGCACGCGAAACCGGGGCTGGAATGGGGTTTGAAGTGGCTCCCTCCGAGCCTTATCCGGGCGGCGATGCTTCCGATGAAAAAAGCGCCGAGCCCGGTAGCTCCAGTGGAGAGGACAACAAGCCTGATGATCCACCACCCAGTCGCCCCCGTCTGACAGTCGTGAAGTAAAGTCGGCAAAAAATCTGTTAGAATTATTCTTCTTTGCAGCCGGCTTAGCTCAGTTGGTAGAGCAGCGCACTTGTAATGCGAAGGTCAAGGGTTCGACTCCTTTAGCCGGCACCAAGTTTAAAAAACGCCAGTCCATTTGGGCTGGCGTTTTTGCGTTCTCGTCACCTAAGCTTGCGTGGGCACCGGCGCGACTTCAATCGCCTCTGCAATACGCAGGGAGGCCTGAAGCAAGTCGCCGTCTGTGTACGGTCGCGCGCACACCATCATTCCCAACGGCATGCCCTCTTCTCCGAAACCGGTGGGCACGGTGGTGATGGGGCCGGCCAACGCAGTGAATGGCACAATGAAAGAAGGGTCGCCTGTTTTCATACCCAAGGGAGCAACACCGGGAGCGGCCGGGAACATCACAGCGTCATAGGTGGACCAATCACCCCATACCTGGCTCTGCGCTTCCTGAATGCCCTCTCGCGCCCGCGCATACGCGTCCAGTCTAATATTGCCTCCGCGGGCTATGGCATCAAGCAGAGCTTGGTTAACCTGGCCGGCCGGCAAACCAGGCAGCTCTGCATAAATTCGGCCAATCTCGTACTCCAGCATAACGCGGTGCTGCGTATTTAGAGTGTTCAAACCGGGACGGCATCGGACGTCCTCAACCACATGCCCCGCCGAGCTTAGCTTGCAGATTACCTCTTCGACGTTGGACATGACGTCTGGGCTGGCATTCTCAAGAAGCTCATCGCGCACAATGCCGATTCGTAACTGAGTCGGCGCGGGCCGCGCACGGTAGCGCTGCGGTTCCAATCCGAGCGCGATGTCGGCCACGTCGGTCACGCGAGCAGCAAACCAGCCGACAGTGTCGAAACTGGGCGCAAAGGGGACTACCCCATATGTAGAACCCGTCTGCGAAGTGGGTTTGAAGGCGGCAATGCCGCAATAGGCGGCCGGGCGGACGACTGACCCTGCTGTCTGCGTACCCAAACTGGCCACCACCATTCCGGCTGCCACGGCGGCTGCAGAACCGCTGCTGGAGCCCCCCGGTGTCCGGCGGATGTCCCATGGGTTGCGTGTGGGGGGCGGGCCCTCAAAAAAAGCATACTCAGTGGTATGCACTTTACCCACGATGATGGCGCCAGCCGCACGCAGGGCGGTGACAATGGCGGCATCCGCACGGGCCGGGCCAGAAAATTCACGACTCCGGCTCCCTGCCCGCGTCGATAAACCAGCAATGTCGATAACGTCTTTCACGGCGAAGGGAATGCCGTGCAATGGTCCAATCGCTTCACCTGCCCTTTGCCTTCGCGCACATTCGCGGGCTTGTTGCAGAGCAGAATCCTTATCGAAAATGATCCATGCCTGCACGCGGTCTTCCACCTCGTCGCAGCGCTGCAGAAAGCGCTCCAGCAAGTCGACGGGGTCAAGGGTGCCGCTTGAGTAAGCCTGCCGAATGATGCGGATACTGTCCGGGCGTTGGATCAAAGGGGTCATGGTGCTTTCCTACTATTGTTCTTGTTCCTGCGCGGCGGTCAGGCCGTTCGCGCCGAGATGTCATTGTGTCCGCTCACGGCTTTTCGTCAGTGATCATGCCCGTCCTAGCCGTGGCATCAAACGCATGTAGACCACCGAAGCGACGAGCTCAACCATGGTCTGCGTCACAATGATGGCCGGCAAAATGGGCGAGGACCCGGGAACTGCGAGCGCAAGAGGAAGCATAACCAAAGAATTTCGTGTGGCCGAACTGAAGGCGACGGCGCGGCATGCCGGTATTTCCAGTCGGGCCAGACGGGCAACCGCCCAGCCCATGAATGGGGCGACCACAGCAAATCCCAGATAAATTGGCAAGACGCGCCAAGCCGCCTGGATAGCAGGCGCCAGTTTGGGCACCATGGCAGCCATGACCAGGAACAGAACCAGCGCGGTCGCCGGCACGGGTAGCACCCCCAAGCCTGTTGCAATCCGCTGGCCGGTATCACTGCCCCTTGACCAACACTGCAGCAGCGTCGCCAGAACGAGCGGAACGACTATCAGCCACAAAAAAGCATGAACGAAGGGGCCGAGCTGCACCAGATCAATCGCTGACCCGCCAAGGAAGAGACGCAAATACAGCGGAAGCAACAAAATCTGGGCGACCAAGAGCAGCGGCGTGCACGCCAACAGCAAGCGTGCATCCGCTCGGCCAATATGTGAGAACGTCACCACGTAATCA
>JAJUJD010000194.1 GCA_029267315.1 Alcaligenaceae bacterium
AGCTTCCCACTCGCTCGTCCGAACTGGCGCGGTCGCCCGTGCCCGTGCCCGTGCCCGAGGGCGAGTGGCACGCGTATGGCAGAACCAATTTTGGTCAACGGTATTCGCCCTTGGCACAGATCACACCAGAAAACGTCAAGCAGCTGGAAGTGGCTTGGCATTACAAAACCGGTGACATGCGTGGCCAGCCGGGTGATCCGGAGGAAACCACATTCGAGGTCACGCCGTTAAAGATAGGTGAGCGACTTTACATCTGCACGCCGCACCAGTCGGTGGTCGCCTTGAACGCGACAACAGGGGAAGAAGTGTGGCGTTATGACCCGAGGATTCGTGGCGAGCTGGCTTTGCAACATCTCACTTGCAGGGGGCTTTCTTATCATCCCGGAAATGGCAACGGCCAGGACACCTCCGCGGCGTCGGTTACGCAACTGGAGCAGGATAACGGAGAACAAGAGACTGCTTCGTCTGATACCCAGGCGTCGGAAGTGTCTTCTGGGGACACAGGGTCGCAGTCTGCAGAGCCACAGATAAATGGAGAACAGGAAGGCCGCCAGCTGGCAGTGTCGGCCCAACAGGAGGCGCTCAAGCGCTTGAATCTGCCGGTAGCCACTGAGGATGCGAACGCCAAGACTGAGGATAGCTGCACTGCCAAATTGTTCATGCCGACTGCGGACGGGCGCATCATCGCGCTGAACCCTGAAGATGGAGCGGTCTGCGCTGACTTCGGTGGCGGCACGGGGCAAATCAACTTGTGGGCGAATATGCCGAATGCCCGTGTAGGTGGGTACTACTCAACTTCGCCGGTCGTAGTTACCCAGAATCTAATCATTGTGGGTGGTACCGTCCTCGATAACGTGTCCACTGACGAACCGGCCGGTGTGATTCGCGCCTTCAACGTCAATACCGGTGAATTGGTGTGGAATTGGGACCCGGCCAATCCTGAGGACACGGCGCCGATAGCGCCAGATGCCGTGTACACCCCCACAACGCCTAACAGCTGGTCTATTTCCAGTGCAGATGAAGAACTGGGTATGGTCTATGTGCCGATGGGTAATCAGCCACCGGACCAGTGGGGCGGGAACCGTGGGGAGGCAGCAGATAACTATGCTTCGGCCGTTGTTGCGCTTGACCTGGAAACGGGCAAGGTCCGCTGGGCGTTTCAGACCGTGCACCACGACCTTTGGGATTACGACGTTCCCTCTCAGCCCAGCCTTATAGACCTGACCATAAACGGCGAAACGGTTCCTGCCGTCGTGCAACCCACGAAACAGGGCGAAGTCTATGTGCTGGATCGCCGAACCGGTGAGCCTGTGCTGCCTGTGACAGAAACACCATATCCGCAGGGAGTAGTGGAAGGGGACCGAAGCTCACCGACTCAGCCGGTGTCGAAACTGTCATTCGACCCTGTTCCGTTGACGGGCGCTTCAATGTGGGGTGCCACAATCTTCGATCAGTTGGCATGTCGTATCGAGTTCCACAGCCTCCGTTATGAGGGCCGATACACGCCACCCTCCACACAAGGAACCTTGGTTTACCCGGGCAATTTCGGGGTGTTCAACTGGGGCGGCGTAGCGGTGGACCCGCAACGCCAGGTTGTGTTCGCGACCCCGACTTACCTAGCTTTCATCTCCAAACTGATACCGCGTGAGGACGACACCAGTCTGTACGTCCAAGGCGAGAACCGCCCGCAAGATAGCCTCCCGGCGCTCAACGAGAATTTTGGCGCCCCCTACGCGGTCGAGCTCAGTGCCTTCACGTCATTTCTCGGCTTACCCTGCCAGCAACCCCCATGGGGCTACGTTGCCGGAGCCGACCTCACCACCGGAGAGGTCGCCTGGATGCATAAAAACGGGACGGTGCGAGACAGTTCACCATTGCCTTTGCCTTTCAAAATGGGAGTTCCCAATTTGGGCGGCCCGATCATCACCGCAGGCGGCGTGGCTTTTCTGTCCAGTACGCTGGACTACTACCTGCGCGCTTATGACCTGACCACCGGGGAGGAACTGTGGAAGGGGCGTTTGCCGGCCGGTGGCCAAGCCACGCCAATGACGTATAGCGGCTCGGATGGTCGTCAATATGTGGTCGTGGCGGCAGGTGGCCACGGTTCCCTGGGTACCAAGGCGGGAGACGACCTCATTGCTTTTGCACTGCCGTCCCGGTAAGCGAACAAGTTAAGAAACCGGGTGCTCAGGACGGGCGAGGTATACGGTTTGCTATGGGCTAACGTCATCAACGCAAATCAGGAGTCTTCATGAACAAGATTGACATTGCTCGCCCAACAATCGCCGCCTTTGCCCTGGCTGCGCTGGCGACCATGGCCGCGTGCTCCACCCCTACACAAATTCACACCCGGGACGGCAGAGCCATTCCCACGGCCGACAAACCAGAAGTCGACAACGACAGTGGTTTCGTAAAGTATGAGAAAGACGGCCGCGAAGTGCAGATCAACCAGTCGGATGTTCAAGCAATTGAGGAAATTAAGTAAGCCGCAGACACCATGTCACCGGCGGTGGGCTGCCACTGGCGCTCAAACCGACGCCAGCCACCGCCTCACGTCTTCCTCCAGCAAGGTTTTGGCCGCCCCAAATCCGTTCACCTGCCTTACGCGCACGATATTTAGGGCGATAAGGTGGAAATCTGTGAACTCCATCATGAAACCGACATCAGGAAAACGCCCAAGATACGCGTCGCGCGCCGTCGCCCATGCTGGAGTGTGAGGTGAAAGTCGTTCTGCTTCGACTTGGAATGTAACTCTGGGCAGGGCGTGTACGGGTGCTTCGGGTTCTTCCCGCGCACACACCATGAATGATGCCTGCGAGCGTTTAAGCAGGTATCGTGTATGGGCGCCCAGTTCGCTTACGTGGATCACCAACGTTGAGCTTGTGGTATCGATAGCAAACGGGGTCATGGAAACATATGGCCAGTTCTGTTCCGACATCGTGCCCAATGCGCCTGTTCGCTGTGAGCTCAGCAATTCCAGAAAGCGAGTACGCAGCTCCATTTTGTTCATATGCTTGCGCCGTCAGGTCTCTTTTAGACCGGCCGTCGAGTGTCAGGCAGCATGATCAATTGAGGAATCGCATCAGCTCCGGCCCATACGATGGCGTTCTGCTGAAATGCGATTCCCAGTTGTTTCGCCGCATTCAGTGTCAGCCCCAAGACAAAGAAGCTTTCTTCGCCGGGCCATTGATTCGAAGGGTGTATGCCAATGCCGGGAAACATTGTTAGGCCTTCCTGTTCAAGGTCTTTAGCCAGCGCCCTTTGCTTCGTCGTATTGGTCGCAGCATCGGTAAGCTGGCTGTATGGATTCCACGCCGTAATGAATGCGCTACACGATACGCCATGATTTCGATGCGCCGTCTCTAGCTGAGAACTGAATCTACCGATACGCAGCACGAGCTCCAAACCGCCGTGCACGCGGTACTCAGTTTCCAGGTAGGCCTTCAGAGTTTCTGGGTATATGGCCGCCTTTCCTTGTGAACAATGAGTTCGCCGATTTCCAGCCGGCGTATGCGGGCCCGACCTATGCTAAGGCGACCAATCGCTAGCGCCCCTACCGCGAGCGCTCCTATGGCCATGGCGCCCAAAGCAAATGCCGCGAGTGCAGACGCCCCTGACGCCTGAGCGCCCACCGCTTGAGCACCTACCGCTTTCGCGCCTTCGGCTGTCGCGCCGACTGCCTTAGCTCCTTCCGCTTCGACGCCAATCGCTTGCGTACCAACGGCTTTTACTCCTGCTGCCGACACTCCAGACTTAGTGTTTCCCGACATGTTTTACCTTTTTGGTGAGATTGAGGGCCCGCTTTCTCATGAAGCACCCGCCCCCAGCGTTACAGGCCATACGTTATTGAACCGGTTCCACTCGGCCTGTTTCAAGGTCGTAAATGCTTCCTACACACCGGGTGTGGCCCAACACCATGATGAGCGGAGAATGCAAAACCGCGACCGCGTATTCCAGGCTGGCGAGAATATCGTTCGTCACGTAATTGCCCGCGACGCGCGTGACAAAGAGATCGCCTCTTTCCTCGTCAAAACACAGCTCCGGGCTGACCCGCGAATCGGCACAACTCAAAATGCAGGCGAAGGGGTTCTGCCCCCCGGCCAACGCCGCGCGCGTTGAAGAATAGTCGCGGCTATTGATTTTCCCCGAGACATATCGTTTATTGCCCGCCATCAGACGCTGAAGCGCTTCGTCGGGCGATAGAACGTTATCGGGTTTGGGAGGAGCTGATGTCGCCTTTACAGCGGCCGACATGCTGAAAAGAGGTATGGCGCCAATCATGGCAAGGGCGGCGCGTCTAGAGGAAGAAACAGGTGACCCGTTTACTACAACATCACTAGCACAACGTTGGCACATGATGCGTCTCCTTGAGCAAGGGCTCAGGCCTTGCATGCGGAGATTATAAGTTTCGACATTCAGTCTGGTACGAGATTTACAAACCGTGCTGTGTGAATGCCGCTACCGAATTCTGCGTGCTAACACAAAAAAGCCCATTGAAGAATCAATGGGCTTTGAAAATTTTGGTGGAGCGGAGGAGGATCGAACTCCCGACCTTCGCATTGCGAACGCGACGCTCTCCCAGCTGAGCTACCGCCCCAACTGGTCCAAAATTCTAGCATGTGGGTAGCGGCGCTTCCAGGGCCGGGTGCGCAATTTGCACGTATTCATCAACACCTCGCAAGCAGGGGAGCGTTCGTCCGATTGGATCTGCTGCGGGGTTCGGGCGTAGAATCACTTGGGGGGGACCTGTCATGCCTTTACCTTTATTCAGCAAGCTTCCCGGCTACACGAGCCGCGGCAAATCGCAACCTGGCCTGGAACGCAAAATTCTGCGCTGGATGCCTTATGTGTTTCTGACCATCATTTTTCTATGCAGTGCACCGTCTGTCATGGTTCGCCTGATGGAATGGGAGGGCAGTGATCACGCGGTGTCCGCATTCATTGGCCGCGTGGACATGATGGCGGCGGGCATCTTCTTCGCGCTCTTCAATGCGGCGGTAATGCTCACCATCGGCGCCATTCTCATCTGCTTGATGAAGGGCCCCGGTTACGTCGCCGATGGCTATAAGCTGATCGATTCCGATTCTCCGGAAAAACTTCGGGACGAGTCCTGGGTGGGTGACCGCGACTAATCATTGGTGGGCTAAGCCATGCTGGCGCAGCCTCCCTTAGCGGGGGATATAATGTGCTGTTATTTTGATGTTTTCCCAAGGCCCGCCCCACAATGACAACCATACTTGAAGACGTACCTGTCGGCCAGAAGGTCGGCATTGCCTTTTCCGGTGGATTGGACACCAGCGCAGCTCTGCTG
>JAJUJD010000165.1 GCA_029267315.1 Alcaligenaceae bacterium
CACGGTACACGCCGGCGGGCGGGGCGGCAGCAATTCTAGTTTCCTGATGATAGAGCTCAAGCCTCTGGCTGAACGCAAGGAAAGCGCCATGGAGGTGGTCAACCGCCTGCGGCCGCAGTTTCAGCGCACGCCGGGGGCGCGGCTGACCCTGGTGCCGCAGCAGGACATCTTTGTGGGCGGTCGTCAGCAGAGTTCCGGCAGTTACGACTACACCTTGATGAGCGGCGACCTGGACACGCTCAAGACGTGGATGCCGCGGGTGCAGCAAGCCTTGTCTGCCTTGCCCCAGCTGGTGGATGTGGACACTGATGTTGAGGACAAGGGGCGGCGGGTTGAGCTAGTGATCGACCGCGAAGCGGCCAAACGGCTGGGTGTGGACATGGATATGGTGGCCGCCACCCTGAACAATTCTTTCAGTCAGCGCCAGGTGTCGGTGATCTATGGGCGGCTGAATCAGTACCACGTGGTCATGGGCATCGATGAACGTTATGCCCAGGATGCAGAATCCCTGCGGCTGGTACAGGTGATTGCGGATGATGGCCGACGCGTGCC
This sequence comes from Alcaligenaceae bacterium, assembly GCA_029267315.1. Taxonomy (GTDB): domain Bacteria; phylum Pseudomonadota; class Gammaproteobacteria; order Burkholderiales; family Burkholderiaceae_B; genus Yanghanlia. The sequence continues at coordinate 553 of JAJUJD010000165.1, forward strand.
GCTTTCAGCCTTCACAACGCTTGAGCGCAGTAGCGCGCCGACCAGTGTGAGCCACCAGGGGCTGATGGCCGCCGATTCGATTTCCTTCAGCCTGGCCCCAGGGGTGGCACTGGACGAAGCCATGGCAGCGGTAGAAGAAGCGGTGGCCCGAATCAACTTGCCCACTCACGAGATTCAGGCCGGTTTTCTGGGTACGGCTGGCGCATTGCAACAGGGTACCCAGCAACAGCCATGGCTGATTCTGGCTGCACTTGTCACCATGTATCTGGTACTGGGCATGCTTTACGAAAGCTATATCCACCCAATCACGATTCTCTCCACGCTGCCTTCGGCAGGCATTGGCGCGCTGCTGGCACTGATGATGTTGGGGGAGCAGTTCACGCTGATTGCCTTGATTGGTGTCTTCCTGTTGATTGGCATCGTGAAGAAAAACGCCATCATGATGGTGGACTTCGCCCTGCTGGTGGAAAGGCGCGACGGAGTGAGTTCTCGCGATGCCATTTACCAGGCCTGCCTGGTGCGTTTCCGGCCCATCATGATGACGACGCTTGCAGCCATGCTGGGTGCGTTGCCGCTGGTGCTGGCCACTGGTGCGGGCGTTGAGATGCGGCGCCCATTGGGCATCACGATTATCGGCGGCCTGCTACTCAGCCAGATATTGACGCTGTACACGACACCGGTCGTGTACCTTTACCTCGATCGCCTGCGCTGGCGCTTCGCACGCCGACGCAGGCAAGCCGTGGCGGAACCCGCCGCCGGTCCGACGTTATGAATAAAACGATGACATCCAGGCAAGCTTCCATAGAAATCCGCCGTCGCACACCGTTTGCGGCCCTGGCTTGTGCCCTGTTCCTGGCGGGCTGCGCGGTAGGCCCGGACTTCCACCGGCCCGACATCTCCCTGGGCGCTGCCTACGGTCAGGCTGCCGAGGCCGTTGACCCGGCCGCCAATGCGGGATGGGTGCAGGTGAAGCCCGGCGAGGACATATTGCGCGCCGACTGGTGGACGCTTTATGGCGACGCGAAACTGGATTCGCTGATGACGGAACTGCAGGAAGAAAACCTGGACATTCGCATGGCGGAAGCGCGTTATCGCCAGGCGCAGGCATCATTGCAAAGCGCCCGTTCCGGCTTGTTCCCGACGGTCGGCAGCAATGCTTCGATCGAACGTTCCGGTAGCAGCGGCGGCACGGCGGAAGGCCGTGAAGGCGGTTCGGGAGGCTTTGGTGGCGGGGCGAGCAACAGCTATTCGCTTTCCTCGTCCGTTAGCTGGGAGCTGGACTTGTGGGGCAGGGTACGACGTTCGGTCGAGGCTGGAGAGGCTGCGCTGGAGGCCAGTTCGGCGGATATTGGTAATGCGCGTCTGAGCATGCAGTCCACTCTGGCGCAGACGTATTTTTCCCTGCGCGTGATGGATGCAGAAATCCGGCTGCTGGAACAGACGGTGCGGGCTTACGAGCGCTCACTGCAGATGACGCAGAACCGCTATGAAGCGGGCATGTCGACCGCAGCAGATGTCGCCGCCGCGCGCACCCAGTTGGAGAACGCGCGTACCCAGGTGCTGTCCTTGCAGCGTCAGCGCGCTCAGCTTGAACATGCCATCGCCGTACTGCTGGGCAGGCCGCCTTCAACTTTCGAATTGGCTGCAACAGGAGATGTCCCCATGCTGCCCAGTATTCCGGTGGGCATTCCTTCCGAACTGTTGCAACGTCGCCCGGATGTCGCGGCGGCGGAACGTCGCATGGCTGAGGCAAACGCGCAGATAGGGGTGGCCCAGGCCGCCTGGCTGCCTTCACTGACTTTAGGCGCTCAGGGTGGTTTCCGGTCGGGACAGTGGGCGGAATGGTTGAGTGCTCCAGCGCGCTTTTGGGCGATTGGTCCGGCGCTGGCGCTGACTCTTTTTGATGGTGGTGCACGCAGCGCAGCACTGGCGCAGGCCCGAGCAACCTTCGATCTGCAGGCACTCAGTTGGCGTCAGACGGTGCTGAACGCCTTGCAGGAAGTGGAAGACCTGCTGGTGCAGCTCCGTGTAATGGGCATGGAGCAGGTGACCCAGGGCCGCGCCCTGGAGGCCGCACGGGAATCCCTGAGACTGACGCAGAATCAGTACGAGGCGGGCCTGATCGACTACCTGAGCGTGGTTCAGACGGAAACCACCGCCGTGAATACCGAGCGCGCCGCCTTGAGCCTGCTGTCGGAACGCCTGGGTGCCAGCGCCCGCCTGATGGCGGCGCTGGGCGGTGGCTGGGATCAGAACTCTGCGCGAATGAAGGCCACTCCATGAGCACCGTGTTGCTGAGCTTCTGACAGGGTTTGAGGGCCCTGGCCGCCGATGGCGTAGACGGGGCAGCCCGCACTTTGTGCCAGTTCCTGGAACCGCGCCCAGCCCAGCGGCTCGGCGTCAGGGTGGGACGGTGTAGGAAGAACATGACCAGCCACCATGAAGTCCACCTTCATTTCGCGGGCGGCTGCGATTTCTTCTTCGTTATGAACAGAGGCTGCACGCAGCGCTGGCTGCACAGGCACGGCGCGGCGCAAGAGTATGTCGCTGCTGCGCAAGTGCACGCCATCGGCCGCTGTCCACCACGACTCGGGGTGCACAGCGTTGACTAGACACTGGGCCCCAGCCGCATGACAACGTTCAACTACCGCCTGGAAGGCTGCTTCCAAGGCCTGCTGTCCCGCGGGCTCTTGGTGAGCGCGCGCCTGCCACTCAGGTTCGCGGAACTGCACGAAGCGTGTACCGGCGGCCAGGGCTTGGTCGAGCCGCTGCAGCCAGGCGGGCAGACCTTCGGCTGAGCCGATGTGGCTGACAAGATAGTAGGGGGAGAATGTCAGCCAGCGCAGTGGCGGTTCGGTGGCCGGTAGCACTGGCCCGACCTGCAAAGGCTGCTGGGGCAGCGTCCATGCCAGGGCCTGGTTTTCCATCCCGCGAGGTTCGCCCTCCCACTTTGTGACCTTCCAGAAGGCGAGATGCACAATGGTCTTGGGGTACTCGTGAACGTAATCGACCCATGGTGCACACTCTGTCACCCGGATGCCCAGTTCTTCCTCCAGCTCGCGCACCAGCGCCTGCCTGACGGATTCCCCGGGTTCAATTTTGCCGCCGGGCAGCTCCCACCAGGCCGGCCAAGGCTTGCCCTCCGGGCGTTGCCCCAACAGTACCCGGCCATCTTCCTGCAGGATGACTCCAACGGCCACTTTGATGAGGGGTTTAGACATGACGGGCTGCCCAATCGCGTGCGAACTGACGAGCTACCCGGCCAGAGCGTGAGCCCCGTTCGAGCGCCCATTGCAGGGCTTCGGTACGGGAAGCTTCAATGGATTCCGGTGTGCAGCCGTGGGTGCGCAGCCAGTAATTGACGATATCCAGGTAATCGTCCTGTTTGAAAGGATAAAAAGACAACCACAGGCCGAAGCGCTCAGACAGAGAAATTTTCTCTTCCACCGTTTCACCGGGGTGGATTTCACCATCCGGCTGGTGCTTGGCGCTCAGGTTTTCGCTCATGTATTCCGGCATGAGGTGGCGACGGTTGGATGTCGCATAGATAAGGACATTGTCGCCTGAGGCGGCCACCGAGCCATCCAGCACTGACTTCAGTTCCTTGTAGCCGGCCTCGCCTTCCTCAAAGGAAAGGTCATCGCAGAAGATGATGAAGCGTTCCGGGCGCTCGGCCACCATTTCCACAATATCACCTAAGTCGGCAAGGTCGGATTTATCGACCTCAATGAGACGCAAGCCCTGGCTGCCGTACCGGGAAAGCATGGCTTTCACCAGAGAACTTTTGCCGGTGCCGCGGGCGCCGGTCATCAGGACATTGTTCGCCGGCCGGCCCTCGAGAAAGTGGCGGGTGTTGCGGTCGATCACCTGTTTCTGGCGTTCGATATGGTGCAGGTCGTCTATGCCAATGCGCGCCACGTGTCGCACAGCATCCAACCAACCGCGTGATCCACGCTTGCGCCAGCGAAAGGCATGGGCGTCCCAGTTGATTGGGGGAGGCGCCGGCGGCAGCCAGGCCTCCATTTGGGCCAGAACCCGCTCGGCCCTTTCTATGAGCGACGTTAAATCATACGCGGTCACGACTTGTCTCCAGTAGGCACCAAAAATCGGCATTATCGCCAATTTTCCGCGAGCGTCCTCTCAGGGCGGGGCGGAAGGCGGGATTCGGGCAGACCGCATGCCGAAGCGGTGCAATTCGCGCAGAAGGGGCCTGCTGCCCGGTCACGTATAATCATGGTCTGCCAAAAAAACGTATCCGACTATTCATTTCCATCAGGCCCGCTTTGAATCTCAACGACCTGCTCGCCCCCATCGAAGACGATATGAAGGCCATGGATGCCGTCATACGCGCTCGTCTCGATTCAGAAGTTGTCCTCATCCGCACCATTGGTGATTACATTGTAGGAGCCGGGGGCAAGCGCATGCGCCCTGCCATGTTGCTCATGGTCGCCCGGGCCCTCGGCTATCAGGGAAGCCTGCATCACTTGCTGGCGGCAGTCGTCGAATTCATTCACACCGCGACCTTGCTGCATGACGACGTGGTGGATGAATCTGATATGCGTCGCGGTCGGCACACGGCCAACGCCGTCTTCGGGAATGCGGCCAGCGTACTGGTGGGCGACTACCTGTACTCGCGCTCTTTCGAAATGATGGTGGAATCCGGCTCCATGCCTTCCATGAAGGTATTGTCGGCTGCCACGACCGTCATTGCGGAAGGCGAGGTTCTGCAGCTGTTGAATGTGCACGACCCGGATGTTTCCATAGAGCGCTACCTGCAGGTGGTGCGCTACAAGACAGCCAAACTGTTTGAAGCGGCTGCACAGGTAGGTGCCATTGTTGCGGGCGCTACACCCGAGCAGGAAGAAGCGGCTGCGGCCTATGGGCGGCATATTGGCACCGCCTTCCAACTGATTGATGATGTGCTGGATTACGGTGGCGACGAACAGGCGCTGGGCAAAAACGTGGGCGACGACCTGCGTGAAGGCAAGCCCACCTTGCCTTTGATTCGCGTCATGCAAATCGGCACCCCGGCACAGCGCTTCCTGGTTCACGATGCCATTCTGCACGGAGACGGCGATTTCGCCGCTGTGGCCCGTGCGGTGCAGGAAACCGACGCCTTGGAATATACGCGCAAGGCGGCGATTGCCGAGGCTGACCTGGCCCGGCAGGCACTGTCCATCTGGCCAGTTTCCACCTACCGCGATTCTTTGCTAGAATTATGTTCTTTCTCGGTGGGAAGAGACCGCTAGAGAAAGACAGAAAAGGGAAAATCGGGGCGTAGCTCAGCCTGGTAGAGTACTACGTTCGGGACGTAGGAGTCGGAGGTTCGAATCCTCTCGCCCCGACCAAGCCTCATTCTGTTCAAAGGCCTTTCTAAGCGAAGGCAACCCCTTCAAGGGAAGGAAAGCACGGTGAATCAGCGCACCGTGCTTTTTTTCGTCCTGCTCCGGCGTTCAGGCCGGGTGCCCGAATTCCAAAAAGCCTGTTCAAGCGCGCCTTAAATGCGACACAGCTTGTGTCCCGAAGTTTCGGCGTTCTCGTTTCGCACATGTTTTGTTTCTGGTTTCTAGGCCAAACCTGTATTGACAGGTCGAATCATTTCTATAGAATAGAACATACGTTTCGCTAGACGAAACATTATAAGAAACAAGTGTTTAGCCGCTCACGGCCCCACATACACGACCAGGAGACAAACATGCGTATTGCGCCACGTCTGGCAGCTTTGGCTGCCGCTATAACCCTTGCTGCCACACCCTTCGCCGTTTCGGCGTCGAATTATCCCAACCAGCCCATCCGCCTTATCGTGGGCTTCAGCGCCGGCAGCACCATCGACACCGTGGCGCGCATCATCGGTGATGGCCTGGCCAAGCGTATGGGAGCCACGTTCATCGTCGAGAACAAAACGGGTGCGAATGGCATGATCGCGGCCCGCACCGTGGCCCAGGCCCAGCCAGATGGCTACACGCTGCTGGTGAGTAACTCCAGTTCGATCACTGTCAACCCCTTGCTGTTCAAGGATCTTGGCTACCACCCGCTCAAGGATCTTGCGCCCATCAGCACGGTGGTTTCCGTACCTTTCGTACTCGCG
>JAJUJD010000034.1 GCA_029267315.1 Alcaligenaceae bacterium
CGCGACCGGGCCGCTATGCAGCAGCATCTGGTACAGGTGCAACACGCTGCCCCGTTCCTTGACGATGCGTTCAACCAGTTCGCGGGTTTCCGGCTTGTTTGGGTCGGCATAGGGAATTCGAGCCACTTTATCCTCCTTTGTCGTTCTGTGCAGTCAATGTACCCAAGAAGTCGGGCACCGGGAAATTCCGCATATCGCGCGAGCTATTCGCCAAAGGCATGAATTCATGCGGGGCTTCTCATTCCCTACTCATGGTGGCCGGCTTCCAACAGTTGAGCGATTCGCGCGGTGGAAATGCTGCGTTGTTCGTTTTTGGGTATGCAGAGGCTAACTATTTCACCGCCCGGCTGAGTAACCCAGGCTTGCGCTGAGTCTGCCCGCCTCGTCCATTAGTGCAGCGGCGTATTCGTCCTTCTTGTCGTGCAAGAATCTGTCTTTGGGAATGGTCAGGCACATCGAGCCGACTACCTTGCCCGAGCCTTCAAAAATGGGCGCGCCCAGGCCAATGGAGCCGGGAACCCGTTGCCCGGTAGAAAACACGTACCCCTGTTTCCGGATTTTTTCCAGTTCCGCTTTAATCCCCCGCGGGGAAGGGAGTTCCCCAGTGGCTGAAGGCCCCGCCTTGGACAGGATGGCGTCTATGTCGGATGGAGGCAGGAACGCAAGAATGCCGCGCGCAGTGGAGCCCCAGGCCATTTCCAGGGGGACATTTTCCTTGATGTCGTATCGCAATAATTCCGTGCCGTGCAAGACATTCACAATGCTGCAGCGTTGCTGTTTTTCCAAATAAAGGCACAGCAGGGCGGTTTCATTGAACTTTTCCACGAGACGGCTCAAATGGGGCTGGGCCAGATCGACAATGGATGAAGTTTGCCTGACCAGCGAGGCGATTCTCACGAATTCCGAGTCGCAATAGTAAGTTCGTGTCAGTGGGTTGCGGGCAATCAGGCCTTCATCTGTCAACAGCGAAATAAGCCTATGAGCCGTTGATGGAGCCAGGCCGAGCATGTTCGCAATCTCGCTCAACGTGAGCTTGTGGTTGTGCTCGGCCAAAGTCCTAAGAAGGGCGATTACGCGCGCAACGGTTCCCAGCGTGTCTGCCTTGCTCATAAATTTTGTGTGACTCCTGATTCGCTCTAAAACGGGGCTGCCTCGGCGTGTGCATTGGAAATGCCTGACATATGTACACCACAGGAGAGTCACCGTCCAGGCGCCCGCAGGGTGTCAGTGTATTGAAAATATCGTCGTCCACTGCCACAATACTTTTTGCCGTTAATAGGAAAGCAATTCCACTGAACGGAAAATTGACATCATAGACGACATCAACTTCAGGAGACGAGAAAATGTGTGACTGTAATCAACGGCACTTCGGATGGAAGGGCTGGCTTTCGCTGCCCGAAGCCGAAGTTCCTGCGCCTGTCGGCCCGTGGGTCGATATTTCCCATGTAATTACAGAGTCGCTATCTCGCTCTCCGGCTTTTCCACAACCCAAGATCTCGCATATCATGCATTTGCCGGAAGACATTGCCAATGTCACGGAAATTCATATGGTGTGCCACCATGGCACTCACGTTGATGCACCCCGACATTTCCTCAATGATGGCCCGGCTTTTCATGAAATTCCGGTAGAGCGCTTGTGCGGGCCCGGCGTGATCTGGGATATTCCCAAAGAGCCGCTGGCACTGATCACCCCCGAAGACCTGGAAAATGCCACCCCCGCCATACGCCCCGGGGATATCGTCATCATCAATACCGGGTGGTGGAAACTGGTGAACACGGAAAAGTACGAGGAACACCCCAGCCTCAGCCCGGAAGCCGCCCAGTGGCTTGTGGATCATCAAGCCAAAATCGTTGGTGTGGATTTCAGCACACCCGACCTGACTGCCCACCTGCGCCCCGCAGATTTTGAATTCCCCGTGCATTACACATTGCTTCGCCGGGGTGTGCTCGTGGCCGAGCATATGACCAACCTTGACGAGCTTTCGGGCCATCGCGTGGAAATCGTCTTTGGTGCGCTCAACGTCCTGGAATCAGACGGCGGGCCGGCTCGCGTATTGGCAAGGCGTATAAAAGACTGATTCGGTTCAGCCGCCTATTTCAACTGATAGGCGGCCAAAGCACTGTTGTGAAATAAATCCAGTTTTTCTATTTCCGAGGCACCGGCAGCCATTTTTTTGAAGGCATTCCAGATCACGGTGTAAGAGCACGTCAGTTTGTCGACCGGGAAATTGCTCTGGAACATGCAGCGTTCGGCGCCGAACATCGAAATGACCGGCTCTATGAAGGGCGACCAAGCATTGGCGAGTTCGTCAGAGCTAGGCGGCCGATCACGTTTGTGAAAATCGAACCCCCCAATGGGCATGCCCAGGCCTCCCAGTTTGACCCATACATTTTCGCAGGCAGCCAGGGCAGCCATTGAACGGGTCCATTCCCGGTAAACCTCATCCCGCTTCCCACGATAGGGGCCGGCACCCAGCGGTCCCCCCACATGGTCCAGAACGATACGCAATTCCGGCATGCTGCGGGCGAGTTCAATCACGTCATTCAGCTGTGGGTGGTAAACCCATGCTTCAAACACCAGGTTCCGTCTCTGGAGCTCCAGGCATGCTTCGCGAACATACGCCATGGACAGCATCCGTTCAGGAGGCTGGTGGGGCATCCTTGCGGCAAATGCTTCATCTCGTGCAGCGACATGGCGAATGCCACAGAAGCGCCCGGGTGCTGCCTCGAGGTGCGCATCAAGCACTTCGGCAACAGCGGCCCCCAGCATCAAATCAGCATAGGCGATGATGCCGCGGGCCACCTCACACCTACCTTGCTGCCTGCATTGTTCCGCCAGCATTGCCACCCTGCGCGTTTCCCCAACAGGTTGCAGCGCCAGCGGAGCCTCATCGTCATATCCATCTTCTGATTGACAGAAGATGGACGCAACAATGCGGTGTCCCCCCGCCACGTCTTCCATGAATTCTTCAAGCATGTATCTCCCGTGTGTTTCCCATAGGTGATGGTGAGCATCAATGATGGGAAGTTCGGGTTCAAGTACTGCTTCTTCATGCATGGCCAGCCATGCTTCATTAATGGGGAACACCATGGCAACAACCTATTTCTTCTTGGGCCAGATCGGTTCGCGGACAGCGAGACTGGGTGGGTAAACCGGCAGGGGTTCACCGTCAATCCATTGCAGCACCACGGTTTCCGCTCCGACTCGGCGGCCCTTTTCGTCAAACTTTAGGCGCCCGCCCGCATAGTATTTCGCGGCATTCTGGTCTGTGTCCATCGACCGGATGGCCTCGGCAACCTTCACGCGGTCGGCGGAACCGGCCTTTTCCATGGCTTCCTTGAATACCCAGACATCGCCATAGGTGGACACACTGTCCTGCGGCATCCAAGGTTCGTTGAAGCGCTCACGGAATGCCGCACTGATCTCTTCGTGGCCCTTGCCGCTCCAATTGGCAATCACGACCATTACGCCTTCGAGAATGCTCTTGTCAGTGACTTTCAGCAGCTCTGGCGCACCCATGTGCCCGCCATTGGTGACGACCGGAATGCGGCCCTGGCCGAGCCGCATCTCGTTCATCTTCTCAAGTATCAGTTTGGTGTCAGGCACATTGGTCGTCAGCACGAAAAGCAGATCCGGGCGGGCATTGCGCAGCTTCTGTACCATTGATGTGGCGTCTGCCAGAGGCGGTGTGAACACTTCATCCACTACCAGTTCCATTCCCGCTTCCTTGAAGCCGCTGGCCCGCATTTCCTTGGTGAAGCTGGCAGGCGACGCGGTGTTGTCCATGATGATGCCCACTGTCTTGGGCGCAGTCCCGGTCGCGTCCTTGGACAGCTTTTCCAGAATCGGCAGAGTTACAGCAGCCTGAGCATTGGCAGTGGGAGATGTCTGGAAGACATTGTGGAAGCCCCGCTCATTGATCTGGTCGGAATATGAAAGAGTCAGGAACGGCAGCTTCGCCCTCTCCGTCATTTCGGTGATCGCAAGCGTGAAAGAGCTGGCGAATGCACCCGTTGCGCCAACCAGGTCGGGTTCATCGGCAAGCATGCGTTGCGCGGCATTCTTGGCCTTTTCCACGGTATCGCCGGCATCAACCGCAATCAACTTGATCTTGGCGCCTCCCAGTGCCTTGATGCCTCCTGCCTTATTGATATCGTCGGCGGCCAGTTGTGCTCCCTTCAAGTGGAGTTCCCCGTTTCGTGCCCACGGGCCGGAAAGAGGAACGACGACAGCGACTTTGACTTCCTGAGGTGCAGATTGGGCCCAGCTCGCGCCCTGGGGCAATGCGAACGCCAGGCCTGCCGCCAGTGCCAGGCTGGTCAAATGCCGCCGTTTCGGAAGAAATACAGAATTTCTGCGGGGTTTCATGTCAGTCTCCGTTGGTGTGCTTTGGTGGTAAGAAAAAGGTTGCCTTCACGGCGGAAGCGTCAGGGGGTGTCTGCTGCGTCACATTCCCAGATACGCTTTCTTGATTCGGGCGTCGCTCACGAGCATTTCATGGGTGCCTTCCAGCGCAATGTGGCCGGACTCCAGTACGTAACCGTAATTGCAGGCGGACAAGGCTTCCGCGACACGCTGCTCGACCAGCAGAATCGTGACGGACGTTTCCCGGTGTATCTGTTCGATGCGCTCGAAGATTGCATCCGCCACAGCTGGTGCCAGGCCCATGGATGGCTCGTCAAACATCAGGAGTTTTGGGCAGGAAGCGAGGCCGCGGCCAATCGCGACCATTTGCTGTTCACCGCCCGACAAGGTGCCCGCAAGCTGGCCCGCGCGTTCCTTCAGCCGGGGAAACAGCGCATAAATGTTCTCCAGAGAGGACTTCCATTGTGCGCGCGCGTGAACGGTCTGTGCGCCCATTTCCAGGTTCTCAAGAACAGTCAGCCCACTGAACACCTGGCGCCCCTCTGGAACGTGGGCAATGCCGAGGCGGGCCCGTTCGTGGGGTGACACAGAGGCCAGGTCCTTCCCGTCGAACAGGATCTGGCCCGACGTGGCAGCAACCGTCCCGGAAATCGCCTTAAACAATGTGCTTTTTCCGGCACCATTGGCACCGACAATGGCGACAAAGCTTCCTGCCGCAACCGAAATGTTCACGTTGGACAGCGCGTGCAAGTCTCCATAAGAGACGCATAGATCAGTGATTCGCAGCATGATTCGCCCACTTCTTTCCGAGATATGCCTCAATGACATCTGGGTGACTGGTGATGGTCTGCGGGTCACCTATGTGAAGCACCCGGCCGTGATTCAGCACCAGCAGACGGTCGGCCAGCTTGACCATCGCGTGCATGGTGTGTTCGATGATGACAATGGTGATGCCCGCCTTGCGCAGGCTGGCCACCACATCCACAACGAGATCAATTTCAGTCCCGCCCAGGCCAGCCAGCACTTCGTCCAGCAGAAGCAGGCGTGGCCTGGTCGCCAGAGCGCGGGCGATTTCCATGAGTCGCAGTTGCACGGCCGGCAAGGCACCAGCCAGTGAATCTGCATGTTCCTGCAGGCCTACCATTGCCAGCGACTCCAGCGCAATCTGATGCGCTTTGACTTCATCCTTCTGTGAAGCCAGCGCGCCGACCATGACGTTCTCAAGAACGCTCATGCGCGAGAAGGCACGGACCACCTGGAATGTCCGGCCCACTCCCAGGCCACAAACCTGGTAAGGGGGCAGCCCCACGAGTTCCTTGGACTCGAAAAGCACACTCCCACGGCTTGCCGGAAGAATGCCGTTGAGCAGATTGAACATCGTTGTCTTGCCTGCTCCATTGGGGCCGATGATGCCCAGGATTTCGTTGCGACGTACCTCAAATGAAACGTCCTGGACCGCCTGAAGCCCGCCAAAATTCTTGGACAGGCCCTGGACGCGCAGAATGATGTCGTCATCTGACGGAGCTAGGTCTGCAAGAGATGCGGCGGGGCTGCTTGCCTGAACGCCTGGCGTTGCCGCGCCGTGTTCAGCCGGCCGTGCCGGGCGTTCTCTGCCCCGCAAGCGGCGCATCAAAGCAGGAATCAGCCCTTCCGGTGCCATCGTCACCACCAGGATGATGGCGATGCCATACACAACGCCCTGAATGCCCGGTAATGCCTTCCCTATGGTGGAAGTGAACAATTCGCTGAGCGGCAGCAGAATCAGGGCACCGACGACCGGGCCGGCCAGCCAGCCCACACCACCGAACATGGTGAAAATAAGGGCCTGTGCGGATACGAGCATGCCGAACACGGAATGGGGGGTCACAATGACGAGCACGACCGCGTACAGACCTCCCACCATGCCGGCTAGCACACCCGAAACAGCCAGGGCCATGATTTTCCAGCGGAAGGGGTTGATGCCCGATGCCTGTGCAGCAAGTTCGTTCTGCTTGATGGCGAGCAGAATATGGCCGAAACGTGAGCGCCCGATGCGCAACTGCACAAGCAGCGCGGCCACCAGCAATGCCATGGCGATCACGATGTAGGCGCGGGGGTTGTCGAACTGCAGATAGCGCCAGCCGTTTTCTCGGATCATGGGCAGGGCGACTTCCTGATAACCTAGCCATTCGAAAACGTAGAGTAGGGCCAGGGGGTAGGCCAGCATCGCAAGGCTGAAATAGACTCCGCGCAGACGAAACGTGGGCAGGCCCACCAATATTCCCGCGAGTCCTCCGACGGCGCCGGCGACGAAAATGCCGATTGCCGGCGAGATGCGGTAATCATGAAACAGCAGGGCTACCGTGTAGGCGCCAAGGCCAAAGAATGCGGCATGCCCGAAGGACAACAAGCCGGAATAGCCACTAAAAATATTCCAGGACACGCCCATTGCCGCCCACAGCAGCACGAGCGTCATAATGAGCAGAAAATAATTGTTCTGCGTGAGGAAGGACGCCAGTAGATATATGAATGCAAAGGCGAATATTGCGGCTACCGGTGACCTTGCTATGGAGAAGGGGGCGTAAGTTGATTTAAGCACGGTCTGTATTCCTTCCAAACAACCCTTGCGGCCTGAACAGCATGACCAACAGGAACATGACGAAAATCGCTGTGTTCTGTAGTTGCATTGGCAGAACCAGGCTGGACATCTGCTGAACCAAGCCGATGGCCAGCCCGCCCCAGAACGCTCCCTTGATGCTGCCCATGCCGCCCAGCACCACCCCGGCATACATGATCACGACGAACTCATGCCCCACGTAGGGCTGGAACGGGTAAGAAGATGCCAGCAGACCGCCGGCCACACCAGTGATGGCTGCGCCCAAAGCGAAGGCGAAGCGGTGCGCCTTGGTCACATCGATGCCCATGTAGATAGCGGCTTCGGCGTTATCGGCGGCTGCCCTCAATTCTTTGCCGGTGCGTGTGCGTGTGATGAACGCGGCGACCAGCACTGCTATGGCGACGGTGGCCAGGAAAGTGAGGGTTCTCGCCTTGTTCAGAAACAGCATTACGTCCTCGCCAATGAAGGGCCCCAGAACCCAGGCAGAAGACGAAAGAGGTGTTTGAATGGTGTGGGGCGTGGAACCGAAAAGAATCAACCCCCCATTGGCAAGAACAAGCGAAAGGCCGAGCGTGAGGGTCAGCTGCGGGTAATGACCATCACCCTCCGTGCCGGCGACTCTTGCTCCCGTCACCCGCGCCAGCAGGGTGGGGTGCAGTATGGTGCCAAGCACATACAGTACGCCGCCGGCCACGAGGGCGCTTACCACCAGACCGGCCCACGGGCCCATGGCTGCATTGAGGCCGCTCCACTGGAAGAAGAAAAAGGCCGCATACATGCCCAGCATCATGAACTCGCCCTGCGCGAAATTGATGACGCGCATGACGCTGAAAATCATGCCGAGCCCGACGCAAAGCAGCCCGTATACGCTGCCGATCAGTATGCTGGTGATCAGCGACTGAAGGACATTCTCAAGGAGGATCATGCCGTCACTCATGAAGCGCCTCCCCGGCATGAACTGCCAGATTGGTAATACTCATTGATGTCTCCTGCCATTTATCCCCTATGGACGGGGCTTTGAATAATGTTGGTTGGCCGGTCGGCGCTCAGCCGCCTACACGGGCCAGGGCACCGCCATCCACGGGCAGATTGACGCCGGTGATGAACGCAGCGCGGTCGGATGCAAGGAAAACGGCTGCATTGGCCACATCCCAGGCAGTTCCCATATGCCCACGCAGGGGGACCTGAGCATCACGTTCGGCAATGATCTGTTCACGCGGCTTGCCCGTGAGCTTCACTCGCGTTTCGATGGCCATCGGGGTGTCGATAAGGCCCGGAAGAATGGCGTTCGCACGTATGCCTTTGGCTGCGTAGGCCATGGCTATGTGTTGTGTGAGCCCCAGTACTCCCATCTTTGTCGCCTTGTAGGCGACATTGGGGTACATGGCCACGCCGGCGATGGAAGCAACATTGATGATGTTTCCGGACTCCTGTTTATCCATGACAGCCAGAACGTGCTTGCATGTCATGGCCATTCCGCGCAGGTTGACCGCGTACAGAAGGTCGAAGGCTTCCTGCGTGATGCAATCAATGGGTTTGTCTCCGCCCGATGCAGCAATGCCCACGTTGTTATGCAGCACGTCAATGCGGTTGTGGCGTTCAACAACTGCGGCCACCATCTGGCGGATATCCTCCTCCTGTGTGATATCCACCGCCACCGCCCATGCCTGCCCGCCTTCGGCATGAATCAGAGCCACGGTTTCCTGAGCTGACTCCCAGTGGCGGTCGGCAACAACAACCGTCGCCCCTTCCCGCGCGAATGAAATTGCTGTTGCCCGTCCATTTCCCGTTGTCTGGCCAGTTGTCTGGCCACCGCCGACAACAATGGCGATACGTCCTACCAACAGTTTCTCCACGTCCTTCCTCACCGTAATGTTTCCGTTAAACGGAAATAACTACCGAACATTGAAAATGATACGCCGTTATCCTGAACGGTGTACTGAGGATTTCTCCCCCCTCTACCTAATTCAGCTGAAACTTCTCAAATCGCTCCGTTGCTGCGCAAAGTGCTTATTGCCTCTGCGTCGTAACCCAGGGCCGCAAGAATGTCGTCTGTGTGTTCGCCAAGTGAGGGCGGAGGGCTTGTAACCGTGGCCGGGGTTTCAGACAGCTTGATTGGAAATCCCAGCTGAGGAATGCGCCCTTCCACCGGGTGGTCCATGTGAAAGAGGAGTTCGCGCGCCTTGAAATGCGGGTCGGAAAAGGCGGATTCCATGGAATGAACACGCGTGACCGGCAGGTCATGTTCAGCGAAGTACTGGCACCACTCGTCCGCCGGCTTTCGGAGAAACAGCGTTTTCAATGCTGCCTCCTGCGAATCGCGTATTTCGCCCTCGGGCCACTGCTGTTCTTTCCACTCCTGCAAACCGGTCAGCTCACAGAAGTTTTCCCAGAAGTGCGTCTCGAATGCCGCCAGGGCAACGTACTGACCATCAGCGCATTCATAAACGTTGTAGCAAGGTGCGCCGCCCAGGTTGCGGTACTCGCCTCCGCGTGGCTGAAGGCCGGAAAACAAAGGCTCGGCCGCGTGGTAGGCCAGAAAGGTGAAGGCGCCATCGAACATCGACACATCAACCATTTGTCCCTTGCCGTGAGCCTGACGTGCCATCAGGGCGGCCAGAATGCCGACGACACCCATCAAAGTACCGCCGCCAATATCCGCTATCAGGGTGCCGGGAACGGCCGGAGGGCCCCCGCGCTTGCTGAACATGGGAAGCGCACCCAGCAGCCCCATGTAGTTGAGGTCGTGTCCGGGCACATGGCGGTAGGGCCCGCTTTGCCCGAAACCTGAAATGGCACAATAGATCAGGCCTGGGTTGAGTTCGCGCAGCGCTTCATAACCCAGGCCAAGGCGATCCATCACACCCGGCCGGAACCCTTCGATCAACACGTCGGCTTCGCTTGCCAGCCGCAGGAAAATCGCTCGTCCTTCTTCGCTCTTCAGATTCAGCGTCAGGCTTCGCTTATTCCTGTTGCATAGCAGGAAAGTGCCGGAGTCCTTGACGCCGAGCGGGGGAAACTCCCTCTGGTAGTCACCACGGCCCGGCTGCTCCACCTTGATCACAGATGCGCCAAGGTCGGCGAGCATCTGCGAGCAAAGTGCACCGGGCAATAGACGACTCACATCCAGAATGCGTACCCCGGAAAGCGCCGCTTTCCGGGATACCGACTCCGCCTGTTCCGGCCACGCGGTACTCTGCATGATGACGT
This sequence comes from Alcaligenaceae bacterium, assembly GCA_029267315.1. GTDB lineage: Bacteria > Pseudomonadota > Gammaproteobacteria > Burkholderiales > Burkholderiaceae_B > Yanghanlia. The sequence continues at coordinate 10,173 of JAJUJD010000034.1, forward strand.
CCTGACTCAGTTCAGACGAAGATCAAGTCGCTTGGCGATCTTTGCCCAGAACTCGACTTCCTTTTTCATCAGTTCGCCGGTTTTTTCATGGTCGATATAAACCGGATCCAGCCCACGCTGCCTGAGCGCATCCTGAAGTTCAGGGTCCTGCATGACCTTGCCAAGGTCATCGCTGAATTTCTGGACGATCTCTTTCGGTGTCCCGGCTGGAGCAAGGAATCCATAGGAAATATTCAAATCGAACTCATCAATACCCACCTTGCTTTCCACGACCGTGGGCACCTCCGGCTGCTGTGAGAAGCGTTCAGCAGTCGTGACTGCCAGTGGGCGCAGGCGACCGTCGTTGATCAGCGCGGAAAAGGCGGACATGGCACCGAATGCAAGTTGCACTTCATCGGCTGCCAGGGCGGTGACCGATGGGCCGGACCCCTTATATGGAATGTGGGTTAGTTTCAGGCCGGTCTGGTCCGCGAAAACTTCCACCGCCAGATGGGGCGCCGTGCCGGTGCCCGCTGAACCATAGTTCAACTGCCCGGGCCGGCTCTTGGCGTATTCCACAAACTCGGCCAGATTCTTGACGGGCAGGTTGGCGTTGACGACGGCAACCATGGGAGACTGCGCATAACGGCCCAGCGGCTCAAAGCTCTTGAGCAGATCCCACGGCAGGTCCTGATACACCGTTGTGTTGATGGTGTATGAGTTCACCATGAGCAGAATCGTGTAGCCGTCGGGTTCCGCGCGCGACACCTGGGTTGCACCGATATTCCCGCCTGCACCGGGGCGGTTCTCCACCACGATGGGTTGCCCCCACAGTTCGGACAGCTTCTGCGCCACTAACCTTGCTGAGATGTCCGAACCGCCCGGAGCAAAGCCTACGACCAGGCGCACGGGCCGTTCGGGGTATGCGGCTTGTGCAGGTGCGGCCACGCACAAGGCCGCTGCTGTCACAAGCGCCGCCTTGGCCAATAATTGGGTGCGCTTGAGCCATGCTGTGCAGTTGATACTCATGTTGTCTCCTTTGATGATCAAGTAATTGGTTTTTGTTCGTCTTCAATCGCTATCAGGCCTTGGTCTCCGATGCTTCGAAGAGTTTCGCCAGAGCGGCTTTTCTCACCTTCCCGGTAGTAGTCAGGGGAAGGGCGTTTTCCGTGGTAATGCACAGCCTTGAAGGCACTTTGTACGCGGCAAGCTCCCGCTTGCAGTGGGCAACCAGTTCGGAAGTCGTCAGTTGTGCGTCCGGAGCCGGCACGACAATCGCTGCCAGTTCCTGGTCTTTGATGGGGTCGGGCAAGCCAATGACGAAGGCCACCCGTACACCCGGGTAGGACATCAGAATCTCTTCCACTTCCGCAGGAGCGACGTTGATTCCCCCCGTCTTGATCATTTCGCTGATGCGCCCGCGGTAGTAGAGGTAGCCGTCCTTGTCCAAGTAACCGAGGTCGCCTGTGCGGAACCAGCCATTCAAGTCGAATGCTTTGTTCGTCTGTTCGGGGTCGTTCAGATACCCCGCAAACACGTAAGGCCCGCTTACCCGGATTTCTCCTTCCTTGCCCGGCGGAAGGGGTTTGTCAGTGGCTATGTCGAAGATTTCCAGTTGCACACCGGGCAAGGGTTTCCCGACAGTGCGCAGCCTGAGTTCGAGAGGCAGGCTCGCGTCCGTTACCACGCAATTGCCGTAGGTCTCGGTCTGACCATAGATGTTGCAGAGGTCGCGAACACCCATGTTGACAATGCCCAGCAACTGGTCGGGAGTGCCGATTGCAGCACCTGTTCGCAAGGAGGACAGATCGCGATTGCGCCGATCAGGGTGTTCCTGCATGGCGTACGCCATGTTGGGGGTGCCGTAAAACACTGTGCAGCGTTCGCTTTCTATCAGCCTCAATGCCTCGCCAGGGTCGAAGCGCTCCTGCAGGACCAGACATCCACCGTGAGTCAGTATGTTTGTCGTCGCATTGACGCTGCCGAAGCTCCAGAAGATCGACACCACAAGCCATATGCGGTCATTGCAGGTGACATGCTGGCGCTCACCAATGTTCCAGCCATTTTCAATGGCTGCGCGGTGACGAAGCAGAATGCCTTTCGGTGCAGCGGTAGACCCTGAACTGTAGAGAAGGAAGGCGATATCGTCGCCCTTGACCTGGCGCGCGGCTGCCTCCACTTCCTGCCAGCCATGACCCTGCGCGAGGGTTGTGCAGTCGTCCCATGTGTAGTCTGGTGACGACGTGTCGCGACCGCTACTTCCCACCCAGATGCAGTGCCTCAAGGCGGGGAGCCGTCCGCGCAAGCTTGTGACCGTGTTGCGGAAATCAGAACTGCGAGTGCCCTCGGACGCGATGAGAACGCTGACCCCCGCATGGTTGAGGGCATATTCAAGTTCCCTGGGTGTTGCCCAGGTGTTGAGGGCGATCACCGTCGCGCCCACGAAGTGACACGCGAAAAATGCGGTGATCCACTCGGGCCGGTTACCCATCAGAATTCCGACATGGTCGCCATACTTAACGCCTAGCCGAAGCAAACTTCTGGCAACAACGCCGACCTCTTCATACAGCTGCTGGTAAGTCAGTCGTTGCCCGGCGCCGACCACGGCCTCGCGTTCACCGTAGTTCTCTACGAGTTCTCGGAGCAGTGCGGGATACGTTTTACTGATCGGCCTTTTGTTATTCATGCTGCTGTTGTCTCCTGCAGTTTCTTTAAGAGCCGGCGTTCTATGTTTTCGGGCGGCTCTTCATTCCCTGAATATGACGAAATTCTCCAGAGACTCCCGTTCCGTGATCAGGTGGTTCTCTACCCGCTCTGTGTCGGCGTAGCCCATGCTCATCCCGCAAACAAAGCCTTCTTCTTCGGGAAGTTCAAGGTATTCGGCGATAACCCTGTGGAACTTGGTAAATGCAGCTTGCGGGCAAGTTGATATCCCCCTTGATTGCGCTGCAATCATGATGTTCTGCAGGAACATTCCATAGTCCAGCCAAGAGCCCAGCTCCATGGATTTGTCCATGGTGAAAATCAGCGCGACAGGAGCATCGAAGAATTGAAAGTTCCTGCCGAGCTGTGCATGCATACCTTCCTTGTCTTCCCGTTTGATCCCCAGCAAACCGTACAAGTCCCAACCGACTTTTCGGCGTCGCTCCAGGAAGGGGGATTTCCACGTTGTCGGATAATACGAATAGGCTTCCGTTTCAGCGGCACTGCGGGCGGGGTCGTTATAGACTTCCATCAGCCTGGCGATTAATCCCGCCTTGGCATTCCCTTTCAGCACATAAACCTTCCAGGGCTGCGTATTACTCCCCGAGGGCGCCCACCGCGCCACGTCCAGAATGGCGCGGATAGTTTCGTTCGGTACTTCATCGGGGAGAAAGGCGCGAACAGCACGGCGTGACTTGATCACCTCATCCACGATCGCCGCTTTGTCTTCGTCCATTCGCATATCCGTCTTCTTCACTCCAGCTCAAACCAGAAGTCGAGCACGTCGCCTGTGCGCTCTTCTGCAAACTTGGTGATTACGCGGGTTCCAATTGCCAGCTTCTGTGCCGCCGCCTTAGCGTCCGACAGATCAATGCCCTTGAAATAACCGCCGATGGCAGTGTCTGCGCCGTCCAGAAGCACGTAGCCGAAGGCGTAGGGCGGGGGAGGCAGATTGCGGAAGGATTCGTAGACGATGGTGAACGCCTCGATGGAACCGCCGGGCCCGACCTCAACCCAATCAGTGGTGGGCTCCATGGTCTGGTCGGAAAATGCGCGAGGAGGTACCAGCACCCGGTCGGAAACGGGGCAGCGTCGTCCGAAAATTTTCTTGTTGTCCCGTATTTGAGTGAAGAACCAGCTGGCGGTCTCGCCTAAGGCGTGTTCGTAAGAAATGTTCCACTGTTCCGTGCGTTTCAAAAGTTCCATTGTCTTCTCCTGTTCTTAAGCCTCTACCACCATGGTTCCGAAGAACTGATGGTCGCCACCATTTCCGCTGGCTATTCCTACCCTCGCGCCCTTTACCTGTCGTTCGCCTGCCCGGCCCCATACCTGGAGCGCGGCTTCTGCGACGCGCACCATGGCGGTGACTGCAATGGCGTTCGTGCTGAGTACGCCGCCCGACGGGTTGACCGTTACACCGCCGCCACCGAGATAAAAATTGCCTTCCCGGAGCATTGCGGGCGCCTGACCCAGCTTGGCAAGCCCCGCTGCTTCAATTGCGTGGAACTCTGTATTGCTGAACGGCGCGTATAGCTCGGCGACGTGTACCTGTTTCTGGGGGTCTGTAATGCCGGCCATTGCATACGCGCGTTTGAACGATTCCTGCAGGGCGTGTGCATCGGCATGGTCGGCGACCACCTTCTTGCCCATGCGGTCGCCCATGTAATAGCTTTCGGAACAGTGGGCGACACCGGTGATCCAGACAGCATCCAGGTTGTGGCGACGGATGTAATCCTCGGAGGCAAGCACCATGGCGCAGCCACCGCTTGACTGGGGGCAGGCGTCGAACAGCTTGATAGGCCACGAAATCATTCGTGAAGCCATGACTTCTTCGATGGTCGTCGGCTTGCGCAGGTGGGCATGCGGGTTTAGGGCTGCGTGCTTACGGTTCTTCACTACCACTTCGGCCATGTCTTCCTGCGTCATGCCGTACTTGTGCATGTACCGGATTGCGGACATGGCGAGCATGGTGATTGTTCCCAGCGGCAGTGACCGCTCGTAGGTCGGGTCCCAAATCTTGTTCAGAATGGTTTGCGAATCGCCGCACTCACCGACCTTGTCGGCGCCCGCCACCAGGACGAGATCACTCACCCCCGCGGCGATGTGCGCATGGCCGGCAGCAACCGACGATATGCCTGTGGAGCCGCCAGTGTTGATACGCATGAAGCGTTTGTTTCTTGCGCCGACTGCATCAACGCCAAGCCGCTCAGCGTTACCAATGCCCAGAAGCGCATCGGGAGCCAGGGAATACACTACGGCCTCGATTTCATCGGGGCTACGCTTGGCATCCTGAAGTGCCAGTGCGACAGCTTCCCGCACAAGTTCGGGGTAGTTCGCATCGTCGCGCCGCGATTTGAAGTGGGATTGCCCAATACCGATAATTCCGACCCGTTTAGCACTCATTACGCTGCCTCCTGCTGTTCTTTGCCAAATACGACCACCGTGTTGTATTGCATGGCAAAGCCACTGGCGCCATGAGCCACGGACCTGCGCACATTGGGCTTCTGGTGCGCACCTGCACGACCACGAACCTGATTGGCCGCTTCTGCAATTCTCATCAGGCCCGAGCAGAAAACGGGGTTGAAGGATTGAGCCCCACCGGATAGATTGACGGGTAGGAGGCCGTCGGGCCGGAAGTCACCCGCCTGAACGCGCGCGACCCATTCTTCCCTCGGGCAAAGGTTCAGGCACTCCATGCTGAGCAGCTGTTGATAAGGTGTTGCGTCGGCCACTTCGGCGAGATCAAACTCTTTAGCGGGCTGGCTGATGCCTGCCTGTGCGTATGCCTGGTCTGCGGCAGCCTTGAGGGAATCCAGAGTGGCCAAGTCGCGGTCTCCCAGGAAGCCCGTTTCAGTGGCCCAGCCCACTCCCTGCACCCACGCGGGGTCGGCAATTTTACGCTCGGCAATGAAATCTTCATCCGCGAGAACGACGGCCACCGCCCCATATGATGGCGCGGAGATCATCCCCTTCGTGAGAGGCCAGCGCACAACGGGCGAATTCATGATCACGGTCTCATCTTCCGGCCCCGTGGCGCGGTCCGGATATGCCCGTGCACCATTGCGCCGGTTCTGGCTGCTGATGGCGACAGCGGCAGGGCGAATGTCGGGAACTGAATGTTCCAGCACCGCTGCCTGCAGCGCGTGGGCCGACCAATCATCCAGCGGCAGTGGGCGATGGAAATAAGGGTCTGTTCCGAGACGCTGACTCTCGGAAATCGATTCCGTTTCCATGGGATTCCACGACACAACCACCTGTGTGCGGAATTGACCGGAGCGAATCCGCAAATAAGCCAGAACAAATGCATGCTCTGCGGAAGAGGGCGTACATTGAATATCCCTGCCTACGCCCCCAACCGAGCCGGAGGCGGCCATGATTGAAATCGCACGGCCATCCAGTTGATCACAACCTGCGACAACAATCCCGTCAATATCGTTAATCGTGAGCCCGGCATCTGCCAGTGCATTTCGCACCAGCAGATATTGCGCCTCTTCAAGAGATCGCGTTTCATGCTGCACGGGCGCATAGTAGGCACAGCCCACCACCCCGATTTGTTTATGGCTTGTCATGTGTCTTCCTTCCTGTTGGACCAGGTTTGTATGAGCCAAACCGCATCCGTCCCTCGATATAGAAGTTGTTTGACAGCTAATCTACCAATAGCCATTCATCATTAAAAATCATATATTTGGATATCTTTACATAAAAAAAATTGATGAATAAATCTTATCCGGGGGAGACATGAACAAAATCAACACCTTGTGGTTGGAAACGCTGTGTTGCATCGCCAGACTCGGCACTTTTCAGGCGGCTGCTGAACACATGAACACCACCCAGCCGGCAATTTCCGCCCGAATCAAGGAGTTGGAAGACGCTGTGGGCGTGGCGCTTTTCTCGAAGCAGGGGCGGCGAATGGTGTTGACCGTGCCCGGGCGCGAGTTGGTTCAGCGCTCCGCCCCACTATTGCAAGGGCTGGAGAACCTCATGACGGCCTTTGGCAGCTTCGAGGCCGCTGAGGGTGTGGTGCGGCTGGGAATTGGTGAGGTCGTGGCCTTGAGCTGGATGCCCGCGCTCATTGAGCAGCTTGAACGTGTAATGCCAAGGATTTCCTTCGAGATCAGCGTGGGCATGACAGTGGACATGCAGCGGGATCTGGATGACGGGAAGATCGACATTGCAATGGGTGCGTCAACAGCCGGGTATCACGGCATACACCATGCATCGCTGGGCAGTGTCGACCTCATCTGGGTGATGTCGGCGGAATTGGCTCGCCAGGCGGCTGCGGCTCAATGCAATACATTGCCGGACCTGCTTGGCAAGTACCCAATTTGGTCGCTGTCGAAATCGGCTTCCATTTACCATTTGATTACGACAACCTTTCACACCCTTGGAATCAACAGGCGTAAGCTGCATATTTATGGAAGCCTGGAAGGCATTATCAAGGTTGTGCTAAGTGGCTCCGGAATATCATTGCTTCCAGATATTTTGGTGCAGAAACATATTGAGGAGGGCAGGCTTATTGCGATTGCGCCTCCCGGTGATGCACCAAAACTTGAATTCATAATCGCGTGGGCAGAGGGCGAAGAACAAGCGATAATAAAAAAAATAGTTGAAACTTCGCAGGCTGTTTCAACGTTCAACAGATATCCAGCAGCATAAAAGGCTGCGATGCTCCACCATCATTCCATTTACTCTGAAAAACAAACGCCTTATTTCAACCAATGGGCAAGGCGAATATAGGTTGCCGCCCAAAATTCAGGAGACACAGATGTCCGAGCAGATGAAGGAGTTCAACCCCGTGCGTCCGGAAGTGATGGATCTCGGTCACCGTAACCGCAGAAAGACACTAGGTGACGCTTACGTTGATCGTTCCATCAATAACGCACAGCAGGATGACTTCCTTCAACCTTTGCAAGAAGCCGTGACGGGGCTGGCCTGGGGTGCAGTATGGGGGCGTCCGGGGCTAGACCTTAAAAGCCGCAGCCTAATCACGGTCAGCGTATTGCTTGCGCTGGGCCGCAGGCACGAGCTAAAGCTCCACTTGAACGGCGCCTTGAATAATGGGTGGACCCGCGAAGAGCTGCAGGAGATCCTCCTCCACGCAGGCTGTTACTGCGGCATGCCGGCAACCGTGGATGGCTACCGCATTGCGAAAGAAGTGCTTGACGAACGGGCTGCTGCGGCGGATCCGGCCTCTCAGGCACAGGGCAGTTCAGCGGCGGCTGAAGATTGACCTCGTACTGAAGATCGCTCTTCTGCTGAAGAGGCACTTCCACTGAAAGGCGGCCCGCCCGTCAATACGTATCACTGGATTCCTCCCACGCAGGGGGGAATCGTTGGCGTGTAAACTGAACGGTCCAGGAATCAACGTTCAAAAGACATGGAAGTCCGGTACACAGAGCTCGCCAACAATATCGTCAGAATGATCACGGAAGGCGATATCGAGGTCGGCGACAAGCTGCCTAGCGAGGTTGCCATGGCGCAGCAGTTCGGGGTCAGCCGGACAACCATCCGGTCTGCCCTGAACATCGTGGAAGGGCTGGGGCTGATAAGCCGCAAGCGCCGCACGGGTACGGTGGTGGTATCCAAGACAACCACCCAGGAATACACGAAATCTCTTCACAATATCGAAGACCTGGTCAACTATGCCAGCCGCACTGAACGGCGGGTGATCAGCACTGCTGATGTCGTTGCTGACGAAGAGCTGGCCCGGGCACTTGAGTGCAAACCGGGTCAGAAGTGGATCAAGGTGCAGATGCTGCGTACGGAGAAAAACGCCGAGGCGTCGCCCGTCTGCTGGACAGACGCCTATCTGGAACCGGTCATCGGCCAACGTGTGCTCGGGCTGATCAGGGATGGCTCAGGCTTGGTGAGCCAGATCATCGAACAGGAAACCGGCTTGGCCGTTTCCGATATCAAACAACAGATCGATGCCACCGCATTGTCGCCGGACGTGGCCGACATGCTGGAGGCCGAACCACACGCTCCCTGCCTGGAGATCACCCGCTTCTACCAGGACCGTGCCAAGCGCGTGTTTTTCGTGACGATCAACACCTACCCGCCCGGCAAGTTCAAGTTCACCTTCTGGATGCATAGGGCTCCCGCTGTCCCGCTTTAGGCCGCTGCCTTAATCGCGCTGCCACCGCTGTCACAAGTTGACACTCGAACTTGATCACTTTTAATATGGTACGTACCAATTAAATGATACCTACCATATCTAAACGCATGCCCCGAGCACTCACTCGATAGGAGACATCTGCATGATCAAACGACTCTTGGCCGCCTGTATTGCTACCTTGGGCGTGGCTACGGCCGCCTCCGCCGCTTACCCGGATCGCCCAGTCACCATTGTTGTGCCTTTCCCAGCGGGTCAGACTGGCGACCTGATCGCGCGCGCGGTAGGCGAGCAGCTCTCTCAGCGTCTGGGTCAGTCTTTCATTGTGGACAACAAGGGTGGTGCCGGCGGCCGCATCGGCACCGCAGCTACCGCAAGGGCGAAGAACGACGGCTATACGCTGCTGCTTACCAGTACCGGCCCCTTTGCCATTGCCCCCTCGCTGTATGCCAATGTGAACTATGAGCCGCTGAAGGATTTCGTCGGCATTGCGGATATCGCGACTACGCCGCAAGTCATCGCGGTGAGCAACGAATCGGGCATCAAGACCTTTGGTGAACTGGTTCAGAAGGCCAAGAGCTCCGACCTTTCATATGCCTCCGCGGGCAACGGTTCCACCCAGCATCTGACCATGGAAATGCTGAAGAAGGAACTGGATTTCCCCATGGTTCACATTCCCTTCAAGGGCAGTGCAGAATCCAAAACTCAAGTCATGAGCGGCCTCATCCCGGCCACCTCTGATTCTCTGCCCGCCGTGCTTCCGCAGATTCGTGCAGGCCAGATCAAGCCCGTAGCGGTCGTGGACACAAAGCGTTCCGAGTTCATTCCGGATGTCCCCACGTTGGGCGAAGCCGGTTTCCGTGATCTGAGCACCGTCGCATTCTTCGGTCTCGTCGGCCCCGCCGGCATGCCCCAGGAAGCAATTGAGACGCTGAACAAGCACATTACCGAGATTCTGGCTGGTGAAGAAATGCAGAAGCGTTTCCGTGAAATGGCGCTCACCCCTGCACCCAAGCGCACGGCGCAGGAATACCAGCAATACCTGCAGCAGGAAGTGGAGAAGTGGGCCCGGATCATCAAGGAATCCGGTGTAAAGCTCGAAAACTAAGCCAATATCTTTCGTGACGGGGCGGGGTTCCCGCCCCACCAAAGCCCCTTCCAAGGAGCCAGTGCGTTGAGAATCACCCGCATCATAGAGAAGCCGCTGAGGCTCGAAAGCAATATATCCAACGCTTTCGTGAACTTCGCCCACCATACGGTATCGCTCATTGCCATCGTCACCGACAAGATCGTTGCCGGGAAGCCCCTCACGGGCATCTCCTTCAACTCGATCGGCAGGTACGCTCAAAGCGGCATTCTCAAAGACAGGATGATCCCCCGGTTGCTTGAGGAAGACCCGGAAAATCTCCTGCTGGAAGACGGCACCCTCAGCCCGGAAAAGGTCAGTCTTGTCGCCCTGCGTAACGAGAAGCCGGGGGGCCACGGTGACCGCGCCCATGCGCTCGCGGGCCTTGAGCTTGCGGTGTGGGATCTCAACGCCAAGTTGAACGATGAACCCGCCTGCCAGACCATTGCCCGCCATTTCGGCAGGGAAGCCGCAGTCACGGAAGTGGATGTCTATGCGGCTGGTGGCTACTACTACCCCGGGGAAGATCTCACCGCGCTCAAGGCGGAGCTCTCCCGTTATGCGGCGCAGGGCTTCACCCGCTTCAAAATGAAGATCGGCGGTGCATCGCTCGAAACCGACCGACAGCGTATTGAAGCCGCACTGCAGGTGGCCGGCGGCGGGTCCAGGTTGGCGGTGGACGCCAATGGCCGCTTCGACCAGGATACCGCCCTCCAATATGCAAGAGCCCTGGAACCCTACGGCCTGATGTGGTTCGAAGAAGCAGGGGACCCGTTGGATTACGAGCTCAACTGCGCACTCGCCCAGGCGTATAACGGGCCGCTTGCCACCGGCGAGAATCTGTTCTCAGCCATGGACGTCAAAAACCTCATCTTGTTCGGGGGCATGCGGCCCGGGCACGACGTGTTTCAAATGGACTCCGGGCTCAGCTACGGCGTCACCGAATATGCCCGTATGCTCAAGGAAATGGAATCGCGCGGTTTCAGCCGGAAGCAGGCCTACCCGCATGGCGGGCAGTTGCTTGCGCTGCATGTCGTGGCCGGCCTCGGCCTGGGGGGCTGCGAAGTCTACCCCAGCATTTTCCAGCCCCTGGGCGGCTTCGGAGACGACGTCAAGGTCGTCGACGGCAAGGTGCGGGTGGGTGACGCGCCAGGCTTCGGCCTTGAAACAAAGTCGGCCCTGATCAGGGAATTTGCAGAATTAGTGTCATGAAACGCGGCCAAGCCGCCTCACACCTGGAAAACATTCAATGAGAGAAATTCATGTAAACCAGATCACGGACACCGTGGCGCAACTATGCATAGATGCCTGCCACAAGTTGCCGGAAAGTGTGATCCAGGGTTTCCATAAAGCGGCAGAAAAAGAAATCTCGCCGCTCGGGAAATCTGTTCTGATCAAGCTGATAGAGAATGACCGCATCGCGCGGGAAAACGACGTTCCTTACTGCCACGACACCGGGCTGACCATTGTCTATGCCAGCGTAGGCCAAGACGTGCATATCGTCGGCGGCAACTTCCAGGACGCCATCCATGCTGGTGTGCGCAAGGGTTATGCAGAAGGCTATATGCGTAAATCCGTGGTGGGCGACCCCTTGCTGCGGGTGAACACCAACGACAACACACCTGCGGTTATCCACACGGAAATCGTGCCCGGTTCCTCCATAGAACTCACCGTCCTGCCCAAGGGGGGCGGGAGCGAGAACTGGAGCACAATGAAATTCCTGCTGCCGGGCGAAGGCGTGGCCGGCGTGAAGAAGTTCGTGCTCGACGCCATTAAGGCGGCGGGCGGCAGCGCATGTCCACCTCTGACAGTCGGCGTCGGCATAGGTGGAAGCTTCGACAAGGTCACGGAAATAGCCAAGAAGGCCATCCTTCGTGACATTGGCGTTCACCACAAAGACGCGCATATCGCTCAGCTGGAAGCCGAACTGCTTGAAGAAATCAACAAGACGGGCATCGGGCCGCAAGGTTATGGCGGGGTGAGCACGGCCCTGTGGTGCGCCGTCGAGACCTACGCCTGTCACATCACCGCATTGCCCGTGGCGGTGAACATCCAGTGCCATGCTGCGCGCCGCAAATCGGCAACCATCTGAGGGGTACACAATGGCGACTCACTATCTCACCACTCCGCTCGTCGATGAAGACATCAAGAAGCTGC
>JAJUJD010000003.1 GCA_029267315.1 Alcaligenaceae bacterium
ACTCGTTAATGTCTCGACCTGTGCAGCTCGCTCTTCGAAGGCGAGGGAGACCGGCCCCGCCGCATGGCTCAGCCCTCCCCAAAACATAACCAATGCGAAGATCGTCGCAACGCGACGTAGACGCTTGCTCATTTCAATAAGTAATAAGTTCATACGGATTTCTGATAAAATTCGCGGTTTTTCCGCTCCCAACATTCCGGCTAGAGCGGCCCCTTCCTTACATGCCCCAATTCCTATCAACGCGTAGCACCGAGCAACTGCAACGGCTTGCCTTGCTGCTCTTGATTATTCTAGTGGGCACCCTGAACGGTATTTTCTCCCTGATCGAGTTTCGGGAACACAGGAAGGACCAGCAAAGTACCCTGGCCAACCAGGCGACATTGGTTTCGAGCAATCTCGAGCTGCATATCCGCACGACACATCAAATCCTGGAAGAAATTGTCGCCCAGCACGGTTTCCTCAGTACGGAGCAGCTGCAGGAGCGTATGCAATCCTTGGCGAATGCCATGCCCATCATACGGGGAATCGGTGTGCTGGACAGCAGGGGCTTTCCGCTAGGGGGTACACGGCTGGTTCCTCAGGGAACCAATTTCAGCGACCGGCCATACTTTCAGAATGCTCAGGCTGGCCGGCAACGTCATCGTCTGTATATCTCCGCTCCCTTTCGCGACCTCATGGGTAATTTCAGCGTCGCACTGAGCAAGGCCGTCATCGATGATCAGAACGCGTTTCAGGGAGTCGTATTTGCCGTGCTCGAAGCGTCCTATATCGAAAAGCTGATGAGCTCCACGCTATACACGTCGGATATGTGGGCGCTGCTGATGCATGTGGACGCCAACGATGGCGTCTGGGTTGGTGACCGGCCGGCAGATATGTCTGGTTCTCAAGCGCTTCCACAGGCAGACGTCGACGGACTGATGCAAGGCTTGTCTGACCGAAATCAGATATCCATTGTCTGGGAAGGCGAAGAGAAACGGCACATTATCGCTGCCAGTGCGATAACTGGACTGGCGGGCCCCGGAGAAAAGCCGCTCATGGTCATCATGGGACGCTGCCACGACGATGCCATGGCGCGTTGGGTTCGCCTGACCTTCACGCAGGCGGGCTTGTTTCTCCTGCTGGCGGGTAGCGCATATTGGGGACTGATCTTCTACCAATATAGGCGTCGTGAGTATGCGGCCCACCGTGAGGCAGACCAGCGGCGGATAGAGGAGCGTGAACACGACTACCGCGTCATCGTCGAGCGTACCGCCGACTGCGTACTGCATCTGGACCCGGCCGGCCGCTTATCCTACGCGAATCCAGCCTTCGTCAACCTGTTTGAAAGCCTGTCATCGGGAAAGGTGTTGAACGAATTTCTAGACTTGGTGGCGGAGGAAGATCAGGACAAGGCAAGGGTAGCGCTGCAGGCAGCTCTCGAAAAGGCATCGGAACAGCTGCTGCAGGTGCTTTGCGTGACAAAGTCAGGGTCACGTCATATGGAGTGGACGCTATGTTCGGCGTCCGGGCGGACCGACCGCGTGACGGGCGTCATTGCGGTGGGACGCGACGTTTCTGCGCATATTGCGCTTAACAGAGAATTGAGGAACCGGGCCGAACACGACAGCCTGACGGACCTGGCCAATCGCGGACATTTCTTGAATCTCGCGTCTGTGAGCCTGCAGCGGGCACATGCTACCAACGAACCCTGCGCTTTGTTGATGATCGATTTGGATTATTTCAAAGAAGTGAACGACACCTGGGGACATCATGCGGGAGACGTCGCTCTCAAGAAATGCGCCGAGTTGATCCAGGTATTGTGCCGTGACAAAGATATCGCCGGGCGTCTAGGTGGGGAAGAGTTTGCGGTGTTGGTCGCAGGGACATTGGACGATGGCATTCGTGTAGCGGAACGATTGCGCCTGGCGATTGCGTCAGAAACCATCATGCTGGAAGACGGACGCCAATTTCAGCTCACTGCCTCGATCGGTGTTGCCCAGTTGCAGGCAGGAGAAAATCTGGAGCAGCTGATGCAGCGCGCCGACGCGGCGCTTTACGCGGCCAAGCAGAAAGGCCGCGACAGCGTCGCACGCGCCTAAAACCATGCGCGCATCAGATACTTCTGACGCTTTCGACGCCGGCGGCATTCAGCACTTCTTCTGCCGACTTGCATTGGCTTTCGTCGCGGGGATGAATGACCAGTGACCATCGCCCATCGCGTGTGGCCGTATCCACTGCCTGTATCACCCGCTGGTGATCGGGACGAGCCGTCACCAAGCCGCCCAGCAATAGCCCGCCTACGGTTGCAAACGCGACAATGGCGCCGCCGCTGTACATGGGGGACGCGGTGATGGCCGGGATCTGCATGGCATATAAAAGACCCCACAGTATCACCCCCCCCAACAGGCCGATGGCACCAAGAATGATATGAGAGCGCACGGCGGTGCGCGCCACCCCTTCAGTTTCGGGTTCGAGCCGGCGGTCATAGTTGGCTGAGTGAGGGCGAACCACCCACAACTGCGGGTTTTGCAGGCCGCTCGTCTCTCTCAACTGCGAAGACACCCGATCCAGAGCGTCCTGAGAATCAAAGAACGCTGCCATCTTGGTACTGGCCTTCTCGCCGAATAATGCTTGCCACATGATTTGCTCCTGCTGACTCGATGGCCGATACTTGCAATCCCCATGCCATCACCGTTCCATTTTTGGAAAATTACTGGCAAATATTATGGACTTATCAGCTATGTGTGGAACAACGATAATACGGACATGCAGTTAATGAACAACCCGGAGATGTTATGAAGCTTTTACATGTTGATTCCAGCGTCAATGGCGCCGCCTCTGTATCTCGCGGCCTCACCCAACAAGTCGTTGACAAGTGGGTAGCACATCACCCTGATGTCGACGTCGAATACCTGGACCTAGCCGTGGAAACTCCACCGCATTTTTCGGCCGATTCGCTGGTTATCCGACGTCCCGCGGGTGCCCCACTGACGGACGCCGAACAGCGCGAGAATGAATTGGCTCAGAAGCTGGTTAACCAGTTCCTTTCCGCAGACGTTGTGGTCGTGGGTGCTCCCCTGTACAACTTTTCTATCCCAAGCCAACTGAAGGCGTGGATCGACCGGCTGGCACAAGCCGGCCGCACTTTCCGCTACACGCAGAACGGTCCCGAAGGTCTGGCTGGCGGCAAGACGCTCATCGCCGTGCTGTCACGCGGTGGCATCTACTCGACCAGCGAAGCTGGGCAGGCGATGGAGCACCAGGAAAGCTACCTGAAGACAGTTTTTGGATTTTTCGGTGTGAGCGATGTACGCGTAGTACGCGCAGAAGGAACGGATATGGGGGCAGATAGCCGCGAAGCTGCGCTGCGGGCCGCCGCAGCGCAGATTGATGCCGTGACGGCCGAAGCGGTTGCAGCCTGATCAGTCGAGCATCTTTTCCTTGAGCCAATGGCCTAGCTTTGCGGCCTTGGTGCTCAAATAGCCTTCATTATGCGGGTTGCGGTTCACCTGAATAGGCACACGTTCAGTGACCGCGACCCCCAGCTTCTCCAAAGCCTGCACTTTGCGCGGGTTGTTAGTCATCAACCTTAGAGCCTTCACGCCAAAATAGCGCAACATGGGCTGGCAAAGGTCGTAACGACGCATATCGGCCGGGAAGCCCAGACGTTCGTTGGCTTCCACTGTATCGGCCCCGGCATCCTGAAGCTGGTAGGCGCGGATTTTGTTTACCAAGCCTATTCCCCGCCCCTCCTGCCGCAAATACAGAACCATGCCGCGCCCTTCTTCTGCAATTCGTCGAAGGGCCGTCTCCAGTTGTGCCCCACAGTCGCAGCGCTGGCTGAAGAGGCCGTCGCCAGTCAGACACTCTGAATGGACGCGCGCCAGAACTGCTTCACCGTCAGAAAAATCGCCTAGAACGATTGCAAGATGTTCCTTGCCCGAAGCCGGGTCAACAAAGGCGTGAAGCTGAAACACCGCCCAGGGTGTGGGCAAACGGCAATCTGCTACGTGATCAAGCTGGTAGGCTACGCCCGTACCGGTTGGAGTCTGGTTAGGGGGAAGCGTCGCTCCGCCCGCTAGGGTGCCGGGCTTTGAAGACATGAAAGACCTCTGGTTCAGGAAAAGCGGCAAGCGGCAGAAACGCCGCGGACTCAATCATACTGCGACACATGCATCCGCCGCTTGATGGGGAAATGGGGCTACCGCCCGCCTAGATTGTAAACGTAGCTCCTACGCAATGTGTGCGCTTGCATCCCGTTGAAAAATGACATGTAATCGGCTGGACGCTTCACGCCGACTCCGCCATGAACTCCTTAACGTCCCTATTGTGCAAGGCCGCCTTGTGCCTGTTGTTAGTTGGCGGTCCCGCCAGCGCAGTGACCCAGGAAACCTGGCCCGTCGCTCCCAAACTCACGGAACTCACGACCCCGTACGGCAAACTGGCCGTCAGCGAGAGCGAATACGTGTATGAAGCCCGTCTGAAGGTCAACGAAATTGAAATTGACCCGCCCGTCACTGGCTTGCTAAGCATCAGCTACGCCTTCGAACTGCCTGATCGTCAAGCCGCCCTGGTTGCGATCAACTCGGGTAATGACAGCTGCCCCGTAAGTTATCGCTGGGTAGTGTTGAAGGCGGATGGCTACCAGGTCTCTCCCGCGTTCGGCTCCTGCTCAGAGCACATTCAGGTCAGCGCCGACGCGCGCAGGCTTACGCTGCGCACGCCGAACCGTAAAACTCCCGGCGAAATTGACACCTATGTGTTCGACGGTAAGGAGGTCAAGCAGCTGCGTGGGCGCGCCCGCAAAAAATAGCGCGAGCGCGGGTGCCGCTTAGCCGCAGGCGCCAATTGCTCCACAAGAGGTGCAGAACTCGCAGCCGTCTTTTTTGATGACAGTGTGGTTGCCACATTCCTGGCAGGGCTTGCCCACCATGGCCGCCTGCGCGTGCGCAACGCGTGGCGCCTCAGGCTCATCTGCCACCACGCCCATGGCGTTGATGGGTAACCCCTCTTCGGTAAGTATGCCCAGCATGGCGTAGCGGTGGATGACCAGACGAGCAATGTACGCCACAGTGGAAGGATAGTTTTCCTGACGATCCTCTCCCGGTACCCGAGCAAGGAAATCACCGCGCGGCTCGGCGTAGTTCAGCAGCTTGCGTAGCTTCATGCCTATCCAGGCCGGGTCGATGACCCGCATGTCCAGACTCAGCAGCTTGCACAGCCCGTCCAGTGCCACGGGGTGTTCGCCCGTCAGCCATACGCTGTAAGGCCGGCGGCTGCCATCCGGCATTTGCAGTTCCTTAAGCATCAGCACGAAATCGTCGCCCGTGGAAGGGTTACGTACATCGGCCACCCAGGCAAGCGTTCCGTCGGTGCCTGTCTTGGGCTCGTGCGGCGCAAATAGCGCGTTCAGGACGGGGGAAGGGTCGTCGGATCTTGCCTCGAGCGCACCCAGTGCGTCGTAACGCCATTCTACGAGCTTGGCCAGTGCGGCCGTGGCGCTCGGCACCCGCTGCATGCGGCCATCGGGCGGCATGGGCATATCAAAGCCATCACCATAGGCGCGCGCAAGGACGGATAGCTTCTTGCGGAGCCAGCCCCTGTCATTGGCACGCATATCGGTCGAGAGTGTCTTGGCAATGGCGTCCAGTCCACGGGGGGGTTGCCCACCGAGTACCCAAACTTCGAACGGCACATTGGCCTGATCCGCGACCACGACCGCAAACTCGCCCTGCGGTGTACGGATGGTCTCGCTCACCCACCCAGCCGCCCCGGCTGGAAGGGTCGGGCGCGACGGCCAGCGCAAGGAAGCCAGTGGCGGTGATTTCATCACCTCGGTCAACACCATGCGCTTGTCCTGTTCCGACAACTTGATGGGTTCCGGGGTACTGTGTGAAGACTCCCCGGCCGGTACGGACAGCACCGCACCCAGAATGTTATTCGGGCGGTAAGTGGTAATGCCTTTCAATCCCCTATGCCAGGCCTCCATATAGAGGTCCTTGAAATCCTCGTAGGGGTAATCCTCCGGCACATTCACTGTCTTGGAAATGGCAGCATCAACATAAGGAGCCACGGCCGCCACCATAAGCATGTGATCGATCGCGGAAATCTCCAGCGCACTCACGAAAGCTTCCGGCAGACTTTGGGTGTCGCCGCCCATGGCCCGGTAGACGCGGTAGGCGTGATCTTCCACGGTGTATTCTTTCTTGCTGCCGTCAGGCATGCGCTTCAGGCGGTTGTAGAACCAGGAAAACGCCGGCTCAATACCATTTGAGGCGTTATCCGCAAAGGCCAGAGAGATAGTTCCTGTTGGCGCGATGGAAGTCAGGTGCGAGTTCCTGATCCCATATTGGCGGATCTTGTCCTTGAGCGCATCAGGCAAGCGGGAGGCAAAAGCGGAAGCCAGATACTTATCGGCATCGAACAAGGGGAAGGCGCCCCGCTCACGCGCAAGTTCCACCGATGCCTCATAAGCGGCGTCCCGCATCTCGCGGGCAAACCGGGCAGCCGCTTCACGGCCCTCTTCGCTGTCATAGCGCAGGCCAAGCATGATTAGCGTATCACCCAGGCCAGTAAAACCCAGTCCCAGGCGACGCTTGGCGTCCGCCTCTCGTTTTTGTTCTTCGAGCGGCCATTTGGTGGCCGTCAGCACGTTGTCCAGCATGCGTACCGCCAACCGGGTCGCCCGGCGCATTTCCTCGTAATCGAAGCTGGCCGCGTCGCTGAACGCGTCGCGTACGTAAGCGGTCAGGTTCAAGCTGCCCAAGCAGCAGCAACCGTAATCTGGCAAGGGTTGCTCGCCGCAGGGGTTGGTGGCTTCGATGCGCTCACAATAGGAAAGGTTATTCTCCTGGTTGATGCGATCCAGATAGAGCACTCCCGGCTCAGCCGCCGCATAGGTACATTGCATGATGAGGTCCCAGACCTCTCGAGCCCGCACCTTGCGATAAACCCAGAGCCCGTCCTCGCGCTTGTAGGCGCCGTTTTCCTTGAGCTCGGCGTTCGGCTCAGTGGGGTGAGTCAACTCAAACTCGCCGTCTTCGCTGACGGCCTGCATAAAGGCATCCGTCACCCCTACCGAAACGTTGAAATTATTCAGCTGCCCTTTCTCCTGCTTGGCAGTGATGAATTCCATGACGTCCGGGTGGGTCACATTCAGCACGGCCATTTGCGCGCCGCGGCGGGCGCCGGCGGATTCCACGGTCTCGCAGGAGCGGTCGAAAACGCGCATATAGGAGATGGGCCCAGAAGCGCTGCTGCCCGTCCCCTTGACCAAGGCTCCCCGAGGCCTGATATGGGAAAAGTTGTAGCCAACCCCTCCGCCCCGACGCATGGTTTCGGCCGCCTGGGCCAAGGCGGTGTAAATCCCCGGCTTGCCACCTTCGGATTCAGTGATGGAGTCTCCCACAGGCTGCACAAAGCAGTTAATGAGTGTGCTTTGTAGGTCGGTGCCTGCGGCACTGTTTACCCGCCCCGCCGGGACGAAGCCATGCTCCATTGCCCACAGAAATTCTTCCGCATATTTCTTGCGTTGCTTGCTTTCCTCGACTTGAGCCAGCGCGGTGGCAACCCGGGCGCGAACTTCGTGCACAGACTTTTCACCATTCTTGGCGTATTTTTCGAGGAGAACTTCGGTGGAAATATCCTGGGGTTCTGCCAAGGCAATGGCAGTGCTTTCCATGTGTTGCATGCGTTTGAATCCTCTATGATGACGGGCCCGCGGATCACGCGAACTCGGCAGAATCGCGCCTGGGGCTGCTCGTGGAAGCCGTTCGCCCGGAACGAGCAAAGGCAGGCCGGATGGCGCTGGCGCGATGCCTTCGGGGCCACCGGATTGATGATGAGACGATTATAAGGGCTGGCTTCGCCCCCTCGGCGAACCAGCAACAAAGCCTTGCCTTACATCAAGACCAGACTCATTCCCCTTTCATGCAGGGCTCATTCCGATCGAACGCATGAGAACACGCAGCCCCCAGGCTGCCATGCCCAGCACCGCGATACTGACAAACCAGATCGCCACTAGCCACATTATTCGTTGGAACCATTGCTTGAAATCTGGCCGCATCGCCGGTGTCCTAGTGATAGCCTTCCCCTGCCCGAACCTTGCCTCGGAATACATAATAAGACCAAGCGGTGTACATCAGAATAATGGGAATGATGAAGAGCGCCCCGACCAAGGCAAAACCTTGACTTTCAGGCGGGCCCGCTGCCTCCCAGAGGTCGATATTGGGAGGAATGATGTTGGGCCATAGGCTGATGCCCAAGCCGCTGTAACCCAGGAAAACCAGGCACAAGGTCAGCACGAAAGGGGCCATGTGCGGGTGGCCATCGAGGGAGCGCAACAGAAACCAGGTGCTCGCCAGCACGAGTACGGGCACGGGCATGAAAAGATAGAGATTCGGGGCGCTGAACCAACGTTCGCGGATGGCTTCGTGCGCGATGGGGGTCCACAGGCTCACCACGACAATCACGCCCAACAGCACCAGAGCAAGTGGCTTAGCCAATGCAATCATGCGCTTCTGCAGCTCACCTTCCGTCTTCATTACCAGCCAGGTACACCCCAACATGGCATAGGCGACAAGCAGCGCCGCGCCTGTGAACAGAGGGAAGGGGCGGAACCAATCGAACGGACCACCGACAAATTGTCTTCCGACCACTTCTATTCCTTCCAGGTACGCACCCAGTGTGACGCCCTGGAAAAACGTCGCGACGACCGACCCGCCGATAAAGGCCTTGTCCCAGAAGTGACGGGCGCGATCATTGGCCTTGAAGCGGAACTCGAAGGCCACCCCCCGGAAAATCAGCCCCAGCAACATGAAAATGAGCGGCAACATAAAGGCGCTCAAGACCACGGCATAGGCCAAGGGAAAGGCCGCCAGCAGCCCGGCTCCGCCCAGTACCAACCAAGTTTCATTGCCATCCCAGACAGGCGCAACCGTGTTCATCATGACGTCGCGGTCGCCGTCATCAGGAAAGAAGGGATAAAGAATACCGATGCCTAGGTCGAAGCCGTCCATCACCACATACATGAGTATTCCGAAGAGGATGATGACTGCCCAGAGAAGCGTCAGATCAATGCCCATGTCTATCTTCCTGTGACATCCGCGGGGAACCGGGTATCCGTATCACCGGCTTCGTCGTGTGAGGCTGCCGACATCGGCCTTGCTGGTGTCCGAGGTTCACCCGGACCGCCGTCCGGCCCGCCGTCCAGTATTTCGGGCGGTCCGCGCCGGATCAACCTCAGCATATACACCGTACCGGCCCCGAAAAGCACGAAATACACCACAATAAAAAGCAGCAGAGTCAGACCCACCTCGAAAGCGCGATGAGGGCTGACTGCATCCGCAGTACGCATGACGCCGTACACCACCCAGGGCTGCCGCCCCACTTCAGTTGTGAACCACCCCGCCAGAATGGCGATGACGCCTGCCGGGCCCATACACAAAGCATATCGCCACAAGGCCCGGGAGTTGTGGTCGTACAAACGGCCGCGCCATCGCGCCCAGACCCCGGCCACTGCCAGCCCGATCATCAGCAGTCCCAAACCCACCATGACACGGAAGGACCAAAATACAAGCGGGACATAGGGTCGCTCATCGCGTGGGAACTCCTTCAGGCCGGGAAACTGGCCGTCCAGACTATGAGTAAGAATGAGACTGCCCAAATAAGGAATTTCCACTGCGTAACGGTTCTGTTCGGCCTCGACATCCGGCCAAGCGAACAATGTGAAAGGAACAGGCTCGCCCGGCGTGTTCTCCCAATGCCCCTCTATGGCCGCCAGCTTGGCAGGCTGATGTTCCAGCGTATTCAGACCATGGAAATCACCGACGAGAGCCTGGAGAGGGGCGACGGCCAAGAGCATCCAGAGGGCCATCGAGAACATTCTGCGTATCGCCGGGTTCGAATTGCCCCGCAGCATATGCCATGCACCCGAAGCGGCCACCAGCAGTGCCGTAGCCAGGAAGGCAGCCAGCACCATGTGCACCAAACGATAGGGGAATGACGGATTCAGTATTACAGCCAGCCAGTCGACCGGCACCGCCCTGCCGTCGATAATTTCATGCCCCTGTGGTGTCTGCATCCAGCTATTGGAAGCTAGAATCCAAGTGGCAGAAATAAGCGTTCCCAGCGCCACCATAATGGTGGACATGAAGTGCAGGCCAGGCCCAACTCTGCGCATGCCAAAGAGCATGACGCCCAGGAACCCGGCTTCCAGAAAAAACGCCGTCAATACTTCATACGCGAGCAAGGGCCCCGTTATACCGCCGGCAAAATCCGAAAAACCGCTCCAGTTGGTGCCAAACTGGTAAGCCATGACCAAACCGGACACTACGCCCATTGCAAAATTGACCGCGAAAATCTTCAGCCAGTATTGGTAAAGCGATAGATAGGTGGAGTCGCGAGTTTTAAGCCAAAAACCTTCCAGCACCGCGAGATAACTCGCCAGACCTATGGTGATGGCAGGGAAGATAATGTGGAAGGAGATTGTGAATGCAAACTGCAACCTCGCCAGCATGAGTGCATCCAAATCCATGTTCCCCCCTTAGTTAATCACTCGACGCCATGAGACAAAAAAGCGTCAGCCCCCACTGCGGGCTGACGCCGGAACGAAGCCTTACAGATCGATGCGTTCGATCTTGGCCCCTTCCAGGGAGACACCAGCCATGAGCCCTGCATTGGTCAGTGCAAAGGACACTACGGGTTCCTTGACTGTGTTGGTATCCAGTTTGCCATTGGCACCTACAGTAGCCACAGCTACGGTGGCATCCACGCCCGCTGTCCAGCCGGAGCTATTGCGGAAATCGTTCAGTGCCTCAGGCGTCATGAACAGAATGACAATGGCCCGAGACTGCGCGCCCGCCTGAAAGCCGACAGACCCTGCGGAAATCGAATAGTAGCCGGCATGTTGGCCACCCGTGCGCAGCACGCCCTTGCCATGTTCCACTCCAACAATAAAGCCGCCGCTCACCGCTTCCGGGAAGACGAGGACCCCATGTGCGCGCTCCACATATTCGCGCGACCCGGGCACGGCTTCATACAAGCGTTTGAGGGTAGCGTCCGACGCCTCATCGATCTTCGAACGTTGCTCCTGCGGCGTAGCATTGTTATTTGGCAAGGTCGTAGTGCATGCGGTAAAGCTCAGGGCAGCCGCGCCGATAAGCAGGGCCGCGCCACTGCGGCGATAAAACGTAAGCTGGTTTGTCTTCATGTTTATCTCCATTAATAGCCTCAGCGCTTGAGCAATTGGCGTGCCTTCAGAGTGAGCTAGGCGCAGAATGCAATGTACACGCGCTGTTTGCCGTTGATAGACCTCTGCTTGGGTTCACTTGAGTACGAGCCAGCCTACATGCGTTCGCCCGGTAGACTGGCAGCCTGGCGCACCCAGTTCACGAACTGAGCTTCGTTGAAGTCGCCTTCAAAAACATGCAAATAACGCACGCCCGGTGACTTTGACGGCACGGGAGGCGATGGCTCCAACTTTTCACCTTTGAAGAAAGCCACCTTTATATATTTCGCATAGCAGTGGAAACTGAGAAACCAGCAGTCGTTCTCCATCCCGTAGAACGGCGAATTCCATTTGACCGCCTTGACTACGCCCGGCACAGATTTCACGATTAAACGATCCAACCGCCGCCCCGCGGCGCTCTTCCATTCGGGCATGGCGGCAATGTACGCCTCAACGGGTTCGTTGCCGTAGCCCTTGGGGATTTGCGGATTTCCGCCTGAGAGAAGCTTGGGGCCGCCACGCTCGGTCGGCTGTTTCACCACGCTTACCTCGCCTTTAAAGGAATCTATTGCCCTAGCGTACTGCAACGCCGCGAAGCGCGTGCAAGCTTTCTTTTTTAATTATGATTAGCTGCCACCACTTAGCAGGCAGAAAAAAACCGCTCACAAGGAGCGGTTCAGTTCTGAGTTCAGGAAGTTTTTGGTGGGCCGTGAAGGGCTCGAACCTTCGACCAACGGATTAAGAGTCCGCTGCTCTACCAACTGAGCTAACGGCCCGTTACTGCCTGAAAGATCGTTATTCTATACTGATAAAAAATCCGGCGTCAAGCGGTTCGCAAGAAATTTTTTAAAAATCACTGCGGGCGGCGATTTAAACCTTTTCCGCCAACTGAACTGCCAGACCGACATAGCTGCGGGGCGTCATGTCGAGCAGGCGTTGCTTGGCTTCGGCGGGAAGATCAAGCCCCTGAATGAAGGTGGTAAGCGCTTCCTGGGTAATTCCCTTACCCCGTGTCAGAGCCTTGAGCTGTTCGTAGGGTTGCGGCAATCCATAGCGACGCATGACCGTCTGAACCGGCTCAGCCAGGACTTCCCAGCATGCATCGATGTCAGCATCAATGGCATGCGCATTCAGCTCGAGCTTGCCAAGGCCTCGCAGGCAGGCATCGTAGGCCACAATGCAGTAACCAAAGCCCACGCCCAGATTTCGCAGAACGGTGGAATCGGTGAGGTCGCGTTGAAAGCGCGAAATGGGCAATTTCTCGGAAAGGTGCCGCAGCATCGCGTTGGCCAGGCCGAGGTTGCCTTCTGAGTTCTCAAAATCGATGGGGTTGACCTTATGCGGCATGGTCGACGATCCGACCTCGCCCTCTTTCAGACGTTGCTTAAAGTAGCCCAAGGAGATGTAACCCCAGATATCGCGATTGAGGTCCAGAAGTACCGTGTTGGCGCGAGCGACGGCATCGAACAGTTGGGCCATCCAGTCATGCGGTTCAATCTGGATGGTGTGTTCGTTTTGCGTCAAACCCAGACTTTGCAGCACCCCCTTGCTGAATGACGGCCAATCGATCTCCGGGTAAGCGCTCATGTGCGCGTTGTAGTTACCAGTGGCACCATTGAGTTTGGCTAGGGGTTCGACGGCAGCAATCGCGGTGATCGCCCGTTCCAGGCGTGCGGCGAAGTTGGCGAACTCCTTACCCAGCGTGGTTGGGCTGGCCGGTTGACCGTGGGTGCGAGAAAGCATGGGCTGAGCGGCAAACTGCTGCGCAAACTGCTTAAGCGTGGCGCAGAGTTGTTCGAGTTGCGGCAAAATCGCATGTTCGCGAGCTCGGCTCAGCATGAGCGCGTGCGAGGTGTTGTTGATGTCCTCAGAGGTACAGGCAAAGTGAATGAATTCTGCGGCGCGCGAGAGTTCTGGGTGTTCGGCCACTTGTTCTTTCAGCCAATATTCCACCGCCTTCACATCATGGTTGGTCGTTTTTTCGATTTCCTTGATGCGTGCAGCGTCATCTTCAGAGAACGCCTGAACCACTTGATTAAGGCGCTGCTTGGCCTCTTCCGTGAAGGCCGGCAACTCAGGGAGACCAGCTTCTGCCAGGCCGAGTAACCATGCCACTTCCACTTCAACACGATGGGCCATGAAGGCCGCTTCAGAAAGCGTGCTGCGCAGCACGTCGGCTTTACCGGCATAACGTCCGTCTAGCGGCGAAAGCGCGTTCAGGGGAGTGAGCTGTGAGGAAACTTGCATGAGAAGAGATAAGAATGAATATGACCGACACTGAAGCGGAACCTATCGATTCTACCATCGCGCCCCAGGCAATGCAGAGACGCCGCCTTGGGCCAGGGCAGCGCTTGAACACTTATGCAAAGTAAGAAACGTTGTAAAAATGCGTCATTTTGTCCCGGCAGCCTGCTATACTCTGGCCGCCCCAACCCTAGAACGCTGCCATGAAACTGATTGGTTCGTTGACAAGCCCTTACGTGCGCAAAACACGTGTCGTTCTGGCTGAAAAAAAGCTGGAATACGAATTCGTTCTGGAAGATGTATGGGCTCAGGACTCCAACATCCAGCAATTCAATCCGCTGGGTAAAGTGCCATGTCTCATCATGGATGACGGCGGAGCCCTATTCGATTCTCGCGTCATTGTCGAATACCTGGACACCCTTTCCCCCGTCTGCCGGCTTTTGCCGCAATCGGGCCGCGAGCGTGCCGCGGTCAAATGCTGGGAAGCCATTGCAGATGGCGTTCTAGACGCAGCAGTCGCCATCAATATTGAAAACAACCGCCGCGAGCCGCAGTTCCGTAGCCAGGCATGGGTCGACCGCCAGTACGGAAAAATTAACGCTGCGCTCGACCACATGAACCGTTCGCTGGAAGATCAGCCTGCTTTTTGCATGGGCGTGAACTTCAGCCTGGCAGACATTGCCGTCGGCTGCGCTCTGGGTTATCTCGACCTGCGTTGCGACGAGATCGGCTGGCGTCAGAAATACCCGAATCTGCAGCGTCTGGAAGAAAAACTGCGCGCTCGCGCATCGTTCGTACAGAGCGCCCCTCCCCGGCAATAAACCGGCTACAGCGCTTCGTGCTGGCGTGACTCGCTCCTAAGAGCGCCACGCCCGCGCGGCAGTTCTCCCCACTTTCGAACTGGCTACAGCCCAAAGGCGACTGCCGCCTTGTACAGCATGTAGCAGGCAAGGCAGAACAGCAGCAGCGCAAATACTTTTTTGAGCGTGCCCACTGGCAGGCTGTGGGCACACTTGGCCCCCAAGGGAGCAGTCAGCATGCTTACCGCCACAATGCCCAGCAAGGTTGGTATATGGATGTATCCGAACATGCCAGGAACACCGGTATCTTCAGCGCTTCCCGAGGCCACATAGCCGACGCTGTTCGCCAGGGCAATGAAGAAGCCGAGGGCCGCAGAGGTGGCGACGGCATTATGAATAGGCACGTTGCCGCGCACCATGAAGGGTACGGAAAGAAACCCGCCGCCAGCGCCAACCAGACCAGATACGAAGCCGATCAAGACTCCCATTGCTGTGGTACCCACCTTTCCCGGCATGCTGCGTTCCGGAGCCGGCGGTTTGCCCCACATCATGCGTGAAGCGGAATAAGCCACGAAACAGGCAAATACCAACGAGAGCCAGGCGGGGTCGATATAGGAAAACACGGCTCCCCCGGAAAGCAGTCCCCCAACGATGATGCCCGGGGTCAGCATGGCGACGATATCCCACCGTATGGCACCCTTGCGGTGATGGGCTCGCATGCTGGACAGCGAGGTGAAAACGATGGTACCCATGGATGTGGCAATGGCCGTATGAACCATCAGGCCTTCCGGCATTCCAACCATCGGGAAGAGCATCATCATGAAGGGCACAAGAATCATGCCCCCGCCAATCCCCAGCAGGCCCGCAGCGAAACCGCCGAAGGCGCCCAGCAGCATCAGGCTGCCTAGAAAGAAAAAATCCATTCAATCACTCTATGCCGGGTTGAAGTTACGCGCTAGCTTGCCTGAAGCCGCCGAAAGCCGTTCGGGCGGCAGTGGATTCTACATGATGATTCCGCCGCCCAGACAGACATCGCCATCATAGAGAACGGCGGATTGGCCCGGTGTCACTGCCCATTGCGGTTCCGGGAACTCGAGTTCGAACTGTACGCCTTCGGCGCTGGCCAATACGCAGGGGGCGTCGGCTTGCCGATAGCGGGTCTTGGCTGCATACGGGCCGGGCAGCGGCGGCGTGCCGGCAATCCAGCTTGAATCGGCGGCCGACAAACGTTTTGACTTCAGCCAGGGGTGGTCATGCCCCTGAACCACGTACAGTGTGTTATTCGATAAATCTTTGCGCGCGGCATACCAGGCGTCGGCTGTGCCGTCGGCCCGCTGTTTCCCTTTCACCCCGCCTATTCCCAGGCCCTTGCGCTGACCGAGCGTGTGGAAGGCCAGCCCTTGGTGCTGTCCGAGCACCTCACCTTCCGGCGTCTTGATAGGCCCGGGCTTAGTCGGCAAATAGCGGTTCAGAAATTCGCGGAAAGGGCGCTCCCCAATAAAGCAGATCCCAGTGGAGTCTTTCTTACCTGCGTTTGGCAAGCCGATTTCGGCAGCGATCTTCCGCACTTCGTTCTTCGTGATTTCTCCGAGTGGGAATTGCGTCCGCGACAGCTGAGCCTGATTCAACCGGTGGAGGAAATAGCTTTGATCCTTGCTCGCATCCACAGCCTTGAGCAACTGGTATTCGGTGCGGCCGTCGCAGTGCACGGATCTCACCCGGGCATAGTGGCCGGTGGCAATCATTTCCGCTCCAAGCGACATGGCGTGATCGAGAAAGGCCTTGAACTTAATCTCGGCATTACACAAGACATCGGGGTTAGGGGTCCGACCTGCAGAATACTCCCTCAGGAATTCCGCAAAGACGCGGTCCTTGTACTCTGCGGCGAAGTTCACCGCTTCGATGTCCACACCAATAAGATCGGCCACGCTAGCCGCGTCTAGCCAATCCTGACGGCTTGAACAATATTCGCTGTCATCGTCGTCCTCCCAGTTCTTCATGAACAGGCCAAGGACATCGTAGCCCTGCTGTTTGAGCAGCCAGGCTGTTACGGAAGAGTCGACACCGCCGGACATGCCAACGACGATGCGCCCTTTATTTGTGGATGGTTTGGACATGCCGATATTGTAGCTGGGCAGGCAGCCCTTACAGCGGTGTCAGGCAACGATCCAGATGCAATTGCGTGGAGGCAGTCACTTCTTTGCCTTCGAGCATCTGCTTGATCAAATAAATGCGCCCTCTCGGGCTATCGAGTTCGTCTCCCAGCTCAAGATAGGTGGGACATGTCGCCAGGCAGAAGCCACAGTGAACACAGCGGCGCAGTATTTCCTCGGCCTCTCGGCCCTCTGGGGTGTCGCTTGCCCAAGAAGCGAGATCGGTCTGCATGGTCAAAGTTCCCTGAACAACCTGCCCGGGTTGAACATACCGGTGGGATCGAACTCATGTTTGAGCCTTTCGGTAATGGCGCGCACACCGGGAGATGGCGGGTGGAAGACGGGAACAGACGGCTGGCCATCGTGCAGGAACAAGGTAGCATGCCCACCATGGCGTGCCGCCGCCTTGCGTACAAAATCCGGTTCTATCTCGCCATCGGCGAGCCAGCGCAAGCCGCCATTCCATTCAATCAAAACTTTACCCAGGCCCAATGGCGGTGAACTCGGAGGCACACAAAGCCGCCACAACGGCCTGGCTTTGAAGAAGGGATACGTTTGGTCGCGAAGGGCGTCCCACCATTGCCTTGCTTCTTCCTGACCTAACTTCCGGCCGCCTATGCTGGCGCAAGCACTGTTCAAAGCGGCGTCACTGCCCGAAAGCCTGACCCGGAGCACGCCCTGCCCGTGGACCTCATGCCAGGCGCTCGCAGATATGGGCAGAGGCATGCGGCGCCAAGCGGCGAACTGCGCCAGCGCGCGCTCTTCATCCATTTCAAGCTCGACAGTTGCTTCTGCAATGGGTTGCGGTGCCACCTTCAACGAAACATCGATGAGTGGACCGAAAATACCCAGAGAGCCGGCCAACAAGCGGGGAACGTCGTAACCGGCGACATTTTTCATGACTTCCCCGCCAAAGTGCAGCAGAGCGCCCGAGGCGTCGAGCAAGGTGGCGCCCAGAACGAAATCGCGGAGACTCCCAGCCATCATGCGACGCGGCCCAGAAAGGCCGGCGGCCACACAGCCGCCTATGGTAGAGCTGGGACCAAATCGCGGGGGCTCGAACGCAAGCATCTGACGTTGCTCCCCGAGCAATTCTTCAATTTCTTTCAAGGGCGTGCCGGCCCGTGCGGTGATAACAAGCTCGCTGGGCTGATAGTTGATAACGCCCCGGTAAGCCGATACATCCAGTACGCTGGCAGATGCCGCCACGGACTGCGATTCGCCATAAAAGTGCTTTGTGCCTCCGCCCTGGATAACTATATGTTTGAGGCTTGCCCGAGCTGTCATGACCAGGTCAATCATCTCGGACAGAACGAATTCCATATGGTTTCCTCAGAAACGTGGGAGCTCAGGGAATCGAAGCTCCCCGGCATGCACGTGCATGCGGCCATATTCCGCGCAACGCGCGAGCGTCGGAACCACTTTTTCCGGGTTCAGCAAGCCATGCGGATCGAACCCTCTCTTCAGTGCCAGAAAGAAATCCAGTTCCTGGCGGGAAAACTGAACGCACATTTGATTGATTTTCTCGACGCCAACCCCGTGTTCGCCGGTAATCGTTCCTCCAACCTCGACGCAGAGTTCCAATATCGCCGCGCCAAAACGCTCCGCTCTGTCCACCTGCTCGGGAATGTTTGCGTCGAACAATATCAGAGGATGCAGATTACCGTCTCCGGCATGGAAAACATTGGCACACCGCAGCCCGAAGATTTCTTCCATTTCCACGATGGTGTTGAGCACGCGGGCGAGATGCCGGCGCGGGATAGTGCCGTCCATGCAGTAATAATCGGGAGACACACGGCCCGCAGCAGGGAAAGCGTTTTTCCGCCCTGCCCAGAAGCGCAGGCGCTCCTCTTCGCTTGCCGATACCTGCAGCCTGCTTGCTCCTGCGGCAGCGAAAACAGCTTTCATACGCCCGATTTCATCCTCTACTTCCTCGGGCGTCCCATCGGACTCACACAGAAGAATGGCATCTGCATCCAGGTCGTAGCCAGCCTGTACGAAGGGTTCGACCATATGCGTGGCGCGCTTGTCCATCATCTCCAACCCGGCAGGGATGATGCCCGTGGCAATAATGTTGGCAACTGCCTCCCCCGCCGATTCCACGGAAGGGAAACTGGCCATGATGACGCGCGCGCATGCTGGCCGTGGGATCAGCTTCACCGTGGCTTGGGTGACGATTCCCAGCATGCCTTCGGAACCGACAAAGGCCGCCAGTAAGTCCAGGCCAGGGGAATCAGGGGCTTCTGAGCCGAGCTCTACAATTTCGCCGTCCGAAGTGACGATGCGAACCCGAAGCACGTTGTGCACGGTGAGGCCATACTTCAGGCAGTGTACGCCCCCGGAATTCTCAGCAATGTTTCCGCCGATGGAGCACGCAATCTGGCTTGAGGGGTCGGGCGCATAATAGAGCCCGTGGCTCGCCGCCGCATCGGATATGGCGAGGTTGCGCACGCCCGGCTCGACCACTGCCGTGGCCGAGTCGACATCGATTTTCAATATGCGATTAAGTTTGGCCAGGCCCAGCAACACACCCTGGGCATGGGGCGTTGCCCCACCGGACAGCCCTGTTCCCGCCCCCCGTGCCACGATGGGGATGTCGAATGCCCGGCATGCCTGCACCACTTCAACCACCTGGAATTCGTCTTCCGGAAGCACGACGACGGGAGGGTTCTCCCGAAACAAGGACAAGCCATCGCACTCATAGGGCCGAGTGTCCTCGTTGCGGGTGAGTATGCAGTGGGCGGGTAGCCTGCTGGCCAGGCGCTTCAGCAGGCCAGAAAAATCGGCAGACATCGCAGAATGAGAAACATGAGTACTCATGAGAATCTCACAACCGTTATGTCGCCGATTTGACTGTTAGGCGACGAGCTCCACGTGCGAAGGAGCCGGGATGACCTTGCCCGGATTCAGGATGTTGTTGGGGTCGAAAGCAAGCTTCAGCGCTGCCATGAGGTCAAGCGCATCCCGCCCGTGTTCGGCTTCCATGAAGGCCATTTTGTGCAACCCTACCCCATGTTCACCAGTACAGGTACCGCCCATGCGAATGGCGCGTTCGACCAGCCTGCGATTCAGTGCCTCAGATTCCTGGAACTCCGCAGGATTATCGGGGTCGAGCAGCATCAGAACGTGGAAGTTACCGTCACCCACATGGCCCACAATCGTATACGGGAAGCTGGACCGATCCAGTTCTTCGGCGGTTTCCGTTACGCATTCTGCGAGCCGCGAGATCGGAACACACACGTCGGTCGTACTGGCCCGACAACCTGGGCGCAACTGCAAGCCGGCAAAGTAGGCGTTATGACGTGCTGTCCAGAGCCTGCTACGGTCTTCAGGGCGCTCGGCCCACGCGAAGTCTTCACCGCCATTCTCGCGAGCAATGTCCTGCACCACTTCCGCCTGTTCACGAACACCGGCCGGGCTACCGTGAAACTCGAACAGCAAAAGAGGCGATTCCTTCAGATTGAGCTTGCTGTAGGCGTTGGTGGCGCGCACCGCGATCGTATCCATGAACTCCACCCGTGCAATGGGGACACCCATCTGGATGACTTCAATGACGGATTGCACTGCTGAGCGCAGATCGGGGAAGTTGCAGATTGCAGCGGAGATCGCTTCCGGCTGCGGGTACAAGCGCACAGTGACTTCCGTGATGATGCCCAGTGTCCCTTCGCTACCTACGAAGATGCGTGTGAGGTCATACCCGGCAGAAGACTTACGCGCGCGGCTCGCCGTATTGATGATGCGGCCATCGGCAGTGACGACTTTCAGTGAAACGACGTTCTCGCGCATGGTGCCATAGCGCACTGCGTTTGTACCGGATGCCCGAGTGGCTGCCATGCCGCCGAGGCTGGCATCGGCACCTGGATCAATGGGGAAGAACAGGCCCGTATCACGAATTTCTTCGTTCAGCTGCTTGCGCGTCACGCCCGCCTGCACCGTGACGGTGAAATCTTCGGGATGAACGGCCACAATGCTGTTCATTCCGGATAAATCGATCGACACACCACCTTGCACAGCAAGAAGATGCCCCTCTAGTGAAGAACCGGTACCGTAAGGAATGAGAGGCACGCCGTGCTTGTTGCAATGTGCGGCGACCCAGGCGACCTCATCTGTGCTTTGCGCAAACACGACGGCATCAGGCAGCATGGGAGGGTACGGAGATTCATCGCGCCCATGATGCTCTCGCACGGCTTCCGCAGTGGAAAACCGTTCGCCGAAACGTTCGCTCAAGGCTTCTAAGAAACCAGCCGGAATACTGCGCCGGCTGTGCGATACGGGTATGGCACTCACGCTTTTTGTCCTTTTTAGTTCAGCGTACGCGCCTTGCGGCACGTTCCCCCGCTTGCTGCATTCGCTGCGCGGGGGGTTGTAACGATACTAACGGTTTTAGGCTGCACTGCCGATCAGGGCATTTGCTGATTGCGGGGACCGTTCGCGGCGGAGCTTCACTGCCTTGGCCAGGCGATCCAGCACGTCGACGGAGGTATCCCAGTCGATGCAGCCGTCCGTGATGCTTTGGCCGTAAATCAGGGGCTGGCCTTCGACAAGATCTTGGCGACCAGCCACGAGATTGCTTTCCACCATGACACCGAAGACATATTGGCTTCCGCTTTCGATTTGTTGGCAGACGTCCTCGATTACCAAGGGCTGTTTGCGATAGTCCTTGGAGCTGTTGGCGTGGCTGGCATCGATCATTAGACGGGGCAGCACGCCTGCCTTGGAGATCATTTCTGCTGCTGCATTGACGCTTTCCGCATCGTAGTTGGGTGCTTTGCCGCCGCGCAAAATGACGTGACAGTCCTTGTTGCCCACGGTAGACACAATGGCGGAATGCCCGCCCTTGGTAACGGAAAGGAAGTGATGAGGCTGAGATGCCGCCATCATGGCGTCAATGGCAATTTTGGTGTTCCCGTCGGTTCCATTCTTGAAGCCGACCGGGCAGGACAGACCAGAGGCGAGCTCGCGGTGTACTTGGCTTTCCGTGGTGCGCGCACCAATGGCACCCCACGCGACCAAGTCGGCAATGTACTGGGGGGTAATCATGTCCAGGAATTCGCAACCTGCCGGCAGGCCAAGCTCATTGACCTGAATCAGCAGTTCGCGTGCTGTGCGCAGGCCCTTGTTGATATTGAAACTGCCATCCAGGTTGGGGTCGTTGATCAGGCCCTTCCAACCGACCGTGGTGCGGGGTTTTTCAAAGTACACCCGCATGATGATTTCCAACTCGCCAGCGTACTGTTCACGCTTTTCAGCCAGACGACGCGCGTATTCAAGGCCCGCTTCTGTATTGTGGATCGAACACGGGCCGATCACGACTACAACACGGTCATCTGCCCCGTTCAGAATGTTATGTACCGCACGGCGCGCCCCGTATACGACCTGAGAAATTTCCGGCGTGCAAGGAAACTCGCGCATGATATGGGACGGCGGGGACAACTCCTTGATTTCACGGATTCGCAAGTCATCAGTATTGTG
This sequence comes from Alcaligenaceae bacterium, assembly GCA_029267315.1. Taxonomy (GTDB): domain Bacteria; phylum Pseudomonadota; class Gammaproteobacteria; order Burkholderiales; family Burkholderiaceae_B; genus Yanghanlia. Next base: position 21,876 of record JAJUJD010000003.1, read on the forward strand.
CGACACGGTAAGCTCCAATGGTTTGGCCAGCAACAAGGCGGATACAAAAAAAGCCGCCTAGCTTTCCGCTGGCGGCTTTTTCGGGAATTTCGACTATTTTCAGTGCGTACGAGCGTTCCCTTCCTCCACCAGCGGCTTTGGAAAAGCGTAAAAGTAAAAGAAGAAAAACTCGAAAGTGGTACGCATGGAAATCATCCTACCACGCCCTTGGTTGCCTTGCCAAGGATTTTTTTAACTCGTTTGCGCAAGAATGCAAGCTCATCGTGGGTGGAAATCGATCAGATACGCGCCGCAGGAATGCCAGTTGCTTGCTCGCGCAAGGAAATTCGACCCCACCTTGAAGTATCTGCATACGGAAACTTCGCAGAGGTACGAATGCATGCGGCCATTCATTTGAGATCGAATAATCATTCAGTGTATGATTTTTTTCTGAATAATTCGTTTGCAAATTAATATTTGTTCGGGCCCTCAGGCGAAAACTCGCTCGCGTGCCCAACCAGGAAAACCACCAGCGGTGCTGCTGCCGCCGATAAAAACAGGAGTGGAAAATGTCCCTGAAACCGTCCCGACTGGCTATGGCACTCACCCTTGGTGCCGCGCTCATCACCCCCGTCGCTGCTGTCTCCGCCGCCACGCTCGAAGAAATCAAGCAACGCGGGCATATCCGCATCGCCGTCGCCAATGAGATTCCCTTCGGCTACGTTGACATGAGCGGTGAAGCCAAGGGCGCGGGCCCCGATGTAGCTCGCCAGGTCATGAAGCAAATGGGTGTAGACAAAATTGAATGGATCACAACCAGCTTCAGTTCCTTGATTCCCGGGTTGCGCGCCAACCACTTTGACATGGTCGCCGCCGAAATGGCCGTGCTGCCAGAACGGTGCAAGCAGGTACTTTTCTCAGAACCCAATACTTCGTACGGCGAGGGCCTGTTGGTGGCCGAAGGTAATCCCAACGACTTGCACAGCTATCAGGATTTCGTGGAATCCGAGCACAAAGTAGCCATCATGGCAGGTGCCGACCAACTGGAAATGCTTCAGGCCCTGGGTGTTCCCGACAACCGCATGGTCACTATATCCAATAATGCCGATGCCATTTCCACTGTTTCCACGGGGCGTGCGGCCGCCTACGCAGCCACCAGCCTGACTGTGAGTGAGCTGGCCAAACAAGGTAAGGGAGTGGAACCGGCTGCCAATTTTACTGACCCCGTCATCAACGGTGAACCAGTACGAAGCTGGGGTGCATTCACATTCTCCATGGAATCGCAGGAGCTGCGCGACGCTGTCAGCGAGGAACTGGCCAAATTCAAGCAGACAGAGGAGTGGAAGAACATTCTCACCACTTATGGCTTTAGTGAAACCGATGCGAGTGAGTCAGCGAATCGCTCAACCGAGCAACTCTGTGCTGGCTAATCACTCATGAACTGGCTGTCGTACATACCGCCCTTGCTGGAAGGAGCGTGGGTCACCGCACAGCTGACCTTCTACTCCACCCTGCTGGGCGGTTTCTTCGCCTTTGCTTTCGGGCTGGGCAGAATTTCCCATAGTTGGCTGCTGAAGGCGGTTTCGGTTTCGCTGATCGAAATCTTCCGTGGAACATCCCTGCTCGTTCAGCTGTTCTGGCTATATTTCGCCCTCCCCTTGGTCGGGCAGATGCTGGGCATGGACTGGCGGCTCCCTCCCATGGTGGCCGGGACATTGGCGTTGAGCCTAAACATAGGCGCGTATGGAGCTGAAGTGGTGCGGGGCGCCGTGCAATCTGTTCCGAGGAGCCAGCATGAGGCAGCCAAGGCCCTCGATTTCACCCCTCGTCAGACTTTGTGGCGGGTCTCACTGCCTCAGGCGATTCCTGAAATGCTGCCCAGCTTCGGCAATTTAGCGGTGCAGAACCTCAAAGATACGGCGCTGGTCTCGTTGATCAGTTTGGGTGATATGACGTTCCGCGCGGAGCAAATACGCAATTTCACTCAGGACAGCACCACTGTCTATACGTTGTTGCTCTTCATGTATTTTGGGATGGCGCTTGTCTTGTCCGCACTGATGATGTTGCTGGAGCGTTCCGTTGGGCGCTGGCGCGCAGGGAGGGCCTGACATGTTGTTAGGAATCGCCTGGGATACCTCGAACAACTGGGCCTTTGCGGCATCCATATTACCGATCCTGTTGAAAGGCTTGGTCGTGACCTTGCAGGCCACGGTGGTTGGCTTTTTCATTGCCCTCGTGCTTGGCCTGATCCTGGCCGGCCTGAAGGCTTCGCCACTGAAGCTGATTTCCTGGCCGGCACGTTTCATCACGGAATTCATTCGTGACACTCCTCTGTTGGTACAGCTGTTCTTTTTGTATTACGTGCTGCCCGAATACGGGATCGTGCTTCCGGCCTTCATGACGGGTGCGCTTGCCCTGGGTTTACAGTACAGCGCCTACACCTCGGAGGTGTATCGCGCGGGCATTGAATCCGTACCGCTGGGACAGCACGAGGCCGCTCGCGCGCTGGACCTCACACCTAAACGCAGCTTTATGGTGGTTGTTCTGCCACAAGCCATACCAAGAATTATTCCCGCCCTGGGCAATTACTTGGTGTCCATCATGAAGGACGTGCCGCTGCTTTCAGTCGTTGCGGTACTGGAAATGCTCAATGTCGCCAAAATCATTGGCGACCGGACCTTCAATTATTTAATACCGCTTTCCATGGTGGGTGCTATTTACCTGATTCTCACCCTGGTGGCAGCGGCAGCCATCCGTTATTTGGATAACCGGCTGCCCAAACGAGGAATACCGTTGAAATGAATGACGACGCCATTATCCGTTTCGAGAAAGTGGTCAAGCGCTTCGGCCCTGTCACTGTTCTCGACGAGCTGGACTTCGAAGTCAAAAAGGGCGAAAAAGTCAGCATCATTGGCCCGTCGGGCTCAGGGAAGTCCACAGTGCTGCGCATACTCATGACACTGGAAACCATCGACGAGGGTTTCATCCAAGTTGCCGGCCGGCCCCTTTGGCACGAAGAGCGCAATGGTGAACGCGTACCGGCCAGCGAGGAACACCTTCGCACCATGCGCAAGGAAATGGGCATGGTGTTCCAGCAGTTCAATCTCTTTCCACACATGACGGTGCGCCGCAATGTTACGGAAGCGCCCGTACACGTGCTCGGACTTTCCAAGCAGGAAGCCAACCAGCGCGCCGAAGAATATCTTGAACTTGTTGGCCTGAGCGATCAGGCGGATAAATATCCCAGCCAACTCTCAGGGGGCCAACAGCAACGTGTCGCGATTGCGCGCGCACTGGCAATGCGGCCCAATATCATGTTGTTCGATGAGCCGACGTCCGCGCTGGATCCGGAGCTGGTGGGAGAAGTGCTGAATGTCATCCAGCGCTTGGCGGAAGAGCACGACCTCACCATGCTGCTTGTCACGCATGAAATGCAGTTCGCCAAGCGTGTATCGGATCGCGTATGTTTCTTCGACAAGGGCAAGATCGTCGAGGAAGGGCCACCCGAGGACGTGTTCGGAGACCCGAAGGAAGAGCGCACGCGCGACTTCCTGAGGAACTTTCTGAATACAGCGTGAGAATTAGGGGCTAGCGCCCCTTTTTTATCGGCCTTCCAGTACCGCGCATACCGAGCGGTCCAGAATTTCCAGCCCCTGCACGAGGATATCTTCGTCGATAGTCAGGGCCGGCTGAATCTTAAGGACTTCATCCTGGCTTCCGGTAGTAAGGGTCACCAGGCCTGCCGCCAGCGCCGTACTGGCCACCGCCGTCGCCACGCCGGAGCGCGGGGGAGTAACCAAACCCTGAATGAGGCCGCGCCCTCTCACTCCCAGACCGAGGTGTGCATATGCTTGCACCAGGTTCTCGAGCCAATCGCGCACCAGTCTTTCTTTGCGCCGAACATGGACGGCAAAGCTGTCATCTGCCCAGTACGCTTCCAAAACGTGTTCAGCGGTGAGCAGCGCCACGCCTGCACGCTCCCCGACCGATTCGGCGTAGTCACGTGGCGCCGGGAGGCCCGGCTTGCACAGCAACAGCGACATGGGCAGGCCGAACCCCGAAAGAGAGCGCGACATTGCCACCATGTCTGCCCGAACGCCTGAGGCCTCGAAGCTGAAAAAACGCCCCGTACGCCCGCAACCGACAATGGTTTCGTCCATGACCAGCAGCATTCCATGCCGCTTGCACAGCCTGTCGAGTTCTCGCAACCAACGCCAGCTGAGTACGTCTATGGCGCCCTCACCCAGCACGGTCTCGACAACCACGGCAGCCGGCTTCTCGTGCGATTGCCGGCAGGTTTCAAGCTGGCGTTCAAGATACGCCATGGTATCGACATCCGGGCCGAAGCTGCCATCGTAGGGCATGAATAGCGTGTCGCCGATGCCCGTGGAGGCCGTCCACACAATGCGGCTGGAAGACTCGCCGCGAAAGGAATCGCAGCGTGTGAAGGACACCACCTTGCGGCGACCCGTTGCGTCGCGAGCAATCTTCAGGGCGGCTTCTACAGCCGCCGCAGCAGTGGTGCCCGTGTAGTTGACTTGATAGTCCCATCCACGGGGCTGCAGCAGATAGCCGTCAAAGGCATCCCGGAAACGCTTGAGCGCCCGCACCGGGTCGGGCATGGAGGATTCTTCCTTCAGCCGCCGCCGCAGCATGTGCAGCAGCAGCGGGTTCTCGTGCCCGTAGTTGAGCGCGCCGGCCGCGCTGCTGAAGTCTATATATTGCCGCCCACAGGCATCGGCGAGCATGGAACCGTGTGCACGCGTGAAGAGGCTGGCGTCCGCGCCCCGTGCAAAATCTCTTACATGGGACTGGACGCGTTCCAGAATACTGGGTTCAATCACGGTCTACTCCCCTTGCAGGCTTGGCCTGTGGATTGAGTTGCTCCGTCAAACCGCGATGCCCGATTCCGGCTGTGTGCCGTCCTCGACAGGGACATCGAGCATGGGAGAAGTGGCTTCCACGACGGCAGAATCCACGGACTCGCTGGACTCCATCAGTGCAACAATGCGTTCGAGGGAAAGGGTAATGGTCGCCTGCTCGAGCTCGGGCAACTCATTCAGGGCCTCAGCCAATTTTTGCTGTAACGGAGACGGGGTATCACGCACCAGATTGCGGCCCGCCTCAGTGGCGGACACCATCACGATGCGTCGATCTTCACGGCTACGTTCGCGCAGAACCCAACCTTTATCTTCCAGGCGGTCGAGAATGCCAACCACCGTGCTGGGGCTGACATGAATTTCCCGGCTGATGGCCGTGGTAGTGAGTGGACCGTTCTCGACAACCGCACGCAGGCAAACGAGCTGCGGAGCCGTGATGTTGCTATAGGCCGCGAGCTGACGGGAGTGAAGCGCAATGGCGCGAGTAATGCGCCGCAACGCCCTCAGTATGCGCAGATCGTACTGAGGCGCAGTATCGGTGGACACCATTTTCTACCTAAAAGGAAAGCTGTTCAGAGAGGTACTGAAATGATTCGACGAGCGGAAGATTTCACTACTTCCCTGCCTAGAACTTCAATCGTAGTGGCCCGGCAATTAGAGTGTCAAATTTCTGACATTGTTTGAAGGCGCGTCGTATGCCCGATACGACGTTCCTTCCTAACGAGCGGCCGGGGACCGCCAACTCGCTATGCAGCCCACAAGTGCCCGCAGTATGCGTGTGAAGCATCAGGCCGTGCCGCCAACAGTCAGGCCGTCCATGCGCAGCGTCGGCATACCCACACCGACCGGCACACTCTGCCCTTCCTTGCCGCAAGTGCCCACGCCAGAATCGAGGCGCATGTCGTTGCCTATCATGCTCACACGGTTCATGGCGTCCAGCCCGTTGCCAATCAGCGTAGCACCCTTGACGGGAGCGGTCACGCGGCCATTTTCGATGAGATAGGCTTCTGATGCCGAAAACACGAATTTGCCACTGGTGATGTCGACCTGCCCACCACCAAAGTTGACGGCATAAAGCCCCTTCTTCACCGACGCAATGATTTCCTCCGGCGGCGTATTGCCCGCGAGCATGTAGGTATTGGTCATGCGCGGCATGGGCAGGTGAGCGTAGGATTCACGCCGCCCATTGCCCGTGACCGCCTGCTTCATCAGCCGGGCGTTCATGGTGTCCTGCATGTAGCCACGCAGAATCCCGTCTTCAATAAGCACGCTGGATTGCGTCGGGTTGCCTTCGTCATCAATATTCAAGGAGCCTCGGCGGCCCTCCAAGGTGCCGTCGTCCACCACCGTCACGCCGGGGGAAGCCACACGCTCCCCTATCCTGCCTGAAAAGGCGCTGGACCCCTTGCGGTTGAAATCTCCTTCCAGACCATGGCCCACGGCTTCATGTAGCAGAATTCCGGGCCAGCCCGAACCAAGGACCACGGTCATTTCCCCTGCCGGTGCGGGCTGCGCCTGCAGATTGGTGACCGCTTCATGTACCGCGCGTTCTGCGTAGCCGCGCAGGATCTCGTCCGTGAAGTACTCCAGGCCCGTGCGCCCGCCGCCGCCTCCATGCCCCATTTCCCGCCGTCCAGCATGCTCGGCTATCACGGTCAGCGACAACCTGACGAGTGGGCGCACGTCCGCCGCCATCCTGCCGTCACTGCCGGCGACCAGCACGACGTCGTATTCGGCACCCAAGCCCGCCATCACCTGGATGATGCGCGGATCCAGAGCCCGGGCCATGGCTTCGACCTTTTCCAGCAGCTTGACCTTGTCTGGTGAGGACAGCGAGGCCACCGGGTCAATGGGTGGATATAGAGCATGGGCTTGCAAGCTGGGGGGCGTGAGAATCTTGCGCCTTCCACTACCGCGCTGGCCTATGCTGCGCACCGCTTGTGCGGAGGACAGCAGAGCATCGGCCGAAAGCGAATCTGAATAGGCGAACGCCGTTTTCTCGCCACTGACGGCTCGTACACCCACGCCCTGCTCGATGGAAAAACTGCCCGTCTTCACGATGCCTTCTTCCAGACTCCAGCCTTCACTGCGCGTGTACTGGAAGTACAGATCGGCGTAATCGACCCGGTGCGTGAGTATTTCCCCCAGGGCGGAAGATAGGTCGCCATCCGTCAGCCCCCAAGGTTCGAGCAAAATGGAACGTGCCGTTGCCAATGCATCGGCCTGCCCTAAGCCCATGTCAGAAGTGCCATTCTGGCTCGTGTGTACGGCGGAGCTAGCGGAATTCATGTGTGATACTGACTCTTTAGCTGTTTGTTTCGGTTATGCAGATCGTACGATGCTTGAGGGCCGGCAGCGACAGCCGGACTTCGTCCAGGCGGGCACTATCGATTTCGCCAAGCACAACACCCTCGCCCTCCGGCAGACAGGCTGCAACTTCGCCCCAAGGGTCCACCAGCATGGAGTGGCCCCAGGTCCGTCGGCCATTCTCATGCCGACCGCCTTGAGCGGGTGCCAGCACATAACACTGGTTCTCGATCGCTCGCGCGCGCAAGAGCACTTCCCAATGTGCCGAACCCGTTGTGTAGGTGAAGGCAGACGGAACCACAATGAGCTCTACTTCACCCATGGCCCGATACAGTTCCGGAAAGCGCAGATCGTAGCAGATCGATAGCCCGACCCTGCCGAACGGCAATTGCACGACCTTGGGCTGTGGTTCACCCGGTTTGATGGACACAGATTCCTCGTAGGATTCTTCGCCCTTACGAAAACCGAAAAGGTGGATTTTGTCGTAGCGGCCGACTGGCATTCCGTCCGGCGCCATTACAAAGCTTGAGTTATAGATGCGGGCGGCTTCCTCGGTTTGCAAGGGCAATGACCCTCCAACAAGCCAAATTCCATGCTTTCGCGCCTGACCCGCAAGAAAATCCTGAATGATTCCGTGCCCGGGCGCTTCCTTGAATTCCAGCTTATCCGCATCGCGGTGGCCCATGAAGCAAAAGTATTCCGGCAGCGCCACAAGCGCGGCGCCCTGATGAACTGCATCGGCAATTAATTGCTCCGCGCGAGCAAGATTCTTATCTATCGATGCAGCCGACACCATTTGAACTGCAGCGACTTGAAACAATTTATTAAGCGCATTCATGATGGGAATAACTTTTCGATTTTATCCGTGAAAATATCGCATAAGCCGCTACGCATGAACTGGCTACGCGCTAGAATATCAGTGCTTACCAGCCATTCGCTTTTGATTTTGAATGGATCAGAAGGTGTAATCCGCAATCAAGATCAATCACTGGAAAACTCATGACCAAAACAAATTACGCCATGCAGCGTCGCAAGCTGGAGAAAGAAATACAGAAACTCCAGAAACAAGCAGCCGCATTGGAACAAAAACAGCGCGCCCCCATCATTAGTGAAATCGTCCGCAGCATGCGTGAATACGATATCACGCTGGAAGAACTTGAAACTGCATTGACACGCCGTAAGCGTACGGCGGGCAAACGTGCAGCCAAGGGCGTGAAAACAGCTACGCCCCGTGGCCCTGTTCCTCCGAAATATCGCGACCCAGATTCCGGCGCGACCTGGACAGGCCGCGGGCGCGCACCCCGTTGGGTGGTCGAGGCCGAGGCACAGGGTAAGAGCCGCGAAGATTTCCTCATAAAGGATTAACTCCCGCGTTGGCTCCAGGCAATAACCGGCACCTAGTGCCGGTTATTTCTTTTCATCTCGGCAATTCATATTTCACCACCTTGGTCTGTCCGTTATTGCCGGGAAAGTCATCGAAAATTGCCTGCATCAAATACGGCATGACTGCATCCAGACTGTCACTATCGCTGTTATGCACCGCAGTAGCGCGATAAACCTCTTGCTCTTGCATGGCCAGATCGTGAATCACCACCGTCAAGGTATTGCGATACACCTCTACAGGTACATTCACCACCCGTGGCGAATAGAATATTCCGCCTCCCCATCCTCCCCAGCCACCGTAATAACCGCCAAAGGCCGGCCAGCCCGGATAGAAAAAAGGGTCGTCGTAACGTTGAACCCACCCCTGTTTGACCGGATTGCCATATTCGAGCCTTACTTCGAAGCGCGGTTCCGCACCCGGCCCCGCCTCGCGTAGGCCGGTTGGCCCAATTGCCGCTCTAAGCATATCGGCGTATGCACTGAACTGCAGATTGCCTGCCTGATTTTCGTCAGGCACGATGCGGTAGTATTCCCCTTGGACACCCACGGGCCATTGCTGATAAGTAGTCACCCGCGCCGATAGTGTTGAAGCGCAACCACTCAGCAGCAATGCCGCTGACGTCAGCCACAAAAACCAGACTCCGCGTAGCCTTTTCGTTACCGCCATGATGCTCTCCCACGCTCACGCAAAAGAGGCGAGCGTTTCCTTCGAACCACTACAATAGGGGCTTCGAATTTGGCCCATTATCCCATGCGAACTGACCAGTCCCCCACCATTTCACGCCTTGATTACCAGCCGTATCCTTATCGGCTTCCGTCTGTATCACTCCATCTGGATCTGGACGCGTCGCTCACGCGAGTGATGGCCTACATGGAGTTTGAGCGGCTCGCTGCCGAGCCGGTTCCCTTGGTTCTCGACGGGCAAGATCTGGGCCTGGAATCAGTTGCCATCAATGGTCGGATATTGGCCGCAAGCGAGTACCAGCTCGACGAAGAAACCCTCACCTTGCATCCGCAGGACGCACGCTTTTCCGTCGAAATCGTCAGCACCTGCCGACCGGAAGAAAACTCGAGTCTGATGGGGCTTTATGTTTCAGGTACGCATTTGTTCACCCAGTGCGAGGCCGAAGGCTTCCGTCGCATCACCTGGTTTCCGGACCGTCCGGATGTCATGGCGCGTTACCGGGTTACGTTGCAGGCCGAAAAATCACGTTACCCCCTGCTGCTGTCCAATGGGAATCTGGTGTCGGCTTCTGAACTTCCTGCTGGGCGTCATGAAGCGGTATGGGAAGACCCGCACCCCAAGCCCAGCTACCTTTTCGCGGTGGTAGCGGGCGATTTCGCGTGCCGCGAACAGCGAGTGAAAACACGTAGTGGCCGCGACGTCCTGCTGCAGGTTTATAGCGACCACGGCACCGAAAACCGCACCGAGTGGGCCATGGATTGCCTGCTGCGTTCTTTGCGGTGGGATGAAGAACGCTATGGCCTGGAGCTCGACCTCGATCGTTTCATGATTGTGGCGGCGCGTGACTTCAACATGGGTGCCATGGAGAACAAAGGTCTCAACGTTTTCAACTCGGCCTATGTACTTGCCGATCCTTCTACGGCTACCGACAGCAGCTATCGCGCCATAGAGGCGGTCATCGGGCATGAATACTTCCATAACTGGACCGGCAACCGGGTCACTTGCCGCGACTGGTTCCAGCTCTCGCTGAAGGAAGGCTTGACGGTATTCCGTGACCAGGAATTTTCCGCCGATATGTTGGCCAGCGGGCTAGAGGGCGCAGCAGCCGCCAGCGCTCGGGCCGTCAAACGTATAGATGACGTATCTACCCTGCGGCTGGCACAGTTTCCAGAGGACCGCGGCCCGATGGCCCACCCTATCCGTCCGGAAAGCTACCAGGAGATCGGCAATTTCTACACAGCGACCGTGTACGAAAAAGGCGCCGAAGTCATTCGCATGCAGCAGACTCTGTTGGGACGCGATGGTTTCCGAGAGGGCCTGGAAGAATATTTCCGGCGCCACGATGGGCAGGCGGTGACCTGCGACGACTTCATCAATGCCATGGAGTCTGTGTATAGCCGCAGGAATCCCGGCCGCGATCTCAGCATATTCCGCAACTGGTACAGCCAGGCAGGCACGCCCAAAGTATCAGTCGAGCTGGAACACGACGCCGCCAGCGCCGCGTGTACGATCACATTGAGCCAACACAACCCGCCCGCGGGTATTGAGCTGCTGCAACAGCCACCGGCAGTAAAGCGGCCCTTGCACATACCCGTTGCCATCGGCCTGCTTGCTCCAAATGGCGAACCTGTTTACCCAGAAGGCATCGAAACGAGGCCCGGCAGCTCGCCAGGAACGGTCCTGCTGGAGCTCACTGAGGCGCGCCAGTCGTGGACCTTCCATGGCATAGCGGAGAAACCAGTTCTTTCCTTACTTCGCGAATTCTCGGCGCCAGTGGAAATTGCCTACCAGAGGGAGGACAGCGAACTTGCCCTCTTGGCAGGACACGACCCCGACCCATTCTCCCGTTGGGAAGCGGGACAGGAATTGGCGCGCCGTGTATTGCTGCAAAGGGTGCAGGCAATTTCGGAAGGCCGGCCGGCAGCAGAAAGTACCCTGCTGCGCCAGACATGGGTGGCATTGCTGGAAGATGCTTCCTTGTCGCCAGCTTATCTCGCCCGAGTTCTGACTCTGCCCGCGCAACGTGAATTGCTGGAACTTACGCAACCCATGGTGCCGCAGGCGGTTGTGCAAGCACACCGCGAACTTCAGGCAGAACTCGGTGAGCAGTTGGCCGCTCACTGGCGCAAGCTGTACGAAACTCACTCCGTCGTCGACGTACCCTACTCCCCCGACCCCGAATCTTCTGGACACCGCTCTTTGCGGGGCCTGGCGCTGGCCTACCTACTCGCCGGCCGTCAGCAAGGCGCTGAACAGCTGGCCATGGCTCAGTACGAGTCCGCCAGCAACATGACAGACTGCATGGCTGCCCTCACTGCGCTAGCCAACTGGGGTGGGCCCGAGGCCCGCAATTCCGTCTTCCGTCATTTCTACGATAGCTGGCAGAACGATCCCCTGGTTATAGACCGCTGGTTCTCCGTCCAGGCTGCTTCACACAAGACGTCGGTTGAGGAAATTCAGGCGCTGATGCTGCATCCCGCCTTTTCCTTGCGCAACCCTAACCGGGCACGCTCCGTCATTTTCCAGTTTTGCATGAACAACCTGGCCCATGCGCACTCTGCGCAGGGTTATACATTCTGGGCAGACCAAGTGCTCGCACTGGATGCCCTCAACCCGGAGATCGCGGCCCGGCTTACGCGTGCCTTCGACAACTGGGCGCGGCTCACGCCTGAACTGCGCCAGCACGCTCATGCGGCCCTTGAACGCATCAGTCAGCACCCTACGCTCTCGCGCAATGTCGCAGAGATCGTCAATAAATCGTTGAGCATCCATCAGGAGCACTGAACAATGAAGTACAAATCCCTGACCCAGTATCTGGTCGAGCAGCAGCGCCTCGAAAAGATTATGTCCGCTGAACTGCGCCTGCTGATAGAAACAGTTGCTCGGGCCTGCAAGGCGATCGGCCACGCTGTGGGCAAAGGGGCCCTGGGCGGCGTCCTCGGCAGCTTGGACACCGAAAACGTCCAGGGGGAAGTGCAGAAAAAGCTGGACGTACTCTCCAATGAAATTCTGCTGGACGCCAACGAATGGGGTGGCCACCTTGCAGCTATGGCTTCCGAAGAAATGGAAACCATTCACCTTATTCCCAACCGTTACCCCAAGGGCGAGTACCTCCTGCTGTTCGATCCCCTCGATGGCTCCTCCAACATTGACGTGAACGTGTCCATCGGCACAATTTTTTCCGTGCTTCAGGCACCTTCCGGGGCGTCCGGGCGTGAAATCGAAGAACAAGACTTCCTTCAGCCCGGCGTCCGCCAGGTCGCCGCGGGCTATGCAGTCTATGGCCCCCAAACCATGCTGGTTCTCACCGTAGGCAACGGCGTAGTGGGCTTCACCCTGGACCGGGAAACCGGTGCATGGCGCCTGACCCACGACGACATTCGCATTCCCGAACAGACCAAGGAATTCTCCATAAACATGTCCAATATGCGGCACTGGGAAATGCCGGTGCGCCGCTATATCCACGAGTGTCTGGCCGGCAAGGAAGGCCCTCTCGGGAAGGACTACAACATGCGCTGGATCGCCTCCATGGTTGCCGATGTGCACCGTATTCTGAGCCGTGGGGGCATTTTCATGTATCCCCGCGACAATCGCGCCAGCGGTAAGGCTGGGAAGTTGCGTCTGATGTACGAGGCCAATCCCATGAGCTTCATCGTGGAACAGGCTGGCGGCCTGGCGGTAGATGGTGAACAACGTATTTTGGATATCCAGCCCACTGCACTACACCAGCGCATTGGCGTGGTGCTTGGTTCTCGCGAGGAAGTGGAGCGTGTTCAGCGTTATCACCTGGAATCGCAGAAGAACTGACTCACCGCAACACGCATAACGAATCAACTGAAATGAACCACCTCGAAGAACTGAATACGCCTTGCGCCCTCATTGATGTCGAGCGCATGCAGGCGAACATTCTCCGCATGCAGCAGCGCATGAACCAACTTGGCGTGAGGTTCCGCCCCCACGTCAAAACGAGCAAAAGCCTTCCCGTCACTCAGGCGCAGCTGGACGCCGGAGCCAGTGGCATTACGGTTTCCACGCTCAAGGAGGCGGAACAGTTCTTCGCGGATGGCATCACAGACATTCTTTACGCGGTTTCCATATCACCCGGCCGATTGAGTCAGGCGCTTTCGCTGCGGCGAAGAGGCTGCGACCTGAAGATCATCACCGACAGCGTGGCCGCCGCGAAACATGTTGCGGCTTTCGGTCGCACCAATGGCGAAGCCTTCGAGGTCTGGATAGAAATCGACACTGATGACCACCGCTCCGGCATTAAGCCAGGCGCCTCTTCCCTCATCGAGGTGGCGCAGTTGCTGCAGGAGGCGGGCATGGTGGTAGGCGGCGTGATGACTCACGCGGGTGCGAGTTATGGCTGTGATACGCAGGCGGCTCTGGAAGCCATGGCTGAACAGGAACGAGCCGGCGCCGTCCACGCAGCGCAACGCTTACGTGAAGCCGGTTTCAAATGCCCAGTGGTTAGTGTGGGCTCAACCCCCACGGCGCTGGCTGCCCGCCGTCTGGACGGCGTGACGGAAGTACGAGCGGGTGTCTACGTTTTCTTCGACCTGGTCATGCACAACGTGGGCGTATGCAGTACCGATGAGATCGCTTTAAGCGTGCTGACCACCGTGATAGGTCATCAGGAAGAAAAGGGCTGGGCTATTGTTGACGCCGGCTGGATGGCCATGAGCCGTGACCGCGGTACTCAGGATCAGAAGCGGGACTTCGCCCTCGGCCAAGTCTGTACGGCAAGTGGGCAAGTTCTGGAAGGTTACTTGGTGAGCAGCGCCAACCAAGAACACGGCATTATTTCGCGAGTGGGCGAATCTGACACTGATATCGCCCAGCGCTTTCCCATCGGAACGCAGCTGCGCATATTGCCTATTCATGCCTGTGCCACCGCTGCCCAACACCCCGAATATGTAGCGCTGGGGCCAGACGGTAGCTCGCAGACCTGGCCCCGCTTTTACGGCTGGTAGCGCTCCCGGCGGCAAACACCGGGAGGCGCGGTGATCAATCCAGCGTAAAGATGGTGGCGCCAGTCGTCTTTCGCGCTGCAAGCGCTTCCTGCGCTTCAGCGGCCTGATCCAGGCGGAAACGCTGCCCGATCACGACCTTGATATTGCCGTTGGTCACCTGCTCGAACAACTCGTCAGCTGCTGCCTGCATGGCCTGCTGGGTGGGCACATAGTCTCCCAGTTTCGGGCGGGTCACATACAGCGACCCTTTGGTGTTCAGAATACCCAGGTTGACGCCCTCGACCGGACCGGAAGCGTTCCCGAAGCTCACCATCAGACCGCGCGGGCGCAGGCAGTCCAGCGAAGTCAGCCAGGTGTCTTTCCCGACGCCGTCATACACCACCGGCAGCTTGGCCCCGCCAGTCAGCTCCTTGACGCGTTCCACGACGTTCTCGCGGGTGTAGTCAATCACTTCCCAAGCGCCATGCTCCTTGGCCAACGCACATTTTTCGGGACTGGAAGCCGTACCAATCAATTTGACCCCCAAAGCGCGTGCCCATTGGCAAGCGATCAGGCCCACCCCGCCAGCCGCAGCGTGAAAGAGTGTGGTTTCCCCCTCCTGCAGCCGATAGCACTGGCGGAATAGATACCAGGTCGTGAGCCCTTTCAGCATGAGGGCGGCAGCGTCATCGTAGCTGACCGTATCAGGTATCTTCACAACCTTGTCGGCAGGCACGTTGCGCACTTCAGCATAGGCGCCGATGGGGCTTTGCCCATAGGCAACACGGTCGCCCACTTTGAGGTGGGTCACCCCTTCGCCAACAGCCACCACGTCGCCGGAGGCCTCAAAGCCAATGCCATGCGGAAGCGGATGTGGATATAGACCGGTGCGAAAGTAGATATCAATGAAGTTCAGGCCCACCGCCTTCTGCCGGATGGTGACCTGGCCCTGCTCAGGCTCAGGTACTTCAACCGAAACGAGTTTCAGAACTTCCGGCCCACCAGGGGCTTCGATACGTATTGCTTTGGCCTGGTACGTCAAGTCAGTCTCCGTTCAGTGTGTGGGGAAGATGCTGAAAGCCTTGCACGCTGGCGCTTTCAGTTCTCCCTTCGGGTAAAGTAGCAGTCCATTCTAGTGTAAACCGTTGCACCAGCATTCCCACCACTCCTGAGCCTGATGACCCGCAAGAGCGCCCTGATATCCATTCACCTTGCCGCCGTTCTTTTCGGACTCACCGGCATTTTCGGTGAGCTCATCCAGGGTGACGCCGGCTTGATAACTGCCGGACGAGCAGTCTTCGCCGTGGTCAGCCTGCTGCTGTTCATGCGCTGGCAAGGTGCGCCCTTGTTCAAGGGCATCGATTTGCGCAGCGCAGCCGCCCTGAGCGCTGCCGGGCTCATGCTGGCCATCCATTGGGTGACATTCTTTGTATCGGTGAAAATCAGTGGAGTGGCAATCGCCACGCTCGGCTTTGCCAGTTTCCCCGCTTTCATCACCCTGACGGAATGGCTAGTGCTGCGGGAACGGGTGAGCAGGGCTGAGTGGGCCATTCTTTTTCTTGTCACCGCGGGTCTGGTGCTGGTGACCCCGTCATTCGACTTCCGTGACGAGGCTACTGTGGGGCTGGGATGGGCCGTGGCGTCCGGGCTGTCGTTCGCGCTATTTACCGTCATCAACCGCAAGGCAGCCGGACATCTTTCCGCCTATCAGGTTGCCTGCTGGGAAAACTTCATCGTGGCGTTGGCCACATTGCCATTCAGTTTCGGTGGTTTTTCAGAGCTTGCTGCACTGGACTGGCTCTGGCTCGGACTACTGGGGGTTTTCTGCACGGCGCTGTCGCACTTTCTGCTCGTATCCAGTCTGGTTGCGCTCAATGCCCGTAGCGCCGGCATTGTGATCGCATTGGAACCGCTCTACGCCATTGTGTTCGCCGCCATATTGTTCTCCCAGTATCCCAGCGCCAGGGCGCTGCTCGGTGGCGCTATCATGATCGGTGCCATCGTGTGGTCGGGGCTGCGCAAACCGGATCGCCGCCCCGAAGCACTTCAGTAACCCGTATCGCGACGCACCAGCCCGCTGGCCGGCTTGCCCTCTTCCAATAGCCTAATACGGCGACTGATTTGTTCCACCGCATCCGATTCCAGCGTCACAGCGGCGACATGGGGTGTAATCTTCACCTTGGGATGGAGCCAATAAGGGTGGTCGCTGGGTAAAGGTTCCTGATTGAAGACATCCAGCACAGCCGCCTTTACCTTGCCCGCGTCAAGGGCAGCCAGCAAGTCGTCATCCACTACATGCGCGCCTCGGGCGATATTGATCACCACAGCCTCTGGCATCAGGCTTCGCAGCAGGTCGCTATTGATAATACCCCGGGTATGGGTGGTTAGCGGCAACAGGTTCACCAGTACTCTGGTACGTGCCAAGAACTGCTTGAACTGGTCGTTGCCGTGGAAAGTTTCTATGCCCTCCTCTTCGCGCGGGCTGCGCGCCCAACCAGCAGTTGGATAACCCAGGGCCGCCACGGCCTTTGCGACGTGAGTGCCCAGTTGACCGAGGCCCATGACACCGACGGGCCAGCGTGCATAATCAATTCCCTGCTTCGGCGTCCAGACAGACTGTTTTTGACGCAGGGCGTACTCTTCGAAACCGCGCGAATACAACGAGAGATAGTGAATGACGTATTCCGCCATTTGGGGAGCCATGCCGGCGTCTTCGAGGCGGTAAACCGGGATATCGGGCAGACCGGGCAGCCCCAATATGGCATCGACTCCCGCGCCAAGATTGAAAATAGCTTCCAGTTGCGTTTCCACCTGAAAGAGTTCCGCGGGGGGGCCCCAAACTATCGCGTATTTTGCCCCGCAGGCCGCCTGCCCCGGTTGAAAGGCTGACAACTCGAATTCGGGAAGCGCGGGCTGCATGACGCCGAGCCAGCGCCGGGTCGTTTCCGGTTGAGCCGTCGCCACGATAATCTTGGTCACTCGGTTTCTCCTGTAAAAATCAATGCATTCGCAGCAGCGGGGGGGAATCAGCGGCGACCGGTCAGCGACCCCAGAACACCACGCACCAGCTGGTTGGCGGCGCGGCGTACCATGCTCTTTGCGACCGACTGCACTACGCCATCGCGGCGGCCACCACGCGGCCCCGTCGAACCAAACAGGAAATCACTTACAGCGCCCATCACGCCGTTATCGGCATTTTCCTGCTTGTTGGCAGCACTGCCACCATTTTGCTTCGGCATGCTCTCGGCCCGCTTCAGCAATACTTCATATGCCGACTCGCGATCAACGGCCTGCTGATATTTGCCAGACATTAACGAAGCGGCTATCAACTGCCGGCGCTCCGATTCGGTCGCCGGCCCGATGCGGCTGCCCGGTGCCACCACCCACGCCCGTTCCGTTGGGGACGGCCGGCCACTGTCGTCCAGCGTGGAAACCAATGCTTCGCCCACCCCCAGATCGGTGATCGCGGCAGTCACGTCCAGACCGGGGTTCGGGCGCATTGTCTCAGCGGCGGTCTTCACAGCGCGCTGATCCCTAGGCGTGTAGGCACGCAGTGCATGCTGGACGCGGTTGCCAAGCTGACCAAGAACCGCATCGGGAATGTCCGCCGGACTTTGTGTGACGAAATACACGCCCACACCTTTGGAGCGGATGAGCCGAACCACCTGCTCGACTTTGTCCACCAAGGCCTTAGGTGCCTCGTCAAATAGGAGGTGAGCCTCGTCAAAAAAGAAAACGAACTTGGGTTTGTCCAGATCACCGACTTCCGGAAGGTTCTCGTACAGTTCCGCCAGCAGCCAAAGCAGGAAAACCGCGTACAAGCGTGGCGACTGCATCAGCCGGTCAGCCGCAAGAATGTTGACTACGCCACGGCCGGTGGAGTCAGTGCGGATAAGGTCAAAAATATTCAGCATGGGTTCGCCGAAGAAGTGATCGGCACCCTGGCTTTCCAGCCGCAGCAAAGCCCGCTGAATGGCCCCCACCGAGGCAGGCGAGATATTCCCATAGCGGGTGCGCAACTCAGATGCGCGGTCGCTTACCGCCTGCAGCATGGAGCGCAAATCCTTGAGGTCAAGCAGCAGCAGGCCTTCCTCGTCGGCCACTCGGAAGACAATGTTCAGAATGCCTTCCTGCGTATCGTTCAGTTCGAGCATGCGGGCCAGCAGGAGTGGGCCCATATCGGAAATCGTTGCACGCAGCGGGTGGCCCTGGGCGCCGAAGATGTCCCAGAATTCCACTGGTGCGCCGCCCCACTTGGGTTCCTCGATTCCCAGCCTTTGCAGACGCTCCGTCAACTTGGGCGATGGCTGCCCGGCCTGCGATATGCCCGACAAATCGCCTTTGACATCGGAGACAAAGACGGGCGTTCCCGAACGGCTAAATGCTTCGGCCATTACCTGGAGCGTGACAGTCTTGCCGGTTCCGGTAGCGCCGGTGATGCAGCCGTGACGGTTTGCGTACTGCGGACGCAGCAACGCAGTGGATGCCGGCCCCTGTGCCAGCTTGATCGGCTCAGCCATCTTTTGACCCCCGCGATTTAATTGGACACAATGGCCGCAAGTGTAAATCAAGCCCTGGCGAAGTCGCGCAGATACTTCTGCTGCGTGTCATGCCCGCCTGAGGGTAAAATCCATCCATCTTGCTTTTAGTTGAACAAATATGGCCGGACACAGTAAATGGGCAAATATCCAGCACCGCAAAGGGCGTCAGGACGCCAAACGCGGGAAGCTCTGGACCAAAATCATCCGTGAGATCACCGTAGCGGCGCGCGCCGGCGGCCCCGACCCGGACGCCAACCCGCGCCTGCGCATGGCCTGGGACAAGGCCACCGCGGCCAATATGCCCAAGGACAACATCCAGCGCGCCATTCAGCGTGGCGCTGGCGGTGCCGACGGCGACAACTTTGAAGAGGTCCGCTATGAAGGCTATGGCCCCGGCGGAGCCGCTATCCTCATCGACTGCATGACTGACAACCGCACGCGCACCGTCGCTGAAGTTCGTCACGCCTTGAACAAGAATGGTGGCAACCTCGGTCAGGAAGGCTCGGTTACGTTCATGTTCAAGCACTGCGGCCAGTTTCTCTTTGCGCCAGGTGTGTCTGAAGAGCGTGTCATGGAAGTGGCACTGGAAGCGGGGGCCGAAGACGTCATCACTGACGAGGACGGCATGATTGAAGTGATTTGCGCACCGTCCGACTATTCCGCCGTGAAGGCGGCCTTCGAGGAAGCTGGTTTGGTGCCGGAAGTCCAGGATGTCATCATGAAGCCGCTGAACGAAACCGAATTGACCGGCGATGACGCCGAGCGCACGCAAAAGCTCATCGACATGCTGGAATCGCTCGATGATGTCCAGCAGGTGTACACCACGGCCGTATTCGACGAGTCCGTTGAACCCTCCTGATCCCAATCCTGCCCGGTTCGCCGGGCATGCCACCTCCCCTTTTTAAGAAATCATGAAATTACTCGTCATCGGCAGCGGCGGACGCGAGCATGCATTGGCTTGGCGGCTCGCCCGTTCACCCCGCGTCCAAACGGTTTACGTCGCTCCGGGTAACGGCGGGACAGCCCGCGCAGACCAGGTTCGCAATGTCGATATTACGGATATCGACGAACTGATCGAATTCGCGCGCCGGGAAAAGATTGCGTTTACCGTGGTCGGGCCTGAAGCCCCTCTGGCCGCCGGCATCGTAGATGCCTTCCAGGCAGCGGGTCAGAAAATTTTTGGTCCCATTCGCGAGGCGGCACAGCTGGAAAGCTCGAAGGACTACGCCAAGGCCTTCATGGTGCGGCACGGTATTCCCACCGCCGCCTACGCTACGTTTACCGATGCGGCCGATGCCCATCGCTATATCGACGAGCAGGGTGCCCCCATAGTCATTAAGGCAGACGGCTTGGCGGCCGGCAAGGGTGTGGTGGTCGCGGAAACGTTGGAACAGGCACATGCAGCCATCGACGACATGCTCGGCGGTGGCAGCCTGGGCGAAGCCGGCGCACGTGTCGTCATTGAAGAGTTTCTTCAGGGTGAGGAAGCGAGCTTCATCGTCATGTGCGATGGTCACAACGTACTGCCGCTAGCCACAAGTCAGGATCACAAGCGCCTGCTCGATGGCGACAAGGGCCCCAACACCGGTGGCATGGGTGCGTACTCCCCCGCCCCGGTCGTCACCCCTGCCCTGCACAACCGCATCATGCGTGAGGTAATCAACCCCACCACCGCAGGCATGGCGCGCGACGGTGTGCCCTATTCCGGCTTCCTGTACGCCGGGTTGATGATCGGCCCGGGGCCAGACGCCACCCGCTCAATCAAGGTGCTGGAGTTCAACTGCCGCATGGGCGACCCGGAAACCCAGCCCATCATGATGCGCATCATGAGCGATTTCAGCGAAACCCTGGAGCTGTCCATTGCGGGTCGCCTGGATGAAGCTGAAATTGAATGGGATCGCCGCACTGCACTGGGTGTGGTCATGGCTGCAGCCAACTATCCGGCCACACCACGCACCGGTGACCCAGTCACCCGTTTGGCCCCCGACACCGGCGAATGTGTCATCTTTCATGCCGGTACGCGCTTGGACGACGGTGTTCTCAAGACATCGGGCGGTCGGGTACTGTGCGTGACAGCCCTTGGAGATTCCATCAAACGGGCCCAGGTAGCGGCGTACGACGCCGTGGCGCGCACGCACTTCAACGGCCAGCAGTACCGGCGCGACATTGGTTGGCGGGCGCTGGCGCCAAATGATGCCGCGCCCGGCAACGACCCCTCGCGCCAATGAGCCCGCGACTGGACCTCGTCCGCAACTGGTTGACATCGCTCCAGGCGGACATTGTCAAGGCAATGGAAGTCGCCGGCGGTGCGGACTTCAGCAGCGATGCCTGGACGCGGCCGGAAGGCGGCGGCGGGCTGAGCCGTTACCTGGAAAATGGCCCTGTTTTGGAACGGGCTGCAGTCCTGTTCAGTCATGTGCAGGGCCGCCAGCTGCCGCCTTCAGCCAGCGCCGTGCGCCCACATCTTGCTGGTCGCCCTTGGGAAGCCATGGGCGTCTCGCTAGTAATTCATCCGCGCAACCCCTTCGTGCCCACGGTGCACATGAATGTGCGCTGCTTTGTCGCTGAGGCGACCACGGGCGACGAAGAAGATGTGTTCTGGTTTGGTGGAGGGGTCGATCTGACCCCTTACTACCCGTTCGAAGAGGACGTCCGCCACTTCCACCATGTTTGTCACGATGCCCTCTTACCTTTTGGCGCGGATAAATACCAGGCTTTCAAGCAAGCATGCGATGAATACTTCTTTCTGAAGCATCGCGGCGAAACGCGCGGCGTGGGCGGCCTGTTCTTTGACGATCTGAACGAAGGCGGGTTCGACCTGAGTTTTGCGCTGACTCAGGCAGTAGGCAACGCATTTCTGCCCGCTTACCTGCCCATACTAGAGCGCCGCAAGCAGACTCCGTACACAGACAGACATCGCGATTTCCAGGCCTATCGGCGGGGTCGCTACGTCGAGTTCAATCTCGTGTACGACCGCGGCACCTTGTTCGGTCTGCAGTCTGGCGGCCGCACCGAATCCATACTGCTTTCCATGCCCCCTGTCGCAGCATGGAAGTACGACTGGCAGCCCGAAGCCGATACGCCCGAAGCCGCGCTTTACGAATACCTCAAGCCCCGGGAGTGGATTTGAGTCGGCCCCTGCAAGGTCTCCTGGGGGGCAGCTTTGACCCGGTCCACGTCGCCCACATCGAGTTGGCCCGCCAGGCGCGTGCACATTTGGGGCTGGATGGCGTCACCCTCATCCCCGCCGCTCAACCGTGGCAACGCGGGAAACTAGGTGCCTCAGCCGAACAGCGCCTGGAAATGCTGGCGCTGGCCATACAGAATGAAGAAGGCCTGGATGTCAGCCCTCTTGAGATTGAGCGCGGTGGCCCCACCTACACCATCGACACCGTGCAGGCCTTGGACACCGGTAAAGACTATGTCTGGATTCTTGGGGCAGATCAGCTGGAGAATTTCTGTACATGGAAGCAATGGGACGATATTGCCCGCCGGGTTCGCCTTGCAGTCGCAGCACGCCCGGGAGCTGAGCTGAAGCCTCCTGCAAATCTGCAGAAGCTGCTGCAAGCGCTGGGGCGTCCTTTGCAGGTCATTCCCATGACTCCCATGGACATTTCCGCCACGGCCATTCGCCAACGACTTGCGTTGGGGCGTCCGATAGAAGGCATGCTCCCCCCTGGCGTGGCACAATATATTCAACGAAACGGACTCTACAGGCAGCCGTCGGCGTAATGCCGCGGTACCGGCCCTTTATGGACATACAGAAACTTCAACGCCTCGTCATTGATGCCCTCGAGGACGTCAAGGCACAAGACATCAAAGTCTTCAATACTTCGCACATTACCAGCCTGTTCGACCGGGTCGTCATTGCCAGTGGAACCTCGAACCGCCAGACACGCGCCCTGGCCTCCAGCGTGGCCGACGCCGCCCGAGAGCACAATGTGCCAGTACTAGCGTTCGAAGGCGAAGATACCGGTGAATGGGTCCTGGTCGACCTTGGCGATGTAGTCGTGCATTGTATGCAGCCCGCCATTCGTCAGTACTACAACCTTGAAGAGATTTGGGGGGGCAAGCCGGTGCGCGTGAAACTGCTGCCTCAATCGACCATTCCCGCCTCTCCGGAAAGCTACAGCTTCGACGACCAGGACGAAGAATGAAGCTGATCGTGGCGGCGGTCGGTGCCCGCATGCCCGCTTGGGTGGATGAGGCCTGGAAGGATTACGCCAAGCGTCTGCCGCCAGATTGCGCCTTGGAGCTGCGCGAGATCAAACCAGAACCCCGCAGCTCAGGCAAGAGTGCGGCGCAGCTCATGGCGGCGGAAGCGCGCCGTATAGAAGCTGCGCTGCCCGCAGGGTGTCACATAGTCGCCTTGGACGAACGCGGCAAGGATCTCACCACGGTACAGCTTTCAAAGCGGCTGGAACATTGGCGCACCTTGGGCACTGACATCGCATTTCTAGTTGGCGGCCCGGACGGGCTTGATGCCGGCCTGAAGGCCCAGTGCCCGGAAATGTTGCGCCTTTCCGCCTTGACCTTGCCTCATCCCATGGTTCGAGTATTGCTGGCTGAACAGTTGTACCGGGCGTGGGCTATCATGACAGGACACCCCTACCATCGGGCCTGATCAACCTGTCAGAGGACAATGCGTCCATGAATAAACGTCGTACCAAGATCGTCGCAACACTCGGACCTGCCAGTTCCAGCCCAGAGAAGATCGAACAACTCCTGCTTGCCGGGCTGGACGTCGCACGCCTGAATTTCTCGCATGGCACCGCCGATGAACATCGCGAACGTGTGCGCATGCTGCGCGAGATTTCCGCGAAGCTGGGCCGACACACGGCCATCATGGGTGACCTGCAAGGCCCCAAGATACGCATTGCCCGCTTCCGTGACACCCAGGTGACGCTGGAGAAAGGACAAGCCTTCACGCTATCAAATGCCCATGGTCCGGATGATGGCGATGAGCGCATCGTCGGCATTGACTACCCCAGCCTGGTGCAGGATTGCCAACCTGGCGATGAGCTGTTGCTGGACGATGGACGCGTTGTGCTGCGGGTTGAAAATGTGGACGAACATGCCGTTCACACGATGGTCGTCGTAGGTGGCCCCCTGTCCAACAACAAAGGCATCAATCGTCGTGGGGGCGGCATTTCCGCGCCCAGCCTGACGGAAAAAGACCACGAAGACATTCGCCTGGCCGCCGAACTGGAACTCGACTACGTTGCCGTGTCCTTTCCCCGCTCAGGAAGCGATATCGACGCCGCTCGCAAGCTGGTTCGTGCAGCAGGCAGCGCAGCCTGGATCATTGCAAAGATCGAGCGCGCCGAGGCCGTGGCCGATGACGATGCCCTGGATTCACTGATCCAGGCCAGCGACGGCGTAATGGTGGCGCGCGGGGACCTTGGTGTTGAAGTGGGTGACGCTCGTCTGGTTGGTATTCAGAAACGCATCATCCAACATGCACGGCATCAGAACAAACTGGTGATCACCGCGACGCAGATGATGGAGTCCATGATTGCCAGCCCACTGCCCACACGTGCCGAGGTGTCTGATGTCGCCAACGCCGTGCTCGATTACACCGATGCCGTCATGCTGTCGGGCGAGACCGCATCGGGCCGTTACCCTGTTGAGGCTGTCGCCGCCATGGCGCGTATCGCTCAGGGAGCCGAACAAGAGCACATTACGACACTGTCGCGGCACCGTGTCGGCCAGACTTTCCAACGCTGTGACGAAACCATTGCCCTGGCATCCATGTATGCCGCCAATCACTTTCAAGGCGTCAAGGCCATCATCAGCCTGACGGAGTCCGGCAACACACCCCTCATCATGTCGCGCATTCGTTCCGGGGTACCCATCTACTGCTTCACTCCGCATCCTACAACGCAACGGCGAGTGGCCATGTTCCGCGGTGTCTACCCCGTGCCCTTCGACCCCAAAGCCTATGAACCGGCCGAAGTCAGTGACGAAGCCATCGTCTTACTGAAGAAAAGCGGCGTGGTTCAGCAAGGTGACTGGGTGATCCTCACCAAGGGTGACTCCTATCACAGCACCGGTGGCACGAATACGCTGAAGATCATCAAGGTCGAATAGTCTGCATGCAGTTTCCTGCCATTTACCTTGCCTCCGCCAGCCCTCGGCGGCACGAAATCCTCACCCAACTGGGTGTGCCGCACGAGGTGCTGCGCTTGCCCCCCGTGGCCGGCGAAGACGAACCCCGCCTGCCAGGTGAACCCCCTGCCGACTATGTGCTTCGCACCGCCAGGGAAAAAGCGCAGCGGGCGTTGGAGTACCTTGCCAGCCCGACAGCCGCGGGGCGCGAGCTTCGTCCCGTACTGACGGCAGATACCACGGTCATCATGGGAGATGACATCCTCGGCAAGCCGGCCAACGTTGAAGCGGCACGCACCATGTTGCGTCGTCTGTCGGGAAGCGAGCATGAAGTGCGCAGCGCAGTTGTACTGGCTGATGCGTCGCAAATGTTGGAAGCCGTGTCGGTCACCCGTGTGCGCTTTGCGCAGCTGACGGATGAAGAGATCGAAATCTACTGCGCGTCGGGTGAACCCATGGATAAGGCCGGTGCCTATGGCATCCAGGGCTTGGCCGGTCTGTTCATAGAACATATCTCCGGCAGCTATTCGGGGGTAATGGGTTTGCCCGTGTTCGAGACGGGCCGCCTGTTACGACGTCTGGGCAGCTAGGCACCGCAGCAGCTTCCTATAGCAGGAACGGCCCAAGGTGGGCTGGATTGAGCTTACCCACCACCGCACGCTTGCCCTGCCGGCTAACTGGCTAAGCTCCTGGGCGTGTCGAAGCGCTGCAGGTGACCACTTTGCACGTCAAGCTCGGCCCAGGATACTGCTTCAAAATCAAGAACGGCCAGCCCACCTACGGCGAACTCTCTTTGCAAGCGTGCCACAGCTTCTGCTTCACCGCTTTGAACCAACCATGCGGTCAACCGCTCCATGCCGGGGTTGTGCCCCACCAGCATAATCCGCTTATGTGCCGGATCTTGTGCCCGAACCACTTCAAGCAGATCTCCTGCACTGGACTCATAAATACGCGGTTCATCGATTTTCTCTACATGGAAGCCGCCCGACTCACTGGCGGCATGCCAAGTTTCTTGCGTTCGCCGGGCAGTCGAGACAATAGCCAGCTCAGGCACTAAAGATTGTGTAGCGAGATGAGCGCCCATACGGCGGGACTCATCCAGCCCGCGACTTGACAGTGGTCGCGCGTGATCGTCTATGCCGGCCGGATGGTCGGCGTGGGCGTGACGGAAAAGCATGAGCCTCAACATGAAGAATCCTGTTCGACAAAAGGTGGGGAAAAAAAGCTGCGCCTGAGGGGTTCTGCAAATACCACGCGACTAGTCTTCCTGCGCTGGCGCTATTGTCGGTCATTGCCCGCCGACGTGTCGACTGCGGCGGGGTTAGCGGTGCGTACACGCGCCCTGCTCCATTCGCGAGCCCGCTCCACTACATAATCAATCAAGGTGCGCACGGCGAGCGTCTGATACCGCCCGGGCATGCGCAGCAAATACATCCGTGTGCCGAAAACGCTCAGCCGCCAGCTCGTCAGAGCGGTCACGACGGTTCCTGCAGCGACGTCCCTATCGATCACATAGTCGGGGACCAGCCCTACGCCCAGCCCAGCCAGAATCGCTTTACGAAGAAACTGAAAGTTTTCGGTGGCAAGTGTGGGATGCAACACCACCTCACACCGATTGCCTCCCTGATAAGCCGAGAGACGCAGATCACGGCCGATGACATTGGACGTGATGATGGGGTAGCGCCGCAGGTCGTCCAGTTCCACCGGCATTCCATGCTGGCTGGCATACTCGACCGACGCACACACCGAATAGCGAACGGGAGAAAGCTCCACTGCCACCAATTGCTGGGGCGGTTCCGACATGACCCGCACAGCAATGTCGACTTCATCGCGCAGGAGGTCGTCCACACGGTTCTCGAACAGCAGATTCAGCACAATTCCCGGATACAAGCGCTTGAAGGCGATCAGCCAGTCGCTCATGACCAGACTGCCGAAGCCCGTAGGAATACTGAGGCGAACCTGCCCGTGCAGGCTGCTACCCAGGGACGCAAGCGATTCCTGCGCTGCCATCAGTTCTTCGCGGATGACACAACCATGTTCGTAAAGCCGGTAGCCCACTTCGGTAGGCTCCAGGCGACGGGTCGTGCGGCGCAGTAATTCCTGCCCCATGCTTTTTTCCAGCTGGGCAAGGTGATAACTGACATTTGCCCGGCTCATTTTCAGCCGGCGAGCGGCCAAACTTAGGTTTCCCGCTTCAACGATTTCCGCCAGCAGGACCAGCGATTGAGCGTCCATGGTTTTCCCTAACGTCAAATTTATTTGACAGTCTATTTAAATTTCTCGGAATTGTAATAAATAATCGACACACGCATAATTGCCTTGCGAACTTAAAACTATAGGCAGGGCATGCCCTTGGCCCATCAGGTCATCTGGTATCCGCTCCTGCTAGAGCGTGTGAGGAAACTACCGCATGACAACACAGACATATACCAGCTACCCGTTCCACGAATTCAACAGCGATCTGCAGAAGAGTGAATCGCAGTTACCTACGCCAGTCGGCACTGAAGTTCTGGTGCGCGTGAACTACTGCGGCGTATGCCACAGCGACGTCCACCTGCACGAAGGGTTTTATGAGCTGGGGCAAGGCAAGAAGCTCAAACTGGAAGACCGGGGCATTTCTCTGCCGGTGACGTTGGGCCACGAGATCGTGGGGCAAGTGGTGGCTGCGGGCGACCAAGCGGACCAGCTGCCCACGGGCACGGTGCTTGTCTACCCGTGGGTTGGTTGCGGCAGCTGCTCAGTTTGTCAGCGCGGGGAGGAAAACCTTTGCACCAAGCCCGCAGCACTTGGCGTTCATCGCCCCGGCGGTTACGCGGAATATGTGCTGGTACCGCATCCCCGTCATATCGTCAGTATTGGCCAGCTTAAACCGGCTCACGCTTCATTGCTCGCTTGCTCCGGCCTGACAACCTGGTCGGCCATCAAGAAGATTGGCGAGGTTCATGACGATGAGGCGGTTGTGGTCGTGGGCTGTGGCGGCCTGGGTCTGCTGGCCATCCGCACCCTCTCGCTCAAGGGCGTGAAGAACATCATTGCACTGGATCTGTCCGCCGAGAAACGCGACCTGGCCCGTCAGGTTGGGGCATCGCACACCTTCGACCCAACCAGCGCTGACGTGGTCACTGAAATTCAGGCCGCTGCGGCCTCGAAATGCGTGGCTGTCCTAGATTTCGTCGGTTCCGGCCCCACTGTCGAACTGGCCGTCAGCCTGCCAAGGCGCGGTGGCAAGGTCATTATCGTGGGTCTGCATGGCGGTGAGTTGCGCTACCCGATCCCTTTCATCATTACCCGCGCCATTTCCATCATCGGCTCTTACACCGGCTCTCTGACGGAACAAAAGGAACTGGTGGAATTTGCGCAAAAACACGACCTGTTTACCTTCCCTATCAGCACACGCCCGCTGGAGGAAGCAAACCAGGCCTTGCGCGATCTTGCCGAAGGCAAGGTGCAGGGGCGCGTTGTACTGGAGAACCAATAAGCGGCGCTTGGAGGCCCTTTACCGGCCTCCCGCCAGCTCTTCTTTACCTCGTGCTCGGGGCTAGCGGGCCTACCCGCAGGCCCGTCCACGTATTAAGAAATTTGACTCCGATGAAAACAATCAACGCATGGCTTGAGGGAATTAACCAGCTCATAACGCTCGTAGGAGGTGCTGCGGTCGTTCTAATGATGGTCCACGTCAGCCTCGATATCTTCTTCCGCTTCACGATGAACATGCCATTGCCGGGCACCATCTCAATCGTGGCGCACTACTACATGATTATCGCCATCTTCCTGCCGCTGGCCTACGTCGAGCAAAGCAAAGCGTCCATCAGCATTGAACTGATCTCCGGCTATTTTCCTCCGGCAATGAATCGAGTGCTGGGAAGCTTCACTCAGCTCTTCATTTCCGCTACCTCCTTTTTGATTGCCTACGCGGCATGGGAAGTCGCAATGCGCAACTACGCGTCAAAAGCAGCAGTGATGCAAGGCGATTACACCATTCCGACCTGGCCCAGTTACTTCATTCTGTTTTTTGGCGTGACCCTTCTGGGCGTATACAGCCTCGTGAACTTCCTGCGCAGCCTCACCCGTGATACCACGCAGCAAGGAGCCCAGCCATGAGTGACGTCGCCATTGGCTTTACCGGCATTGCTGCGCTCTTTGCGCTGATACTTCTACGCATTCCCATTGGCTTTGTACTGATTGCTGTGTCGTTTGTCGGCATCTGGGCCGTGGTTGGGCTGGACATTGCGCTGTCGTCTCTGGGCATCATTCCCTACAACTTTGCTGCCAACTGGACGCTCAGTTCAGTGCCGCTTTTCTTGTTCCTCGGCTTCATCTGCTACCACACTGAGCT
>JAJUJD010000036.1 GCA_029267315.1 Alcaligenaceae bacterium
GGGTGCGCAAGCGTCCATGCCGGAATGCCCGGGCGGGGTTTATCGCATGGTGGTCCCGGCTGCAGCCGGTGGGACGACCGATCTTGTGGGGCGCCTGATTGCAACCCGTCTGGGGGAGCGTCTGGGGGCATCCGTCGTGGTTGAAAACCGCGCCGGTGGCGGCGGAACCATTGGTGCTGCGCACGTTGCGGCAGCAAAGGCCGATGGCTGCACCATGCTGATGGGCAACATTGGTCCCAATGCCATCAACTATTCCCTGAACAAGAATCTCAACTACGGGCCTGGCGATTTGCAACCGGTCATCCGCGTGTTCTCCGTACCCAATGTACTGGTGGTGAATCCCAAGGTGCCTGCCCGCTCCGTGGCCGACCTCATCGAGTTGGCAAAGAAGCAGCCTGGCGTACTGGCCCTGGCCAACTCCGGGGTCGGGCAGTCCACCCACATGACCGGAGAAATGTTCCGTCTGGCGACAGACATCGATGTGATCTCCGTTCCCTACAAGGGGAACGCGCCCGCAGTGGCCGATTTGATTGGGGGTCAGGTTCACATGATGTTCGACAACGCCGCTGTGTCTTTGCCCCATATTCAGTCTGGGAAGCTGGTGGCCTTGGCGGTGACAAGCAAACAAAGAGTGGCTGCGCTCCCCGACGTCCCCACCATGGATGAGTCGGGGCTGAAGGGCTTCGACGTTGCTGCATGGTTCGGCCTGTTTTATCCGCAAGGCACAGACGCGAAATACGTCAACGGGCTGAATGAGCGCGTCGCGCAAATTCTTCGTGACGAAGACGTGCAGAAGCAAATCGCCAGCTGGAGCGGTCTGCCGGGCGGCGAGTCAGTAGCAGAGTTCTCGCAGTTCGTGGAGGCCGATGTTGCGAAGTGGGCCCGGATCGTTGAAGCGGCAAAGCTCAGCATCGACTGAAGATCATTAATGCAGATGAATGACGGAGCAGTAAGTTGAACAAGGTAGTCGCTTCTGTAGAGGAGGCAGTGTCCGGAATCCAGGATGGTTCCACGCTGCTGGTGGGGGGCTTCGGGGCGTCAGGCGTGCCCGAGGCACTTCTTGTGGCCTTGCTGGACACTGGCGTAAAGGGACTGACGGTCGTCAACAACAATGCCGGGAATGGCGAGATTGGGCTTAGTCAATTGATCCGGGCGGGGCGCGTGGACAAGATGATCTGTTCCTACGCACGCTCGTCCAACCCCAAGAAGCCGAATGCCGCAGCGTTCGCCGAATGGTATACGGCCGGCAAGATTCAGCTGGAGCTTGTGCCGCAGGGCACGCTGGCCGAGCGACTGCGCGCGGCGGGTGCGGGTATCGGCCCCTTCTTCACGCCCACGGGATACGGAACGCGCATGGCGGAAGGCAAAGAAACGCGTGTAATCAATGGCCGCGGCTATGTGCTGGAAGAGCCACTCCACGGTGATGTGGCCTTTGTGAAGGCGCATCGGGGAGACCCGGCCGGCAACCTCATCTACCGCTATTCAAGCCGGAATTTTGGTCCGGTCATGTGTATGGCCGCGCGTATGACGGTCGCTCAGGTTGACACGGTCGTGGCACTGGGGGATCTGCCTCCCGATCACGTGATGACGCCGGGGATTTTCGTGCAACGTGTGGTGGAGTGCTGAGATGCCAATCGTACCGTTGACGCGCCAGCAAATGGCAAAACTGGTGGCGAGTGATGTGCCATCGAACTCTTATGTGAATCTGGGTATCGGCATGCCGACCCTGGTCGCCGACTATCTGCCCGAGGGCAAGGGCATTGTTCTTCACAGCGAGAACGGCTTGCTGGGCATGCGAGGCCTGAAGGAAGGCGAGCCGGTTGATATGGACCTGCTCAACGCCACCAAAGATCCGGTGGCGCTGGATGTCGGCGCGTCTGTTACTGATCACGTCGTGTCCTTTTCCATGATGCGTGGCGGGCATATCGATATTTCCGTCCTTGGCGCCTTCCAGGTGTCGGGACAGGGGGATATCGCCAACTGGGACACGGGCGAACCCGATTCCATTCCTGGTGTGGGCGGGGCCATGGACCTGGTAGCGGGCGCGAAGAGGCTCTTCGTAATGATGCAACACGTGGACCGCAACGGCCGCCCCAAGATCGTGCCTGAGTGCACCTATCCGCTTACCGGTTGCGCCGCCGTGCATCGCATCTACACCGATCTGGCGGTGATTGATATCACGCCGTCCGGCCTGGAAGTGGTGGGGATGTTGGAGGGGCTGGACTTCACCACCTTACAAGAACAAACGGGTGTACCGCTGAAGCTGGCCGAGAAGTGTCGGATTCTGGACGCGAAGCAAATCTAAGTAGTCGAGGAGTTTGAAATGAATTGGGATACAGAGCTGGCTGAACTGGCACATCGACAGGCCCTCGCGCTGGAGATGGGCGGGGCGGAAAAAGTGAAACGCCAGCATGACAATGGCAAGCTGACAGTACGCGAACGCATAGAGGGGCTGGTCGATTCCGGCTCCTTTGTCGAGGTCGGGGGCTTGGCCGGTAGCGGCGAGTATGACGAGCACGGCAAGCTGAAAACGGTCGTGCCTTCCAATGTGGTGATGGGCAGGGCGACGCTAAACGCACAGCCCGTGGTCGTAATTGGGGACGATTTCACCGTTCGTGGAGGAGCGAACGACGGCGCTGTCGGCGACAAAATGATTTTCGCCGAACAGATGGCCTACGACCTGCGCATACCCATCGTCCGACTTGTGGACGGCACTGGAGGCGGGGGCTCAGTAAAAAATATCGAGAAAATGGGTCATGCCCTGCTGCCCAAGATGAAGATCTGGAACTCGGTGACGCGCAATCTTACCCAGGTTCCGGTCGTGGCACTGGCACTGGGCTCAGTCGCGGGGCAGGGTGCGGCACGCGTCGCCGGCAGTCATTACTCCGTCATGGTCAAGGACACCGCGCAGTTGTTCATTGCGGGGCCTCCAGTCGTAGCGAAGATCGGCCAGAATCTGACCAAGAACGAACTGGGCGGCAGTTCAATCCACACCCGCAATGGTGTGGTGGACGACGAGGTGGAATCTGAAGAAGCGGCATTCGAGGCGGCAAGGCGTTTCCTCAGCTATTTGCCTGCATCGGTTGGCGAGACCGTTGAACGGGGGCCTGTGCCGGATACCGTTCGCGATCAGTCGTGGCTGCGTGATGCGATTCCACGTGACAGTCGCAAGGTTTATAAGATTCGACCGATTGTCGAAAGCCTGGTTGATGAAGGCTCCTTCTTCGAAATTGGCAAACATTGGGGCAAGGCTATCGTCTCTGGCCTGGCGCGTGTGAACGGTTGGCCAGTCGTTATCGCTGCAAGTAACCCCTATCACTATGGTGGGGGTTGGGACCGCCATACCGCTGAAAAATTTCTGCGCCTGGTCGACCTGGCCGAGCTGTTCCGGCTTCCCGTAGTGAATCTGGTCGACATTCCGGGCTTTCAGATCGGCCTTGAGGCCGAAAAAGATGGTGTCATGCGCGCCGGCGTGCGGGCTCTGACTGCTGTCAATCAGGCCACTGTGCCGTGGTTCTCTTTGATCATGCGCCGTGCCTTCGGTGTGGCAGCCGGTGGCCACCAGAACTCCCATCGATTCAATTTCCGCTATGCCTGGCCCTCCGCCCAATGGGGCTCACTGCCCATCGAAGGCGGGCTGGATGTCGCCTACCGCGCGGAAATCGAAGCGGCACCCGACCCCGAGGCCAAACGGCAGGAAATCGAGGAGCGCGTACGGGGTCTAACCTCGCCATTCCGCAGCGCCGAGGCTTTTGTCATCGAGGACATCATTGACCCGGCCACGACCCGGGCGCGTTTGGTCGAGTTCGCCAACCTGAGTGCCAAGCACCGCAGCCCGCGGGAATTCCTGGTGGGATTCCGCCCCTGAGGCAACTATGAAAAAGATACTCATTGCTAACCGGGGTGCCGCCGCGAATCGTATTCTGCGTGCCGCCAAAGAGCTTGGCCTGTCCACGGTGGTGGTTTATTCCGAAGTGGACAGCGATCTTCCCTACGTGCAGCAGGCCGATGAGCAGTATTGCATTGGGCCGGGGCCGGCGCTCAAAAGCTATTTGAACCAGGACGCGGTGCTGGATGTTTTGCAGCGTTCGGGCGCTGACGCGGTGCATCCCGGATATGGCTTCCTCTCGGAGAACGCGAGCTTCGCGCGGAAAGTAGAAGCTTTGGGGAAATGCTTTGTCGGTCCGTCTTCTCAATGGTTGGAGCGACTGGGCGACAAGGCGGCGGCGCGTGAACTCATGCGATCCCATGGGCTGGATATCGGTGCCAGTTCAGGGATTCTTCCCATGGATGACCCGAAAGCCCTTCAGCAGGCGGCAGAGGCCGTGGGCTACCCCGTTTTGATCAAGCCGGCGAAGGGTGGAGGTGGCATCGGGATGATTCCTGCAAGCAACTCCGAGCAGCTGCTCACAGCCTGGGAAAAGGCCGGGAGTATTGCCGGAAAGGCGTTCTCCGATGCCTCTTTGTACCTGGAACGTTTCATACAGCAGCCCCGCCATATCGAATTCCAATTCCTGGCAGACCGGTACGGCAAGGTGATGTCGCTGTACGAGCGCGACTGTTCCACTCAACGGCGCTATCAAAAAGTGCTGGAAGAGGGGCCCGCGCCAGGCATCCCTCGGGATGCGCTGGAAGGCATGGGGGCACGCCTGGCGGAGATTCTCGGCAATATCGGCTACGACGTCATTGGCACTGTAGAGACGTTGTATAGTCACGAAAGCGGCTTCTCATTCCTCGAAGTAAACACTCGCCTTCAAGTCGAACATGCTGTCTCCGAAGCGATCACTGGTATCGATATCGTCCGTGCACAGATCCAGCTGGCGGCCGGCATGCCTCTGTCGGAAGTGATTCCCGAGCGGCCCGCCCTGAACGGCCACGCCATTGAAGCGCGCATCTATGCAGAGAATCCAGTCAATTTCATGCCCTCACCCGGCGTGTTGAACACCTTCGAAATCGGGCAAGGCGTAGCCGACGTCAGGGTGGAAACCGGGTATGCGCAAGGGTGTCGCGTGTCCAGCTATTACGACCCGATGGTGGCCAAGGTGATTGCGCACGGGAATACGCGCGCTGACGCCATCGAAAAACTGTATCGCGTGCTGGCCGATGCGCGCGTAGAGGGCATCAAGACAAATATCCCCGTTATTCAGCACGTGCTCCGTTCCGCGAAATTCTCCAAAGGGGAAATGACTGTGGACGGCTTGCAGCAGGTGCTGGCAGAACAAAACTCCGTGGCCGCCTGAGACGCCACAAACAACTTTGAAGCGAAGGTGCAACTATGAAGGAAATTTTTTCGAGCATTGCAGGGCGTGTGGTCGGGTGTGAGGTAGATGTCGGAGATGACATCAATGTAGGGGACGAACTGCTTGTTATTGAATCCATGAAGATGGAGATCCCGCTGGAAAGCGAACAGTCAGGAAAACTCGTCGAGCTGCTAGTGCAGGTGGGCGACGAAATAGAAGAAGGGCAGCGCCTGGCGGTTCTGAACTGATTTCAATTCACCAAAATAGGAGACAACAGTGGAAAAGAAAAACACGATGAAGGGAGGCCGCCGTGCGGCCCTGGGGGCAATCGGTGGGGTGATGCTGGCGGGTGCCGGTTTCATTCTGCCGTCGACTGCGGCGCTGGCGGCAGACCAGTATCCCAGCAAGCCGATCACCATCAATGTTCCGTTCTCGGCAGGCGGCACGACAGACATTCTGGCGCGTGCAATCGGCCAGAAACTGGGGCAGAAATGGGGGGTCTCGGTGGTGGTTGAGAATAAACCCGGCGCCGGCGGCAATATCGGTACGGCGCAGGTGGCACGCTCAGCTCCAGACGGCTACACCTTGGTGATGGGCACCATCGGTACGCACGCCATCAACCCGAATCTGTACAAGGATATGCCCTACGACGCTGTGAAGGACTTCCAGCCGATAACACGTACGGCCATGGTCCCCAACGCACTCGTTGTACAGAAAGATGCACCGTACAACACTGTGCAGGAGTTGATTGAGTACGGGAAGAAGAACCCGGGCATGCTGACTTTTGGGTCATCCGGCCACGGCAGCACGCTGCATATGTCGGGCGAAACCTTCAAGATGATGACGGGCGTGGACATGATTCACGTTCCCTACAAGGGCAGTTCTCCTGCAGTCGCTGACCTGCTGGGCGGCCAGATTTCCATGATCTTCGACAACCTGCCATCAGCCTTGCCGCATGTGAAATCGGGCACGCTGAAGGCGCTGGCGGTCACCTCATCTTCGCGCGCAGAACAGCTGCCCGAAACGCCGACCATTGCTGAATCGGGCGTGGACGGTTATGCGGTGATGTCTTGGTTCGGTCTATGGGCACCGAAGGATACGCCCAAGGAAATCGTGAACAAACTCAACGAGGCGGTGGTCGAGATCATTAAAGATCCGGAAATGCAGCAGACCATTCGTTCCCAGGGTGCGATTCCGCATCCCGAGTCTCCCGAAGAGTTCGCCGCTTTCATCGATAGCGAAACGAAGAAGTGGCGGGATGTCGTGAAAAGCGCGGGCCTCACGATTCAGTGAGATAGCAAGGGCGCCACGTCAGACGTGGCGCCGCACTATTTGGTATTAGGAGCAAGCATGAAAGGCATGATGGAAGACAAGGTCGTTGTGGTTACCGGAGCGGGCGGCGGCATCGGGCGCGAAATAGCGCTGCAGTTGGCGGCCGCGGGCGCCAAGGTTGTGGTGAACGATATTGGTGTGAGTCTGGCGGGCGATGCGCTGGAAACCAGCGTGCCGCCGGCTCAAAGCGTGGTCAACGAGATCACCGCCGCGGGAGGAACTGCCGTTGCCAATCAGGATTCTGTCGCAACGTGGGACTCCGCCCATTCCATCATTGCCTGCGCCATGGACAACTTCGGCCGCATTGATGGTGTGGTGAACAATGCCGGCAATTTGCGTGATCGCTCGTTCCACAAAATGAGTGAAGAAGAGTGGCGTGCCGTCATTTCAGTGCATCTGGATGGCTCATTTTTCGTCAGCCGGGCGGCAGCTGAACAGTTTCGCAAGCAGGAGAGCGGTGCCTTTGTGCACATGACTTCGACCTCTGGTTTGATCGGGAATTTCGGGCAGGCGAACTACGGTGCGGCCAAGCTTGGCATTGTGGCGTTGTCGAAGATGATCGCCCTGGATATGCAGCGATATAACGTGCGCTCGAATTGCATTGCGCCCTCTGCCTGGAGTCGCATGACGAGTTCCATCCCGGTCGATACCCCGCAGCAACGTGATCGCGTCGAAAAGCTCAAGCGCATGGAGGCCGGCAAGATCGCGCCAATGGCCATATATCTGCTTTCCGACGAGGCAGCCAGGGTGAACGGCCAAGTGTTTGCGGTCCGGGCCAATGAGATCTTGTTGATGAGTCAGTCGCGGCCTGTCCGCTCCACACATTATGGTTCGGGATGGACGCCAGAATTAATTGCGGAAGTTGCCATCCCCGCCATGGAGCCTCACTTCTTCCCGCTGCTTCGCTCGCCTGAAGTCATGTGCTGGGATCCGATCTGATCGGCAACGCGAAGGAGGGGGGCAGTCATGCTGCTGAGTTATGAAGAATTGTTGGCCTACGACATTCCCGCGGTAGCGCAGGAATATACCGTGAGGGATACACAGCTGTATGCGCTGTCGGTAGGGGTCGGTCAGGATCCTCTTGACGTCAACGCATTGCAATATGTCGATGAACAGTACGGGCCGAAGGTGCTGCCTTCGCTCGCTGTCGTCCTTGGCTATCCCGGCTTCTGGTTGAAGACTCCAGGAATTGGGGCGGACACAGTCAGACTGTTGCATGGTGAGCAAGGCGTCGAACTGCTTGAGCCTTTACCCGCGCATGGACACGTTTCCGGAAAAACTCGGGTGACAGAGGCCGTGGATAAAGGCGAGAAGGGCTTGCTGCTTTATTCCGAGAAAGCGCTCACAGACCTTACGACAGGAAGATTGCTGGCCCGAACATATGCCACCCATTTCCTTCGCGGAGATGGCGGAATGGCCGGCGCGCCGACGCAAGCACGGCCGGTGCATCAAATGCCGGCCAGCCCGCCGAATGCCATCCTTCGCGCAAATACACGCCCCGAGCAGGCCTTGCTGTACAGGTTGAACGGTGATTACAACCCTTTGCATAGCGACCCGGAGATCGCCAGGCAGGCCGGCTACGAGCGTCCGATTCTGCATGGTTTATGCACATATGGCGTCATAACCCAGGTGCTGCAGCGGTATCTCGATAGCAAAGGCAAGGGTAGCCTCAAGCGCCTATCCCTGCGTTTTTCGGCGGCTGTCTTGCCTGGGGAAACCTTGGAAGTTGCCATTTGGGACGACGGCTCGATCAGGGCTAGCGTACTTGAGCGAGGCGTTGTGGTTGCGGATAACGGAAGCTGGGCAACTTTCTAAGCCTCATCACCCATCGATGACAAGGCAACTTGCGCCGCCTTCGCAACATGGGCGGCGCACAGCTCATATGCCCGGTCACCGTTGCGTTGCTCAATGGCGTTCACAATTTCCTTAAGCTCGGCCAGGGTTTCCTTGGAGCGTCCAGGCCGGGAAAGTGACATTCGGCGCAACAGCGTTATGCGGTTGTTCAGCAAAGTCAGCATCTGCGCCACGACTGCATTGCCGCATCCTTCCAGCAGCGTTGCGTAGAACTGGTTCTTGATTTCCAGCAGTTCGTGGGTGGAACCACGCTGGCTGGCGCTCTCAAGCCTATCCAGCGCCGCGCGCAGGCTGCGGATCTGTTCCTCTGTGGCGTTCAGGGCGAAGTCCTTGCCGGCCAATGCTTCCAGGGCGGCGCGTACGTTGTAGATGTCCTGCGCCTCTTTGCGCGTGATGGTGGCCACCGTGGGGCCCTTGTGCGGCACGTTGGTGATAAGGCCTTCCGCGCCCAGGCTCTGCAAGGCCTCGCGCAACACGGTGCGGCTTACGCCCAGCATTTCGCAAAGATCGCGCTCAATCAGTTTGGTACCCGGTTCCAAGCTGCCCTCCAGGATGGCGGAGCGGAGCTTGTCAGCGACTTGCTGGCGCAGCGTGCTGCTTTCTCTTCGAATTTGCAGGTCAAGCGGGTTTTTCATGAGGCGTTATCAATGGGAAGGACACGGAATTATAGAGGGACGATCTGCTTGTATTCGACACGTCCATACAATAATATTGTCAGACAATCGTACTTTAATCTTTAAATGTGAGGAACAAAAATGTCAGATTCAAACCGTGAAGCGCTCGAAACGCTGTTCAACGAAGGGCTGGAAACACGCCGCGAAGTTTTGGGCAAGGAATACGTGGATGGTTCCATGGCCAAGGCCAATGACTTCATGTTGGCATTCCAGCGCATTACCACCGAATGGTGCTGGGGCTACGCGTGGAACCGCCCGGGGCTGGACCGCAAAGTTCGCAGCATGTTGAACCTGGCCATGCTCACAGCACTGAACCGCCCGAACGAGATTCGTCTGCACGTAAAAGGCGCGCTCAACAACGGCGTGACTGCGGAAGAAATCAAGGAAATCCTGTTGCACGCCACGGTCTACTGCGGTATTCCCGCCGGTCTGGATGCCTTCAAGGTTGCCAATCAGGTGCTGGAAGAAGAGGGTGCATTCAAACAAGACAAGGCCTGAGCACATGAGCACTCCAGTCAAAACCATTGGCTTCATTGGCATCGGCAGCATGGGTCGGCCGATGGCGGCCCGCTTGGTCGCTGCCGGTTACTCGCTTATTGCGCTGGATGCCAATCCTCAGGCGGCGGCCGACTTCGCCAAGGAATCGGGCGCAACCACTGCCAGCAATGCGGCAGAGCTGGCCCGCAACAGCGATCTGATCGTCACCATGCTGCCCACGAGCGCCATTGTTGAGTCGGTGCTCGCAGGGGAAGAAGGGGCGCTGGCCGGCCTCAAAGCGGGAACGCGAATTCTGGAAATGAGTTCCGGCGTTCCCACGCACACCCAGAAACTGGCCGAGATGGTGCAGGCAGCCGGTGGCAAATTGCTGGACGCGCCTGTGTCTGGTGGGGTGCCGCGCGCCATCACCGGCGAGCTGGCCATCATGGTCGGCGGTGATGCCGCCGATGTGGAGTTCGTTCGCCCGGTCCTGGATGCCATGGGGAAATCCGTCATTCATACGGGCATCGTGGGTTCGGCTCATGCCATGAAGGCACTGAATAATCTTGTGTCTGCCGGCGGCTTCCTGATTGGTGTGGAGGCGCTGATGATTGGTCAGCGTTTTGGGCTCGACCCGGAAGTGATGGTCGATGTGCTGAATTCCTCGACGGGCATGAACAACTCCACCCAGAAAAAGTTCAAGCAGTACGTGCTGTCCCGAGCATTCAATTCCGGCTTCGGCCTGGATCTGATGGTTAAGGACTTGACCATTGCCACCGGCATTGCCGAGGAGACCGCCACGCCTGTGCCGTTTTCTTCTCTGTGCCGTGAGTTGTGGGCGTCTGCCGGAACGATGCTGGGCAAGGGGCAAGATCACACTGCCGTAGCAAAGCTGGTGGAACAGCTGGCGCAGACCGAGCTGGGCGGTTCAAAAGATTAAAAGTTGGGGCAGCTGTACTCGGCTGCTTCCACCCGTACCGGGAAAGAAGGAGACAAACCAATGAAACGAACGCTAATTGCTGCATGTACGCTGATGCTGTTCTCTTCCAGTGCGCTGGCCTCGGATTTTCCCAGCAAAGCGGTGCATATGATTGTGCCCTACGCAGCCGGGGGCTCTACAGACGGCTTGGCGCGAGTCATGGCAGAAGCCATGTCGAAGTCGCTGGGGCAGCCAATCGTGGTGGAAAACGTCGGCGGAGGCGGGGGCATGATCGGCCTGCGTCGTTTGATGCAGTCCGAGCCGGACGGCTACACCATTTCTCTGGGGAATATGGGCAACTTTGCCATTGCCGGCACACTGTACCCCAGCGCTAACTACGACCCTCGCCGCGATGTTGCCCCGGTCGGGTTGGTCGCCAAGGTGCCCATGGTGCTGAGTGTCAGCCAGAAAAGCGGCATCAAGTCCATGGACGAACTGCTCGGCAAACTGCGTGTTCCCAATTCGCCGATCAACATCGGCCACTCCGGTCCGGGTTCGACAGGGCACATAGCTTCCATCTACTTCGGTATGGTGACCGACACCAAAGGGCAGCAGATCTCCTATCGTGGGGCGGGCCCGGCCATCGCTGATTTGATGGGTGGCGTGGTGGACGTGGTCATTGACCAGACTGTCACGATGATTCCTGCAAGCAAGGGTGGTCGCGTCATTCCGCTGGCCGTGTCCGGCGAGAAGCGTGTCGCGGAATTACCCGATACGCCGACATTCGCCGAGGCCGGTGTACCGAAGTTCGATTTGCACGTCTGGAATGCTGTCGTTGCGCCGGTCGGCACACCGCCCGACCGCATCGAGGTGCTTGCCAAGGCGATTTCCGAAGCCTTCAACGACCCAAAGGTGAAGGCGCAGATGGAAACGTTTGCTGCCCCCATACCGCCCGCCGAAGAGCAGGGGCCGGACTACCTCAAGAGCTTGATCGACAGCGAAGTGCCGCGTTTCGAAGAAATCATCAAGGAAGCGAAGCTGCAGGTTGAGTAAGCAGCCGCGCGCAAAAACGGCGAAGACCCGCCAGGAGCGCCAGTAGCACTGCAAGGGAGGGGCGGTTTTCCCTTAGTTCCGTTCTACGGAATTATGTTCCGAAACCGCTCTCAAACGGGAATTTCCAGTGTATAAATACGTGACGTTATGCCTGGAAACGCCCGTCATACAAGGCTTTGTATAGATTCGGCATACGTTTACCCATGGTTGAGTATCCATTGCTATTGGAGACCGCAGTGAAAATCAATGCCAAATTTGTGAAGGCCGGCCTCGTCGCTGCTCTGGCCGTATCGACTTTCTCGGTGCCTGCCATGGCACAAGTGAAGATCGGTGTCGTCAACAGCCTCTCGGGCAACTTTGCCGCTTTCGGGTCCCGTTACAACACGGGCATGCAAGTGGCGCTGGAAGAAATCAACGCCAACGGCGGTATTAATGGCCAGAAGCTGGAACTGGTCATTCAGGACGATCGTTCCGATGCTCAGAGCGCACTGGCTGCGCTGGAATCTTTGAATAAGCAGGGCGTGCCGCTGGTCATTGGCTCCTATGCTTCCGGCATAACGGGCCCGCTTTCGAAGGTGGCTACACGCCAGAAGTTGCCCTTGATCGTGCTGGGTAGTGCAGACGACTCCATCACGAAGCCGGGTTCCGACTGGGTGTTCCGTGCAAAGCACAACTCCACCATCGTCGCGAATGTCTATTTCGATTACTTCGACTTCCTTCGTCAGAAGCACCCGGAGCTGAAGAAAGTCGCCGTCATGTACGGCAATGGTGCATGGCCGACTTCCGTCAGCGAGGAAGGCATCCGCCAGGCAGAGAAGCGTGGCTATGAGCTGGTCGGCAAGCAGGCCTATGACCAGGGAACGACTGACTTCCGCCCCATTCTCAACAAGTTCCGTGCGGCTAACCCCGACATTCTGCTGACCAGCTCTTACGCGGATGACGGCATTGCCATCGCCCGCCAGATCAAGGAAGTGGGCCTGAACACCAAGGTGGTGGCGATCGATACGGCTTCCTCGATGGCGAGCTTCATTCAGCAGGTCGGCGCACAGGCCGAAAACATCGTTTCAGCCGTGAGCTGGAGCCCTGACGTCAAGTACGAAGGCACTCCTGAGCTGTACGAACGCCTGAAAGCAGCGGCGAAGGAAGAGCCTTCTTTCTACGAGGCAGAAGGCTACCTGGCTCTGGTGGTAGCGGCTGACGCACTGCGTCGTGCCGATTCCCAGGACCGCGCAAAGGTGCGTGATGCGTTGGCTCAGACTGATCTGAAGACGCCGGTTACCGACGTCAAGTTTGAGGACTATGACGGTTTCAAGGGTCAGAACCCCATCAAGAGCGTGATCATCCAGATCCAGGACGGCAAGCATGCGACCGTGTTCCCCGAGAACCTGGCTGCGCAGGCTTACAAGCTTTCCAACTGATATTCGATTTGAATTGAAGTCGTACTGCATGTCGGCCCGTGGCCGACATGCTGGTCCCCGTTCTTGCCGGGGGCTGCTTTAGAACACGCAGGCCGATGTGAGTCGGCCAAGGGTCTTCCCATGTTTGACTATGTTTCATTCTTTCAGAACCTGTCCAACGGGGTTCTGATAGGGGCTGTTTACGCCTTGATTGGCGTCGGCCTCACACTGATCTTCGGTGTCATGCGGACCATTAACTTCGCTCACGGCGATTTTGTAGTGCTTGGCATGTATTTCGCCGTTGTGCTGAACAGTTTGTTCGGGCTGGATCCCTATATCACCCTGGTTTTTGCCATTCCTCTGGGGTTCGTTGTGGGTGCCCTTATTCAGCGCGTTGTGCTTACGCGCGTGATCGACGCCAAGCCCGAAACCATGATGCTGGCCACCTTGGGTGTTTCCTTGGTGATTGGCAACCTGTTGCTGCTGTTTTTTGGCGGTGAACCCAAGTCTGTGAATACAAGCTACGCAGCCAGCACGCTGGCCCTGGGCGAAATTCGCGTGTCCATGGTGCTGCTGTATGCAGGCCTGGCCACAATGGCCGTGATTGGAGCACTGTACCTTCTGTTGAACCACACAGAAGTGGGGCGTGCCATCAAAGCGACGGCCGAAAATCGCCTCGGCGCAGAGCTCGTGGGCATCAACACCAAGAAAATTCAGGCCATCGTATTCGGCCTCGGCATGGCACTGGCCGTGACGGCCGGCGTAACCCTGATTCCACTGCTGTTTGCATCTCCCATCAATACCGGCGCGCTCTTCACTTTAAAGGCCTTCGTTGTGACGGTGCTGGGCGGCCTGGGCAATATTGGTGCGGCCATCATCGGCGGCCTTCTGCTTGGCACGGTGGAAGTGCTGGGCGCTTCCTACCTGGATTCCGCATACCGCGACGCGTATGG
Organism: Alcaligenaceae bacterium; assembly: GCA_029267315.1. Classification (GTDB taxonomy): domain Bacteria; phylum Pseudomonadota; class Gammaproteobacteria; order Burkholderiales; family Burkholderiaceae_B; genus Yanghanlia. Next base: position 13,900 of record JAJUJD010000036.1, read on the forward strand.
CCTGCTGGTCTTCCTCGTCGTGTTGTTGGTCAAGCCTGAAGGGCTGTTTGGCAAATCGGTGAAACGAGTATGAGCAAGAATGTGCTGTTTCTGTTGGGGGTGGTGTTAGTTGCTGCACTCTACCCCTTGATGCCCTCGGCATTCGTGACGGTGGGGATCACCGTATTTCTTTTCACCGGTTGGGCAAGCTCCTGGAATCTGCTGGGCGGATGGGCAGGGCAGCTCAGTCTGGGTCACGCCAGCTTTGTTGGCCTGGGCGCCTACATTGTGGCCATTGGCGCGACGCAGTTCGGTCTGGCTCCATGGTGGTCAATTCTTATCGCGATGGCCGTGGCGGCTGTGCTTGCAGCAATCTGGGGCAAGCTGACTTTCGGGCTGCGTGGGCCGTACTTCAGCCTGTCCACCATTGCCATTGCTGAAATCATGCGCCTGGTCGCCATCAACGAAGGGTGGTTGACGGGAGGGGCGTCCGGCGTGTTCATCGACTCGCTGGCAGAGCCCTTCGGTCTGGATCTGTTCGACAAAAACGTCCAGTACTACCTCGCACTGATTTACGCAGCGCTGACGGTCGGCATCACGATCTTCATCTCTTCGCGCCGCTTTGGATACCAGCTGAAAGCTGTTCGTGACAACGAAGAGGCCGCGATGGCGGCTGGCATCAACCCCACGACCGTCAAGCTCAAGGCCTTTGTGGTGTCTGGCGTCCTGACCGCGCTGGGCGGCGGCATCTACGGCATCTTTCTGTCGTTCATCGAGCCTCATCTGATCTTCAACTTGCTGTTGTCCATCCAGATCGCCCTGACCGTGATCATTGGGGGCCGTGGAACGATATGGGGTCCGGCGGTTGGGGCAGCCCTCCTGGTGATTTCCGGGGAAGTGTTCAGAACCGCTTTCGCGCAGGCGAACCTGCTGGTGTATGGGGTCTTGATTCTGGTTGTCATTCTGGTATTGCCACGTGGTGTGGTCGGCGAATACGCGCACAGCATGGTCAGGAGGAAGTATGCAAAAAACCGTGCTTAAGGCAGAAGGCGTCAAGGTCCAGTTTGGCGGCCTGATCGCGGTAAATGAGGTGTCCCTGTCCCTGGATCAGGGTCAGGTGCTGGGTTTGATTGGCCCCAACGGGGCAGGCAAATCGACGCTGTTCAACGCAATCACGGGCTTCGCACCAGTGAAGTCGGGTCGTGTGGTTTTCCTGGATCAAGACGTCACCCATGTGCCCCCGTATATTCGCACGCGTGAGGGTATGGGCCGCACCTTCCAGACGGAAAGGCCCTATGAGGACATGACCGTTCTTGAGAACGTTCTGGTTGCGGCGTTCCTGAAGAATCCGCAGCGCAAGGATGCCGAGCGGGTGGCCATGTCCGCCCTGGAGAAGGTCGGGTTGGGTGACCGGGCGCATCAGCTTTCCACCGACCTCAACCTAGCGCGGCTGCGTCGGCTGGAACTGGCCAAGGCGCTGGCACTGGAACCCAAGGTACTGTTCCTGGATGAAATCATGGCGGGCCTGAATCCACCGGCCCTGAAGGAGATGATCGATTTCCTGCGTAGTCTCACGGCCGAAGGCATGTCCATCGTGATGGTAGAGCACATCATGGAAGCGATCATCCAATTGGCGGACCACGTGATTGTGCTGGCCAGCGGAAACAAGATTGCAGAAGGCTCGGCAACCGAGGTCATCAGCGACGAGCGGGTGATCGAAGCCTATCTGGGGACGGATTGAGTGATGAGCATTAAAGATGACGTTGTATTGAAGGTCGAACATGTCGACCTTGGCTATGGCGCGCTCCAGGTAGTCTTTGACGTCTCGCTGGAAGTTCGCAAAGGTGAGCTGATCGGTCTGGTCGGCGGAAATGGCAGTGGCAAGTCCACCATCCTGCGCTCGGTGTCCGGCATGATCAAGCCATGGAAGGGAAAAATTCTCTTCAAAGGTGAGGAGATTGCCGGGCTGGAGCCCTATCAGATGGCTGAGCGGGGCCTGGCCCACGTGCCCATGGGGCGTCAACTGTTCCCCAATCTGACGGTGAAGGACAACATCCTGCTGGGCAGTTATTTGCCCCGGTTACGCGCGCAGCGGGGCCGCAACCTTGAGCGAGTGATGGAGCTTTTTCCGGATCTCAAAAAGTTTGCACAGACGGAAGCCGGAGCGCTTTCGGGCGGCCAGCAGCAAATGGTGGCGATCGGCCGCGCACTCATGCTGGACCCCGACCTGCTCATCATGGACGAGCCCAGCCTGGGGCTCTCGCCGCTATATGTAAAGCAGGTGATGCACGCTATTCGACAGGTGGCCGATATCGGATTCCCGGTTCTGCTGGTGGAACAGAACATCAAGCAGGTGCTGCAGTTCAGTCACCGCACCTATGTGCTTGAAAACGGGCGCTTGGTGCTGGAGGGGCCATCATCGGAGCTTGAAGGGCATCCGATGATCCGCAAGGCGTACCTAGGCCTGTGATTAACATGCCGTCGGGGTATTTACCTGCGGCGGGCACACGAAGTAAGAACAGTTCAATGCAGTTCGGAGAAACAAAGATGAGCGATTTACCCTTGGACCCGTTCGCTCGGGAAGGCCTGGATGGTTTCGCACGTGATTTCCGTGCCGGCAAAGTGACTTCAGAAGAAGTCACCCAGATATACCTTGAGCGCATCAATAAGCTCGACCCCAAGCTGACTGCGTTCGAGTATGTGGCCGCTGAAAGCGCGCTGGCGACTGCCCGGGCGATGGACGCCCTGATCCGCAGTGGAACGGATCTTGGCCCATTGATGGGCGTGCCTGTTGCCGTGAAGGATATCTTCAAAATCAATGGCATGCCGGGGCCCTTTGTAGGCTCCAATGTGAAGCTGCCGGATGTCCTCGGCGAGGACGAGGCCATTTTTGTGCAGGCGCTGCGCAAGGCGGGCTGCGTGCTGCTGGGTACAACCAAGGCTGTGGAAGTCTGTTTGGGTATTACCGGCCACTCCGTGCCGCGCGGTACACCCTGGAATCCCCACGACATGGAAAACCACCGTGCTCCTGGCGGTTCCAGCTCAGGTTCCGCCGTGGCCATGGCAGCCGGGCTATGCGCATTCGCAATCGGCTCGGATTCGGGGGGCTCGGTACGCGTTCCCGCAGCGTTCAACGGGGTGTTCGGCCTGAAGACCACGGCGGGTTTCTGGCCCACCGACGGTGCCTTCCCTCTCGACCCGCGAGTGGACTCCATCGGCCTGATTACCCGTTCTGCCAACGATGCGCTGCTGGCCTTCCGCACGATTTCGGGCACGCTCTTCGGTTGCGGCTGGAAGCCGCAGCGCACCGGTGTGCGGATGAACCGTCTCTGCTTCGGCGTGCCGACGAACCACTTTGGCGATAACCTCAACCCGGAAATCGGCAAGGCATTCCAAGCCGCCAACGAACAGTTGAAGGCACAAGGGGCTTTGTTTGAAGACGTCGCTGTGCCCGAAGCGCCAGAGCGTGCGGCCTACTTCCCGGTGACGATGCCCGCTTCTTTGTTGTCTATTTTTGGTACTGACTACTTTTTGTCGGTCAAGGACAAAATGGACCCCGTCATTGCCAAGCGCGTTGAGTCCGGTCTGGACAAAAAGGCCTATGAGTTCCTGGCACTGGAGGACAAGCGCACGGCGAGTCGCGCAGCGGTAGAGGAAAGGTTTATCGGCTACGATGCATGGGTAAGCCCTACTACTACTGACTACGCGCCGCTCGTTTCCGACCTCGAAGACCCGGAAAAGGGGCTCAAGCTGGCCCTGGGCATGACCCAAAACACCCAGCCTGCCAATTATCTGGGGCTGTGCGCTATTTCGCTTCCGCTGCCCGTTGAAGGCCTGCCCATTGGGTATCAGCTGATGGGTGCACCCGACACTGATCTCAGATTGCTTGAAATCGCGGTGGAAATCGAGAAGGCGCTGGCCGGCGGTCGTTGAGCCTACCGTAACCGCTACTTCTTGACCCTGCTGCAGTATGAACGACGATCAGTTGATGCGCTATGCGCGCCATATTCTCCTCGACGAATTCGGTATTGAGGGTCAGGAGCGGCTTGCCGCCGCCCGGGTGCTCATCGTCGGGGCAGGCGGCCTTGGTTCGCCTGCAGCGCTTTACATGGCGGCTGCGGGCGTCGGCGAACTGCTGCTTGCCGACGACGACGAAGTAGACCTCAGCAATCTGCAACGCCAGATCCTGCACGGGCAGGAGCGCGTCGGCATGCCGAAGGCGGAATCGGGTCGGCTGACGCTGGCGGCGCTCAACCCGGAGGTCCGGGTGACGCCGTTGCTGCAAAGGTTGGACCAGGCCGACTTGATGCGGCACGTCGGCCAGGTGGACCTCGTTATGGATTGCTGCGACAACTTCGCCACCCGGCATGCGGTCAACCGAGCTTGCGTCGCTTTGCGCAAGCCTTTGGTGTCAGGCGCCGCGATCCGGTTTTCGGGCCAGATCAGCGTATTCGATATGCGTAAAGACGACGCGCCTTGCTATCACTGCCTGTTTCCCGAAGCCGACGATGTCGAAGAATTGCGCTGCGCCACCACAGGCGTTCTGGGCCCTCTGGTGGGCGTGGTCGGCGCCACTCAAGCCATCGAAGCGATCAAGCTGCTGGTGGGAATGGGCGAACCCCTGGTGGGCAGGCTGTTGTGTCTAGATGCCCTCACCATGCAATGGCAGACCATGCGTTATGGGCGAGACCCACGCTGTGCGGTGTGTTCAACCGCGTGAGAGCAGCTGGCCGATACGATTGACCCGCTTGTCGATGTAAGCGCTGCGGCCCAGCTGACGCGCATTGTGCGGGGTGTGGGGATGGTGGCATAGCACGGTGCGCATACCTATGGCCCGGGCGCTGCGCAGGTTGGCCTGGGTATCGTCCACCAGTACGACGCGATGGGCAGGCACTTTGAGGCGGGCCAGCAGTTGGCGCATCATGGCAACTGACGGCTTGCAGCGCAGGCGGCCCTGCAAGCGCATATGTTCAATACTCCAGACCATCTCGAAATGGTGCGATATGCGTAGCTCGCGCAGCACAGCACGGGCATAACGCTCGGGTGCATTGGTGAGGATGATCTTGCGGCCGCGCAGTCGGCTTAACTTGCGAGACAGCCCGGGTTCGGAATGCACCAGCCCCTTTACGTCGAAGTCATGCGCCGCATCGATGAACTCCTTGGCAGCAATGCCGTGATGCAGCTCCAGGCCCGCGGCAGTCGCGCCGTAGCGTTTCCAATAATCCAGTCTTAGGACGTCCGATTGCTGGCGGTCAAGGTGTAGCCACCGCATCATGAGGTCGGACATATTGGCGTCGATACGCTGAAAGATGTGGCGCGAGCAATCGTGCAGCGTGTTGTCGAGGTCGAACAGCCAGACGATTTCCCCGCGACTCGCCCGCTCTTGAAGGCTTGCCCGTCGCTTGAGGACGGGCAGAGCCGGCTTGCGCAGAGGCGGCATCAGTGCGAGGTGATCATGGTACCGACGCCCTGGTCGGTCAGAATTTCCAGCAGCAGGCAGTGCGGGACGCGGCCATCGACGATGTGGACTGAATTCACGCCGTTGCGGGCGGCGTCCAGGGCCGAGGAGATCTTGGGCAGCATGCCGCCGGAGATCGTGCCGTCGGCAAAGAGGGCGTCGATGGTGCTGGCGGAAAGCTTGCGCAGCAGTTCGCCGTTTTTGTCGAGTACACCGGGGGTGTTGGTGAGCATGACCAGTTTTTCTGCGCCCAGAACTTCGGCCATCTTGCCGGCGACGACATCGGCATTGATGTTGTAGGCCTGACCATCGGTTTCGTTGTAGCCGATGGAGGAAATTACCGGGATGAACTGGTCATCTTGCAGGGCACGCACGACGGCGGCTTCGATCAGGGTGATATCGCCGACGAAACCGATGTCCAACTGTTCGCCCGGGCGTTCCGGGTCGTCCATCATCTTCTTGCGGGCCTGAATCAGGCAGCCATCCTTGCCGGTCAGACCAACTGCCTTGCCACCGGCAGCGTTGATCATCATGACGATGTCTTGCTGTACCTGGCCGCCCAGCACCCACTCGACCACTTCCATGGTTTCGGCGTCGGTAACACGCATGCCCTGTACAAAGGTGCCTTCCTTGCCGATGCGCTTGAGGGCGGCATTGATTTGCGGGCCGCCGCCGTGAACCACCACGGGGTTAATGCCCACCAGCTTGAGCAGCACGACGTCGTGCGCGAAGCTGCGCTGCAGATGTTCTTCCGTCATGGCGTTGCCGCCGTACTTGATGACCACGGTCTTACCGTGGAAGCGACGGATGTACGGCAGGGCCTCGGAAAGAACGGCGGCCTTGACGGTAGCGGAGTGTTGGGGTTCGGAGTTGGTCATGTCGTTTTTAATGTCAGCCCAATGCCTTGTTCACGGTTGCCAGGAAGGCTTCTTTGTCGTAGTTGCCCAGATAGCGACGAATAATGTTGCCCTGTTTGTCGATCAGGAATGCTGTAGGAGTCAGGCGCACGTCGCCGAACTCGCGGGCAATCTCGCCATTGGCGTCGATCACGACCTTGAAGGGCAGTTCGCGGGATTCCGCGAAATTCTTTACGTAATTGGGCGGATCATACTGCATGGCAACGGCGATGGTGTCGTAGCCACGGTCTTTCAGGGCGTTGTAATTCTCGATGTTGTCGGGCATTTGCGCCACACAGGTGACACAGCTGGTGGCCCAGAACTTGACCAGGACCACCTTGCCACGGAGATCTTGCGTGGTGAACTGCTCGCCCGTCAGTGTGGTGAACGTGACGTCGGGCGCGGTTTGAGCCGAACTTGGTAATTGCCAGACGACGACGCCAGCGATAGCGATGACGGCGACTATGGCAAGGAGAATCTTCTTCATTGGACAGGCATGGCTTGCGCACCGCCGGTTTCAGGTTCGGTGCTGGTGTTGCTGGGAGCTGGGGTGCCCGATTCCTGTATGGGGGCCGGCGAAGCAGGCTGGCTCAGGCTTTCAGGCGAGACGATTTCGAACAATTTTACTACCTTGTTGACGCCTGAAACACCCGAGGCCGCGATGGCGGCACGTTGCCCTTCCGGGTCGGTGACCTTGCCTTGCAGGTAGACAATGCCGCGCTCTGTGGTGACGTCGATGGTCAGGGAGGGCACTTCCTTGGTGTTGATGAGGGCGGTACGCACTTTGGAGCTGAGCCAGGTATCGTTGGTGCGCACGCTCACCGGGGTAACCTCGCCGACGCGCAATTCGTTAACCACGCGCTGCACTTTCTCTACGGCGGCAGCCAGTTCGCCCACACGTTGCTTGACCTGTTCGGACGGTACATCGCCCGTCAGCAGTACCTGGCCGGCGTAGGAATGAGCGTTGACGCGCATGTTCTGCGCTTCACCAAATTCGCGCCGGACTTCAGCGCCGACCTTCATTTCGATGGCCTTGTCTTCAACCTGTTCCCCCGTGGTGCGACGATCGGTCGCCACCAGTGCTGTGGTGGCCGCGGTGCCACCTACAACGAGCGGGGCGCAGCCCGA
>JAJUJD010000071.1 GCA_029267315.1 Alcaligenaceae bacterium
CCCCGCATCGGCAAGCAACGAGAGCTGAAGTTCGCGCTTGAATCCAACTGGCAAGGCAAAAGCGCGCGGGATAAGCTCCAGGCGACTGGTCGCGAACTGCGTCAACGTCATTGGACCCAAAAGAAGCAGCTGGATTGGGTGCCGGTGGGTGATTTCTCCTTCTACGACCAAGTGCTCGACATGAGCTTCATATGAATTGTTTCGACGGAATGGCTATTTCACGGAAGCCGGCGGTGAAAAGAACAGCCTTGACGCGATCAAGCGCTTGGAGAAGAAAACAGACATCCGCGGCATGATTCAGGTCGCCCGCTACCTTTCTGATCGCGGCAATGTGAATGCGCAAATCAGGCTGTTTAAGCTCGCACTAACAAACCAGCTCTCGGTCGAAGAAGGTATTAAACATGGACAGCGTGCGGCAGTCCAAGACCGGAATCTCGCGATCCGGCTCATGTCGCTGTATGTCGAGCTGCCCGACACGGGCAAGATCACCAAGGCTGTTGCAGAAGAGGCTGTGCGGTGGATACACATCGCGGCAGAGGAGGAGCCAAGGTATGAAGAATTGAGCCCCAAGCTCATGAAGATCCTCGCCCATCACTACTGTCGCGTTGAAGACCCGTCTAACCTCGATGAATGCACTAATAACTACGCGCTGATCTGGCGAACTCAAGCCCTCATCAGTGACACCCACACTAGCGTGAGATCGCGCCAATTCAAGGAAGCCGAAGAGGGCAAGCTTTAGCAGTGAGCAGCGATGGTCGACAATTCTTTTTGGCCATCGCCAGCTGAATGGATTTTGGTCGCCCTATTTTCTTTGTGATCCATCGGAAACGATATGCTTTATGAAGACTTATGCTTAACGACACATCGGTGTAGGGGTTTTTGCTTTGGGGGCCCTTGGCCCCCTTCCCCGTTTCCTATGAGCTTGCCAAGGCCGCCACTGTATAAGCGAGAGCCTGCGCACCCAATACGAGATCGTCGGGGGCTGTTGCTTCGCTTGCGTTATGGCTGACGCCATCTATGCTGGGCACGAAAATCATGCTTGTTGGGCAGTGGTCAACGAGATACATGGCATCGTGGAAGGCTCCCGAGGTCAAGGTGATGGGCAACTTCCGGCCAGCCAGCGTGGCGGCTCGTGTGCATGCCTTTTCCACGAGGCGCTGCATGTGCTCGGGAAACTTCGTGGAGGCTCGTCGGAAGAAGCAAGTGGCCGTCACTGTCGCAGGTGAGGCAACCTGCGTATTAATGGTTTCATTCAACATGGCTTCGAAGCGGTCAAGCACTGCTTCATCCACGCAGCGAACGTCTATTGTGAACTCGACACGACCGGGAATGGTGTTCACCGAGTTCGGTTCGACCAGCCAGCGTCCTAGTGTCAGGCGCACTTGTGTGGCTGCCTCAGCCGCCGCAAATTCATAAAGTCGCTGTGCGACGCGGTGGGCCGTTGCCATGGCGTCGTTACGTCGGTCCATCGGGGTCGTACCGGCATGGGCCATGGTGCCCTGGCACTCCACCCGATACCAGCGCACGCTCTGGATGCCATCAACCACGCCCAAAGGGACATTTTCGGCTTCCAGTATCGGCCCCTGCTCGATATGCAGTTCAACATAGGATGCCATTGGGCGAGCCATGGCGAGCCGCGGCACATCACTGACAGCGGCAAGCGCCGAATCCAGGGCCTCGCCGAAACTGATGCCATCGCCATCCCGTGAACCCCGGTATTCCGCGAGCCGTGCCGGTTCGACGAAAGCGCTCGAGCCCATGGTGCCGGGGCCAAAGCGACTGCCCTCTTCATTGGTCCATGCCACGACTTCGATGGGCCTGAGTGTCTGAATGCCAGCGTCGTTCAGCGCTGCTATGACTTCCAAGCCGGCGATCACTCCATAGGCACCGTCAAGCGTACCCCCGACGGGCTGGGTATCTGCGTGACTGCCCGTCAAGACGGGGGGCAAGTCGTTGTCAAGGCCCGGACGTCGGAAAAAAAGATTCGCACATTCGTCGATCCCCACCTCGCAACCCATGCTCCTGGCTTGATCAATGAGGTAGCGACGCGACGCCAGGTCGACTTCGGTAAGGGTCTGGCGGGAAACTCCGCCGTCATCGCGCCCTCCGAAGGAGGCCAAGCTGGAGATTGCTTCAAGCAAGCGTTCTCCATTGACATGATCTTGTGCGAGCTCTGCAGCTTGCAAGTCAGTAGGGTTCATTAATATTCCTTGATAAGCGAATGTCACGCGAGTTTCGTTTCAAGTGCATGAGCAACAGAGAGCGCCAATGCATCGACACCGTAAGGGGCAATTACTGTAACGCCTGTCGGCATGTCGAATTCGCCGGTGCCGGTCGGCACGTGCACGCAAGGGTTGCCCAAAAGGGTCCAGAAACGATTGAACACTGGGTCGCCAGTTGCCTCCAGACCTGCCGGGGCGATGTCCGGTGCGCTGGGCGCCACAATGACGTCGACCTGCTCAAATATAGTTCGGAAGGCCGCTCGCGCCTCCTGTGCAAGCGCACGCGCTGCGGCATAACGCTCCCCACTTACCTGCGCGCCCGTCTCTAGGAAGGCCTGGAACTGCGGGCTGAAGCCATCGGGTGGGCTCAGGCGTTCCGGCGTGAAAGCGGCAGCTGCCTCGTAGCCCATGATATCTATCTGGGCTCCAGTCAGGCCCTCACAGACGCCGCGCAAATCGAGATCGGCCAACTGCGCCCCTAGCTGCTCGAAATTGCGTGCAGCGGTCTCAATGGCTCTTATGCTGTCTGCCGAAGGAACCGCTTCATGCGGCTGGCGGCATACGCCGATGCGCAATCTCCCGAAAGTTCGGGGGTCTAGGTCAAGGCGTGCCAAACGGCCCGTGAAAAATGCGACGTCGTCGACCCGTCTTGCCAGCACTCCTAGGGTATCCAGACTAGGTGCCAATGCCTTCACCCCAACCAACGAAAGCGTTCCGTACGTGGGTTTGTATCCGACCACACCACAATACGCCGCCGGGCGGATAATGGATCCGGCGGTTTGGGTTCCGAATGCCAGGGGTATCATGCCCGCGGCAACCGCTGCTGCCGATCCACTGGATGAGCCGCCTGGAGTATGTGGGCGGTCAACGGGTGCTCTAGGGTTGCGAGTGGGGCCAGGCTTGAAGGTGGCGAATTCTGTCGTGACGGTTTTGCCAAGGATGACGGCTCCCGCTTCGCGAGCTGCTGCGACACATGCTGCGTCCAATGCGGGCTGGTGTTTTGCGTAGCGGACGGATCCGTAAGTCGTGGGCATGTCAGCCGTATCAATGAGATCCTTGACACCAATCGGCAGGCCATGCAGCGGGCCCCGTACGCTACGCTCAAGCGCACGGGCCTGGCTTAAAGCATTTTCCTCATCAATGTGTTGCCAGGCGCAAACCTGGGTATCAAGCGCCTGGATACGGTCCAGGTAGCCACGCACTACTGATTCAACGCTCGCTTCGCGCCGAGACAGTCGTGCGACCAAGCTGCGGACGGGGAGATCGAGAATATCTTGCACAGGTACCCCGCCTGTCAGCCAAAATACGCTGAGCGCACTTCGTCATTGTTGCTGAGCTCTTCAGCGCTCCCTTGGGCGGTAATTCTGCCCTGCGACAGCACGTAACCGTAGTGGGCGATTGCCAGCGTTTGACGAGCATTCTGTTCAATAAGCAGAACCGTGAGCCCCGTTGCGTTGATGCGTTTGATCACGTTGAAGTTTTCTTTGACATATAGCGGAGACAGCCCCAGCGACGGTTCATCAATGATCAGGAGCTTCGGGTTAGCCATCATGCCTCGGCCTATCGACACCATGGCCTGTTCCCCCCCGGACATTGTCCCGGCCAGCTGATTAGCGCGCTCTTTGAGCCTGGGAAAGGTTTCATAAACGCGCTCGAGGTTATCCCGGATTCTGCTTGGGTTGGTGTCAAGAAACGCGCCCAGCGCAAGATTCTCGGTCACGGTCATGCGGGGAAAGACTTTGCGACCTTCCGGAATGCACGTGATCCCGCTAGCAATAATCTTATGGGTCTTATCTCCCGCCAGATCTCGATCGCCCCACAGAATTCGCCCCTGACGTGGCGGAGTGAGGCCCAGAATCGAGCGGATCAGCGTGCTTTTTCCCGCGCCATTTGAACCTAGGATGCAGGTGATTTGACCTGGTTCGACCTTAATGGAGACATCGTGCAATACGTTGACTTTGTCGTACCCAGTAGTCAGTGATTCGACACGTAGGGTGGTCATGCGGCTTCCTCTCCAAGGTAAGCGGTCTGAACATTGGGATCGGCTGTGATCTCGGCATAGGAGCCTTCGGCGATCTTGCGACCGTAGTTCAAGACGACACAGCGGTCGGTAATACGCTCAATGACGTTCATTTCGTGCTCGATGAGTACGACGGAAAGCTTCGGTAGCTTGCTACGTACATTCATGATGTCACTCATGAGCGTATGCGTTTCGTCATGCGTCATGCCTGCCGAAGGTTCGTCCAGCAGCAGCAGGCGTGGGTGACTCATCAACGCCCTGCATACTTCGATGCGACGGCGGTCGATCATCGAGAATGTCCCGACCGGTTCGAACAGCCGATCCACTAACGACGGGCTGAAGATATTAAGTAGCGCAACGACTTTATCGACGTAGCCCATGTATTCAGCGCGGAAAGCCTTGCGGCGCAATAGATTGAAAATCAATCCATGTTGCATGTGCTGATAGTCACCAATCGCGATGTTGTCGAACACCGTAAGGGGCAGAGACAAGCGTGAACGCTGAAATGTGCGCGCCACGCCCGACCGGTAGACATGCTGGGGTGTCATGCCCAAGACTTCCTGACCGTCGTACAGGATGCTGCCCTCACTGGCCCGGTACAGCCCGGTCAGGACATTGAAAAACGTTGTCTTGCCGGATCCATTGGGACCCAGCAGGCCCAGCACCTCGCCTTCCCGGATATCCATGTTCAGACGATCGAGCGCGGTCAGGCCCCCGAAGCGCATGGTGAGATCCCGAACTTGAACTATGGTAGAACTGCTCATCGTGATGTCTCCCTGGAGAAGAAAATTCGCGTCTTGCGGGGCAAGAGACCATCGGGGTGGAAGCGCAAGATTGCTATCACCAGAGCGGCGTAGAGCAGGAACCGGTATTCCTGGATGAACTGCAGTTTTTCGGGCAGAACAAGAACGATCAGTGCTGCCGGAATCAGGCCGACAGCATTCCCCAACCCACCCAGAATCACGATGGACAACATCAGAAGTGAATCGGCAAAGGTGAAATTGTTGGGCGCGATGAAGGCAGTGATCATGCCATAGACGCTGCCTGCCACACCTATGAAGAAATTGCCAAGCGTGAAGGCCACAACTTTCCAACGGGCAATATGTAGCCCGAATGTCGCGGCAGCGGTTTCGTCGGTTCGCACCACATCCATGGCCAGTCCCACCCATGAACGCTCCAGCGCTTTGACGATGACAAACACGCCGGCACATATTCCAAGACTCAGCAGCGCATAACTGACATAAAACGAAATCTCGACGCCGAACACGCTAAAGCCGTTATTGAACTCGTAGCCGAATAACGACATACCCGGAACTTGCAAGCCCTGCGGGCCGCCCAATACATCGTTAACTTCGATAAAGGTCTTGAACAGAATGCCGAAAGCAATCGTCACCAGCGCGGCATAGTGCCCACGTGTACGAAGGACGGGGGTAATCAACATTGAGCCAATCAAAGCTGCTATCAGCCCTGAGGCAATAATGATCAGTAGATGCGGCGTGCCCGTATGGGTCGACAACACTGCCGTGGCGTAGCTGCCAATTCCGAAAAATGCCGCTCCCGCAAAATTCGCCACGCCGGAGAAGCCGAACTGCATGGTGAGCCCCAGGCAAGCCGTGGTGTAGAGCAGTACCGCGCAGATCATCAACAGAATGAAATGCGACTCGTAGAAAGCCGCTATCAAGATCAGCGCGCCGCCCAGTGCCCACAGGCGCGCCAAGCCTGGGCGCTGCTTGCTCGCCTGCTCGACGGCCTGCGCCACACCAACTCGGCGCGCCCCGAAGAAAGCCACGACGCATACCGCTATCAAGATGGCAACGCTCAGTTGGCTTTCTGCATGCAGGAACAGCCAAAGGTAAAAAGTCAGTATCAGGCCGGTTGCAGCCAATATGGCAGCACTTTGCCGCTGGGTTGGGACACTGTGCATCTTCATGTCACACACGCTCGCTCGATTTTTCGGCAATAAGGCCGGTTGGCTTCCATGCCATGAGAATGATGACCACCGCAAAGGCGAATACATCTTTGTAGGCACTGGGAATGTCGGTAATAAGTGCAGGCAGGGCTGCGCTTCCCAGCACCTGCAAAGCGGCAAATAGAAACCCACCCAGGATCGCACCGTAAATGTTGCCCAGGCCGCCGAGAATTGCTGCCGAGAAGCCGATCACACCCATCAGCAGGCCGATATTGAAATTGATTTCGTTGTAGTACAGGCCATTCATCACTCCCGCCAGGGCTGCCATGCCGGAGCCAAGGGCGAATGTGATCAGCACGATTGCTTCGAAGTTGATACCCATGATGCGGGCTGTTTCGCTATCTTGGGCGACGGCCCTTATGGCCATGCCCAGGCGTGTGCGCGTGATCAAAAAATGCACACCGGCAATTGCCATGACACCTGCGACGAGCAAGATCATGTTATCCACGCGCAAGGAGAAGCTGCCGATCTCAATTGAAGAGGTGGGTAACAGCGCCGGGAATGGCTTGGGATTCGAGCCGTCCGGATAAAAAAGGCGAACCGCTTCACGTAGTACGGTTCCCAGCATCAGCGTGGCCAGGAGCGTATTGAGAGGCGGCGAGTGGCGTAGGGGCAGTATCAGAAATTTGGCAATCACTGCACCCAGCAAGCCGGTCACACATAAAGCACAGACGATGATGGCGATAAGCTGAATGGTCGATGAACCGATACCTAGCTGTATCACCCCTATCGAGGCAGCAAGACCGGCAAATGCCCCCACCATTAAGGTGTCGCCATGAGAGAACTTGATTACATCAAGCACTCCGAAGAAAAGCGTGAACCCAACGGCCACCATTGCATACATCACACCCAACATAAGGCCGTTGAAAATGTACTGGCTGAGAATACTCATATCGATTTTCCGTGGTGGCACGGGGCATGTCGGCACGCCCCGCGCTTTCTACCAATTACTTGCCAGCCAGCTTCCTGGTGCCTTTGGCATATTCGCTTTCTTCCCAGATCACCCATTTACCGTCTTGCACGACGTATTTAGTAATCAGGGGCACGATGTTTTGCCCGTGATCGTCGAATGTCACTTTGCCAATAATGGTGTCGGCATCGTTAATTGAATTCAGTTCGGCCGTCACCTTCGCGCGGTTCGGACCAACCTTTTCCACAGCGTCCATGATTAGATTGGTTGCAGCAAAGGCGAATGGGCCGTAGGCCTCTGCAGGCTCGCCATATTTATGCTGCGCATACTGCTCAGTGAAGAACTGCCCGCCGGGAAGGGCTTCCAATGGTGCGCCCTCAATAAAGGCCAGCGACCCTTCGGCGAGCTCGGGGCCCACGCCCTCGATATATGCGTCGGACATAATCCCGGATGTACCCTCGAACTGCGACGGGATATTGAGCTTGTTCATCTGGGTGCGTATGCGTACACCCAGGGGAGTCAAGCCGCCGAAATACACAACGTCAGGCTTGAGTTCACGGATTTTTGTCAGCTCGGTGGTGAAATCTTGTTGGTCCGATGTCACCCCGAAAGTACCCACAACCTCGCCACCGTATTTCTTCAGGTACTCGGTGAAGTATTTGTTGTGCCCCTTACCGTAATCAGTGGTGTCGTGAATGATGGCCCACGTCTTGTACCCTTGGTCCAGCATGAACTTCGCAGCAACGTCGTTCTGGTTGATCATCGTGCCGTTAACACGGTGAATCTCCTTGAATTCATTGCCATAAGTAATTTCCGGGAGTACGGCACCCCAGACCACGACAGGCAATTTGAATCGGTTGTAGACGCCTACGGTTCCCATCGCTACGGCAGAACAAAAGTGCGTCACCCCGGCGACAACCTTCTTGTCAGTCGCGACTTTGGTTGCTACCTGCACGCCGATATTTGGGCGACATTCGTCGTCCTGAGTGACCAGCTCATATGTGTATTTGGAAGCAGGGTCTGCGTTACGCAGGCGCACCGCCAGGTCTGCTGAATTCCGGCCGCCGAGGCCGATCGCAGAAACGCCGCCCGTCAGCGGCCCTACGAAAGCAATCTGCACGACATCTTTTGCAGCTGCGGGCAAAGCAAAACCCGTCATGCTCGCGCTCGCGAACGCAATGGCTGCTAATGAGAGTGTTCTGCGCACTTGGATAACCCCTTGAAAGTGAAGGATGTGTGGTCAAACGGCAAAGCACTTGGAGCCCCGCACGATAACTTTGGGGGACCTCAAGCGCCTCGGTTCTGTATGCGCAAAACCTGTGCCAATTTTTATAGTGGCAAAGTCGGTGTTTTGTATGCTCGAGGCACCGTCGATGGGCGGAAAACGCACCATGATGGAGCGCACTGTTCCGACCTGAGCCCGGATGTGGACGCCTGCAGTAAACTGTGCAAGTGATGAACTTCCTAGCGCCTCAAGGGCTAATGGAGATTCATCGTCCGATCCATCAAAGAAGAGGAGAGGTACATGAGAGTGTGGTCAAAGATGCTGTATGCAACGGCGTGTGCGGCGCTCATCGCGCCGTTGGCGGCCCAAGCACAGCACAATCTGCATTCCGCGCACGGCCAACAGACACCCGTCGCCACCGCCCCGCAAGACGCAGCCACTACTGAAGGCCCGCAAGATGTCGCGTATCAAGCCGACGTCGTGTTCACGCTACGCACCAGCATCGCCGACGGAAAACTAGTATTTATTGGCGTCACCGGCGAGATCACAGATCAGGTAAACCCCGATCTGCGTGTTCCAGAAGGGGCGGTGGTGCAAATCAACCTGGTGAACGATGACGGGGCTATTCACGATATCGCCGTACCTGAGTTCAACGTGAAGTCGGACAATATCACGGGCAAGGGCGCTGCCACGGCCGTGGTATTTCGGGCCACCAAGAGCGGGGAGTTTGAATATCTCTGTACTCTCCCGGGCCATAAGGCGGCGGGTATGTTCGGAAAATTGATCGTCGGCGAACCTGGCCAAAAGGCAAGCCTTGAAGGGCTCGACGTGGCGATGGATCCTACCCAGGTGGGCACACCCGTTGGCAAGCGCGAAGCGAAGCAGCTGACTGTGGACATGGAAACCACGGAAGTTGTTGGCTTGTTGTCATCCGGAAGCACTTACCGTTATTGGACCTTCGACAACAAAGTGCCGGGCCCATTCATCCGGGTACGGGTGGGCGATACGGTAACCATCAACCTTAAGAACGCTGAAGACTCGCAGCATATTCACTCCGTCGACTTTCACGCCGTGACAGGCCCAGGGGGCGGTGCTGCGGTGACTCAGGTGGCGCCTGGCCAGACAAAGAGCTTTACCTTCAAGGCATTGCAGCCGGGCCTATACGTATATCACTGCGCGACTCCCATGGTGGCTCAACATATCACCAACGGGATGTACGGCATGATTCTCGTCGAGCCAGAAGGTGGACTAGAGCCGGTCGACAGGGAGTTCTACATCATGCAAGGTGAGCTTTACACCGCGCAAAAGCATGGTGCACCGGGGCATCAGGAATTCTCACTTGAGAAGTTGCTGGATGAAAAGCCGGAGCACATGATGTTCAACGGCACCATGGATGCCCTGACCGGCCCTTACAAGCTGAAGGCACAGGTAGGCGAGACCGTACGGATCTTCTTCGGGGTAGGCGGCCCGAACCTAACCTCGAGCTTCCACGTCATTGGCGAGATCTTTGACAAGGTTTACAACCAAGGTTCGTTGACCAGCCCACCGCTTACTGATGTGCAGACGACGCTCGTCCCGCCGGGTGGCGCCACCATGGTGGAGTTCAAGCTCGATGTGCCGGGCAATTACATCTTGGTGGACCATGCGCTGTCCCGCGCCGAAAAGGGGCTTTCTGGCATCCTCGAAGTGACCGGGCCGGAGAATCCGGAGATCTTCCATTCCAAGGAAAAGATTGATCCTAATTCAGGGCACTAAGCCACACTAGACACGCCGGGGTGCTGGTTCGCCAGCCCCGGCGGCCTCTTCACCATGGCAGGATTTTCGCGAACTGAGTATCCGTTGAGCGCGCTCAATGGCCGAGCTAAAGTCTGCCCGATCTGCAGGGTCTTCAATATAGCGTCGACCCGCTCGCGAAATTTTTTGCACGTGCCTCTGCAAAGACGAACAAGAGTGGGCATCGGGCAATACGGAAGCAAGTTGAATGCAAACTTGAGCCAACTGTATAAGCACTGCAGGGGTACGACTGGCCGCTTGCCTGATCTGATTCAGTGCGGTGTCAAACAAATCGGAAAGGCTTGATGCAACAGCCACTACACGCAAGTTGCCCTCGTCGTCGGCGTGGTGCGTGACCGAAACGGCATTATTGGCAGCAAGCTCAAGTGCACTGGCAAGCCGATTTATTACGGCAATTGCTGTAAAGGGGTCGTTTACGCCCGGCGAGAGTGCGCGGACAGCGATCTCAACCAGCTGGCGCACGGAATATTCCAGGTCTTGGGTCGGTGTCCTTTCCTGCCCAATCGTAAAAGCGCCTTGGATCTTCTCCTCTGCCTTATCTGACACGCGAGAGTTGCATTGCACTACCGCGGCAAGGCTACCACGCAAGACGAAATTGCCTGGGCGCACCTTTACGTCGATCAATATGTTTTCTCGGTGCGCCAGCTCGACAAGCTGATCATACTCAATCACTTGTACATAGCCGCTGGCGCCCAGAGAAAGCGGTACGGCATGGACATACCGCGCACGCGCTGGGTCGGGTTGGCTTGAGGGCGTATGGCGGGACTCTCTCAAGATTGCAGTTTCGAGACTGTCTGCCACTTCGGCTACCACCGTATCAGCAACGATCGACCGCGCTATCTTGTGTACGTAGAACAGCAATGCAAGCAGGCATAGCATTGCCAGAACAGTGGCCGTCGTGATGGCAACATGCGGAACGGAATTAGCGCCACGCTCGGCGTTACTGCTTCGCAAAACAAACAGGCAGTAGAAAACCGTGCCGGTAAAGAGTCCCAGTACCGCCTGTATCTCCCGATCTCGGAGAAAGTTGTCGATCAGTCTGGGGCCGAGCTGGCCGGACGCCAGAGACAACACGACCATGGTGATGGACACCACCAGTGACGTCATGGTGATGGTGCCTGACAGTATCGTCGATACCAGGTCGCGAGCCGTGTCCGAATCACCCCCGAATAGCCACCAGTGTTTGCCGCCCTCCAACTCTGGAAACCCAAGGGGTGTGAAAACCAGCACATATGCCAGCCCCAATAGCGCTGCACACATTGCTGCCGGGATCAACCATAGGCTAGCCCGCAAGCGAGTGAGGAGGTTTCTGCTGACCCTTCGTCAGTATGGCACAGGAATAACAGTTGCTCCCGTTCTTTGCCTCCGCCCGCCGAACCTGCCCTGTGCGCATGCGCTGCTCACAAGTCAGGTCAGGCACCGCGGATTGTCTTCTACCCAGAGGCGCCAATGCAAGCCGATAAAACTCCTGGTGCAGATGCCAAACGCTCGTTGGTCACGGGGATACTTCTGGGCATCGGCACTATGGCAGCGGTCGATGAAATTGTCTTTCATCAGATTTTGGCCTGGCATCACTTCTTCGACTGGTCCACCCCCACATTCGGCCTGCTCTCCGACGGCCTGCTGCATGCGGCCGAGCTGATTATTTTTGTACTCGGCTTCTTCATGTACGGCGACTTGCGAGGGCGCCGGGCGTTATCCAGCATGCATGCGTCAGCAGGCTTCTTCTTCGGAATGGGCGGTTTCCAACTGTTTGATGGAGTCGTGAACCATAAGCTGTTGGGACTGCATCAGATTCGCTATGTAGAAAACACGCTGCCTTACGACGTAGCGTGGAATGGCTTCGCCGTTTGTTTGCTCGTGATTGCTTACCTAATTCTGCGGCGCGCACGCGCCGCTCGCTCCCCTGCCACTTCGTCCAGAGCCCGCTAGATATGGAGCATGCTGCACACCATGCTGTCTCTGGTGGGCCCCTTGCGATTTTCGTGCTGCTTAATTTTGTTCCAGCGGCTTTACTCTGTGCCTACGTTCACGCCGTTATCAGGACCCGACGCACGTCGCAATGGAGCAATTGGCGGCTCGCCAGTTTTACGAGCGGGATCGTTCTGGTAATCGTGGCAATGTCGCCTCCAGTATCGGGCTGGGCGCATGGTGATCTACGGGGACACATGGTTCAGCACCTGATGCTCGGAATGTTTGCTCCCCTGGCCCTGGTCTTAGGCGC
Organism: Alcaligenaceae bacterium; assembly: GCA_029267315.1. GTDB lineage: Bacteria > Pseudomonadota > Gammaproteobacteria > Burkholderiales > Burkholderiaceae_B > Yanghanlia. Next base: position 12,365 of record JAJUJD010000071.1, read on the forward strand.
CCCCGGCACCTTGCTCCTGCGCAATGTATCCCTCGCTACAGCCCGGAGAATTGTCGCGATTCTTGGTACGCGGCCAGTACGCGTAGTTATTCACCCGTTCACGGCGGCCATGCTCAATATAGGAGTCATGTATGTGCTTTATTTGACTCCGCTTTATTCTTACAGCCTCAATAACGCCTTTCTGCACTTGTTCATACATGTGCATTTCCTGATGGCGGGGTATCTGTTTGTCTGGTCGATCGCTGGCCCCGACCCTGCCCCGCACCGCCCAGGAATGATCACGCGTCTTATCGTATTGTTTCTCGGCACGGCAGCGCACTCTATTCTCGGAAAGGTCATGTTCGGCTATGAGTATCCAAGCGGTACGGGAGCAGACATCAGCGAAATTCAGAGCGCCGCCAAATGGATGTACTACGGCGGCGACCTGGCGGAATTGCTGCTGATCATCGCGTTCTTCGCCACTTGGTTTCAACGATCGCGAAACCCTCTGACTGTCCACTGAGCTACCATAAAGTGGCCGTGCAGTACTCGCAGCCATGTGTTCACGTACCCTTTCCGTTGACTTATCGCCGCCATGAAAACTTTGGGACTTCTCGGAGGGATGAGTTGGGAATCCACCATTCCCTACTATCGTCAGATAAACCAGACTATCAAGTCACGTTTGGGGGGGCTGCATTCGGCCAAGCTTCTGCTCTATAGCGTTGACTTCCATGACATTGAACAGCTGCAGCGGGCCGGTCAGTGGGAAGAGGCGGCAGAACTGCTTGCAGACGCAGCTCAAAAACTGGAACAGGCCGGTGCGCAAGGTCTGGTTCTGTGCACCAACACCATGCATAAAGTGGCGCCGCAGCTTGAGTCTGCAGTACGCATTCCGCTGCTGCACATTGCCGACCCGACTGCTGCTGCCATCAAGACTGCCGGCCTGACACATGTCGGTTTACTCGGCACGCGCTTCACGATGGAGCAAGATTTCTACCGTGCCCGGCTTGAAGCGCAGCACGGTTTGCATGTCCTGATTCCGGACGAAAACGACCGCACCGTAGTCCATGACATCATCTATCAGGAGCTTTGCCAGGGCATCATCCGTGAAGATTCCCGGGCTTCTTATCTTGACATCATTGAGCGCTTACGGGCGGATGGGGCGCAGGCGGTCATACTGGGCTGCACCGAAATTTCGCTTTTGGTCGAGCCCCAGCATGTCGTACTTCCGTTGTTCGACACAACGCAGTTACATGCCGTGCACGCGGCAATGTGGATGCTGGAGGGGGATATCGCGGGACACTCCTAAGATAGAATCGGTCGGCGTAATCGGCATCAGCCTTGTAAGGCCCCCACATCATGGAGAAGTTCGGCTTGCCCCCATCAAACAAAAAAAACGCCGCGACACGCCCTGCCCCACTTTACGCGACAGTAGCGAAAGACCTGGTGGACAACATCATCGGTGGTAAATATCCCCCTGGCAGCACTGGGGAGAAGCGGTGAAGGCCGTGGTTGAACTGCGACCACAGGCAATGGAGACGCCGGAGAATCTCTTGTTGTACTGCCGCGAACGACTGAGCGGCTTCAAGGTACCCAAGTCAATCGAAATTTGGGACGCCCTGCCCC